>WOYM01000013.1:0-62795 GCA_011620785.1 Methanothrix sp. | reverse complement strand
TCGACTTATGGGGATTTCATAGATGATGTAGAGCCCTTGCTCCCCCAAAATATACCGAAGGCGGATCTGGTCATAGTGATCAATGTCCATCCCGATATCCTCTACGGCCTGCTCCCCAAGTTCAAAGAGGCTGGGGTCAAAGCGATCATCGGCGGATCGGAATCTCCGAAGGAGATGCCTTTGGGGCAGAGAAGACAGGTGGAGGAGAAGGCAGCGGAGCTGGGGATGGAGGCGGCCTTTGCCAAGCCGTTTTGCGCTCTCGCCCCCGATCCCAATAAGCCCATCATCGCTCAGTTCCTGAAAGAGGCGAGAATTGGCAACCCAGTGATAGAGTTCACCGTTCAGGGCAGCAGAGAGGGAAAGGATGTGATCATGGGGGCCAATGTCGTTCGAAGCGCCCCCTGCGGTTCCACCTGGTTTGTGGCCAAGAAGATGCTGGGCCTGGAGACCGATCAGCCCGACCTGAGAGAGAGGATATCAGAGGCTCACCATTCCTATCCCTGCACCGGCTCTATGGAGAGGGACAACGAACTGGGGGACACTGTGCTGCACGTGGGCGGCTATACCATACGCGATGCAGTGGAGAGCGGCCTGAAAAAGAGCAGGAGGCTGGACTGAGGCTTCTTGGCTCAAGTTCACACCTTCTGCGCGGGTTTCGCTGAGGGGCCTTCTTTCCGTACCCTCAGAACCAAGCGCCTTGCTTTTCTTTAAATATCAACCAGCCAATCCGCCTCGCCCGTGGGAACGGGCTGCAGCTCTCCTGACGATTCATTCAGGGTGTAGCCTGCGGGAATGCCGCCCCAGCTCCAAAGCCCACCGGTCTGGCCTTTGGCCTGATCCAGAAAGCCAACGAATATATCACCAGATTTTTCATATCAACCACTCCTCATCGATCGGCCCCAGAGGCGCTCATTCTGCTCTGAGCGCCTCGATCGGGTCGAGTTTTGCCGCTTTGTTCGCCGGATAATAGCCGGCAATGGTGGTGGTTAGAACGCCGAACAGAACGCCCAGTATTATCGACTCCGGGGTTACGGACGAGGGCAGCCCGGCCAGCGAGCTTATGAGATAGGAGGCTCCCACCCCTAAGATTATCCCTATCAGGCTTGAGACCACTCCCAGGACTCCGGCCTCCAGCAGATACTGCCTGCGGATGTCCTCTACCGTTGCCCCCAGGGCGAGCAGGGTTCCAATCTCCCTGATCCTCTCCTTTACGGTGAGCATCATCACATTGGCAATACCGATTCCCCCCACCAGCAGTGATATGGCCCCGATTCCCGCCAGGGCGTACTTGATCATGGAGAGGGTGCTCATCAGGGTGCTGAGCATATCCCGGGCGGTGGTGGCATCATAGGCCTCGTCCTTATGGTAGCGACGAAGGTCGTTTAGGATCCTCTCGATTATATAATCCGCCTGATCGGGATCGAAGACTGTGACCTGAAAGGTCTGATAGTAGTAGTTCTCCTCATCCAAGAGCTCTTCCATGGCTTTATGAGTGACATACATGGCATTATCAGCGCTATCTCCCATACCACCGCCAAAGCCCGACTCCTCCTCTTCCTCCAGCACCCCTACCACAGTGAAGTCCATGGGCTGGTCACGATAGTACAGTCGGATCTTGTTCCCTGGAGTGACCTTCATGCGGAACATCTCCTGAGATATGCCATTGCCTATCACTATCGACCTGTAATCCGAGCCCGAGAGCCACCTGCCCTGTGCCACCTTTTCCTTCAGATCCTGCTCTTTGTCCGGGTCCACTCCGGTGAGGCTGCCTGAGCTGTTGGTATTTCTGAAGGAGATCACCACGCGGGCCCCGGTCTGTGGTGCGACGTTCTTGACCCCCACCACGTTCTCTAAAACCTTGGTGTCCTTATCAGTGAACTTGGCGGGCTCAGCAGCATTTCGGCTTCCTGGCTCCCCGTCCGGCCCGCCAAAGCGAGCGCTGCCTGGAATTACATGGATCACATCCAGGTCCAAGGTGGAGAACTGGCTGGAGACACCAGAGTATAGCCCCTCCCCCACGGAGAGCATCACCACTATCGCCAGCACGCCGATGATTATTCCCAGGGAGGACATGAGCGTCTTGAAGCGATCGCTTCTGAATCCCAGGGAGATGAACTCCAGCATATCCTGCAATCTCATTCTCGCCACCCAACAAGGCTCAGGCTCATTTCAGATCCTTCAAGATGACCCCTTTCCCCCATTGCCATTCTTCGAGAGCCTCTTTTTGCGGTAGAGGTAGCCCCCAGCAGCCAAAAGGACCAGGGCGCCAATGGCCATGAGCAGGAGATTGTTGTTCGGCCGGTCAGCTTGCAGAGGCGGGGTGTAATTGGCGATGTAAGGCTCTGACTCATGCCAGGTATCGCCGTTCTTGAACTCAGCCACAAAGCTGACATTGGAGGGATTTCGGGCAGTCTTCCCCAGATCGGTGTACTCCACACCAAAACTGATGGTGAAGACCTCATCCGGGTCCATCGTGCCGATATAGTACCTCTCCGGGGAGAACCTCATCCCCTGGGCTGAGGGCACTATGGTCACGGCGTTGAGGGTGTTCTCCCGGGGGTTGGCCACATTCAGGTTGACGGTGGCCTTGGAAGGGGTCGTGGATGGAGAGGAAGAGGTTGAGTCGATGATGGCCATGCTCACCGCAGAAGGATCGACCTTGATCGGAATATTGCGGTTGATGGTGATCATATCGTAGCCCCCCAGAACCGTAAAATTAAGAAGAGTAGTGCCTGCGCTCACGTTCTCCCGTGCCCTGACCTTATAGAATACGGTGATTTGATCGTTCGGACCGACCATTCCCAGGTCATAGCGATAGGGATCGACGACCTCCAGCTCAGAGGTGCCCTGGAGCAGTGTACGATTGATGGGAGTGGATAATAGGACATTTGAGGAGAGGCTTGAGACCCCGGCATCCTTTCCTACGCCGTAGGCTGCCGCTCCGTTCTGCATCTGAATGGCTAAAATCGCCTCATCCCCGGGCATGAGCACTGCGGGAGTGGTACTGCTCTGGATATTCACTGGCATGCGATACTCATATCCCCCTGCCAGGCCCGTTATCAGAAGCGCCAAAATGATTATTAAAATTCTCTTCATCTAGCAATTCTCCAAAATTCGTCCGTCTCTGAGCCGGATGACCCGGCTGCAGTTCTCAGTTATCTCCGGATTGTGGGTGACCATGATGATCGTTCTGCCCTCCTCATGCAACTGGTTGAGGATTTTCATGACCTCATCGCTATTCTTGAGGTCCAGGTTGCCCGTGGGCTCATCGGCTATTATGATCTGGGGATCGTTGGCAAGAGCTCTGGCTATCGCCACCCTTTGCCGCTCCCCGCCAGAGATGTTCTGGGGGCCGAAGTCCGCCCGGTGGGCGACATTTATGCTCTCCAAGAGCTTCATGGCCCTCTCTCGTCTCACCCCGCGGGGGACTCCGCGCAGCATCATGGGAATTTCCACATTCTGCAGGACCGATATCCGGGCGATGAGGTTAAAGGTCTGGAAGATGAAACCCATCTCTTCCCGCCGGATCCTGGCCAGCTCCTCGTTCGGCGTCTGGCTGATATCCTTGCCCAGTAGTAAAAAGCGCCCGCTAGTGGGCCGGTCCAGGCAGCCGATGATGTTCAGCAGGGTGGACTTGCCGCTGCCAGATGGCCCCATCAACGCCACGAACTCCCCATTCTCTATCACCAGATCTATGCCCTTCAAAACAGGATATTCGCTCCTGCCGATGAGATAGGTCTTACGGATGTCCTTCAGCTCTATAAGTACAGGAATGGCACTCAGCTCTCTCTTATCTTTTTTATCTTCATATATTTTCCGTTAGCCTGTCAGGCTGTCCCTTTTAGAAGCCCGGTTGAGCATTTCATTGCTGGCCATGCCCTCCGACCGATCGGCTTTGGGCATTGTCCAGACGGGCAGGCCGTGATTGTTCCGGGTCAGGATGAAACCCAAGCGTCTCAGCTCCATTCTGGCCTCCTGGGGGCTCAATCCGCAGGCCTGGGCCACGCGCTTCAGTTCGCCCCGATCGAGGATCTGGCCCCTCAGACATGGTTTATGCTTTAAGTATTCTCTGATCGCTCTCATTATCTGGCTCCTTTATCAATCAGGTGCTCTGCCTGTGCAGTGGATCAACCGGGGATGGAACGATATTTAAAAAGAGAGCAGAACGAACTTGCTCATCAGGAGAGGGTCTGGCAAGAGATCCCTTGGAGAATGTTCTGTTTGGAAATCGGACAACTAAGATGGTTCTGTTTCAAATCTTACTGGCAGATCGGGGACCCAAGTTTTTATGAGAGGTAAATGGCATCTCAGGAGGGACAGGTCTTGGGATTGGGTGGGATACAGGATCTTAAGCGCCCATGAGATTGATGTCTGCACAGACTTTTGGTCTTGGCTTGGCGACAGTTGCTCGGCTGGCGATCCCTTCACGACTTTATTGAGAGGAGAGTTCCGCGAGTCAAGCCCAGGTCCTACCGCGTGGGAATCCAGCCCACTTCAGGCCAAGGGGCCCCCTAGCCATGCGTCCGATGCGGACAATCCATTAAGCTCAGCTCTTTATTCTGATATATTATTCAGGTAGAAACAAGATCATGCCTTCATCCCCCAACAATAAGAAGCGAAAGTCATCCTGCCAAGATCAATAGCAGCCATATTACAGCTATCTGACAATTCTGCACTTTCCGGCACTCATATAGCATCTGCTGCATTTATCCTGGGAAGCCGATCAGTCATACAACGACTTCCTGTGAAGTCAAGCTGACAGACACCGCTTGAGGGACATCTTCGCAACCTTCCAGCCGATCTTCTATATGCATCGCCTGGCTTCAGAAACCTATGTTTCTGCCCGCAAAAATTAAGGCCATTAGGGTAATGTTAGATTTGTCCTACCTATATAATTATGTTTCTGAATTCTCATCCGGATTGGGTAAGCCAGTGAGATGAATGGCCAATCCTGCCTCATGTGGCAAGTTTCCGTCAGAAGAGATTTTTGAGAGAAAATTTCTCAAATACTCAGAAATAATAAACTTCATTTCACAATCAATTTCAGATGATTCCATCCCCTTAAGTTCTATTAAAGCATCTCTACCATATTGCGTTCTAATTTCCTCTGGAAAATAATAGCAAATTAGTTCGATCAAATAGCTAATAATATTTTGATAAAAATTTAACCATTCATTAAAGGAAAATTCATTATAACATACTATTTCAGGAGTAGCACCCTTATCCCATTTAAACATATAGGGATGCTCGTATTTGTTTAGCTTAACCCATAATTCATTGATCCTCATTTTCTCTTCTGGATTAATTTTAATGCTCTCCAGATATAGCAGGCTATTATTAAATCCTTCGTGATGATCTTCTTGTTTCGACCAAGTTAGGAAATTTTCATATTCTTTTTCCCATTCTTTATCTGCCCGCCGTAGTTTTTCTTGAAAATATTTAGATAAAACGATATTTTCCAGAACAGGTCTCAATAGTTGGATTGCAGACCTATAATGTGCAGCAAGAGCCAAGAATACACTTGCTTTTAAGTCAAAAAATGATTGGTAAGCAAAAAATAGCATTGGTGGCATAACTCTGATATAACTACTATCTAATCCTTCATGAGGAGTATCCATATCTAATGAATTATAAACCTCTAACAATAAACGAAACCCCGCATCCAGAGGACATACTAGTTGGCAGGGAAAGATTCTCTTTTGATCTATGGATTGTTCCAATACAAATAATTCTCCACCCATTAGATCATCTTTTTTTAATCGAAGGTTTCCAAATCTTGATAGATTACAGCTCAAGCACTTGTCAACATCCATAGTGAATCCTCAAATTTCTGTTCAGTTATAATACCTAGCCTAAGTAATTGTCTATGATGCTCATTTTATTCTTACCAGTCCATCCCATCATCCCAACGACTGAATATGCTATGCTCGGGGTTAAAGAAGGGACTATCCATGCAAAGCTTAAATGTATTGGATTCGTCACTACCTGACCAACGCCCAAAGCAGTATAATCCCGCGATGAGGCAATCCATGGTTACAACTATGCGTCTTTCCGAATAGGCTTTTTTAAGGATGCCCTGGTCTTCCCACCCCAAGCAATCCTCGTAAGCGGAGATAGCGTCATATAAATTCTCGCGCAGCCAGCGAACGACAGAAGGGGCCACACACTCATCGACCAGAAATCTCATCTAAACGGCCTCGGCTTAAAGGGGAACAAAAGAAGCATCCTGAAGGGTCTTGGATGCAAAGAGAGACATGCATAGATACTTCCTTCACCAGTCCAGGATATTCCTCTAGGATCTCGTCCACTTTTGGGCCCTTGAGGCAGGAGGCCCAAAATGTACTCTGCCGCAAGTCTGGTGCCACAAATGACCGGCTTGCCACTATTACCTTGGGATTGATGGTGATCAGGAGATTGCAAAAAATGTATTAGCTAAAAAAATTTAAACTCCTGCCCGGATCGCCTCCCTCCCCGCAGCCAGGGCCTCCTCCAGCCTCTCTGTATCCGGCCCGCCGCCCTGGGCCAGCCACCGGCCAGCCACCGACGAGCAGAGCTGCTACTTTAAGCAGAAAGTTCTAACCTGTCCGGACGCCTTATCCCATCAACTCACAATTATCCATGCTTTTGCAATTTTAATACTAATATTTTTAAACCTCTTTTCCAGCGCTTTAATCCCATAATCGTTTAGTCAGTGATAGCTCCTGAGATCCTTATCGCGGTCTCAGTTACCACTACGAAGCGACCGGATAGATCCGATTCATCCAGGGAAAGGACCTTTTTCATCATCGAGATCTTATCGGATGGGCCACAATAAGCGCTGCGAAGCAATATAATCCCGCGATGAGGCAATTTCATTCGAAAGATCATATCTCCAAAATCCTTATCCATGGTTACTACTATGCGCCCTTCTGTGCAGGCTTTTTCAAGGATGCGTTCGTCTTCCCACCCCCGGCAATCCTCGAAAGCAGAAGAAGCATCATGATTATTATCACGCAGCCAGCGAACGACAGAAGGTCCCACACACTCATCCACCAGGAATCGCATCTAAACGGCCTCAGCGCCTAGGGGAACAAAAGAGGCATCCTGTAGGCTCTTAGAGGCAAAGAGGAGACAGGCATATATGTCGTCCTTCGCCAGGCCGGGATATTCTTCCAGAATCGCCTCCATACTGATGCCATGAGCCAGGAGTCCAAGGATGTACTCCACTGTAAGTCTTGTACCTCTGATGACAGGTTTGCCCACCATTATCTTGGGGTTTATAGTTATCCTTTCCAACAGCTCTTCGTTGTTCACAATGATGCTATTTGATGCTCTTTTGATATAAATGTACGGACCGCCAAAAATATGCTGATCGCTCGCCATAAACTCTGATCATCAGCGAGCATTCAGAGAGGGAAAATATTAATAAACGGAGAAAAATCAGGCACCAGCCCGGATCGCCTCCCTCCCCGCGGCCAGGGCTTCCTCCAGCCTCTCTGTATCCGGCCCGCCGCCCTGGGCCAGCTCCGGTCTGCCGCCTCCGCCTCCGCCTAAAAGCTTCGCTGCCGCTCTAATTATGCTCCCCGCTTTGATGCCCTTTGAGAGGCCAGACTGGCCCACGGCCGCCACCAGCTTGCCCGTCCTGGAGCCCAGCAGGGCCACGCAGTCCTCTTCCGCCAGAAGGGCCGCGGCCTTCAGGAGCTCATCGATATCCGCATTGCCCATCTTCTGCACAATGACCCGCAGGCCGTCTATGGTCTCCGCCTCGGAGACCAGGGTCTTCAGCCTGGCTATTGCGAGGTCCTCTTTCAGCCGCTCGATCTCCTTCTGCTGCCCCTTCCACTCCTCGAAGAACCTCTCCGCTGTGCGGGGAAGCTGCTCGTTTGGCACCCGCAATATGCCCGAGGCGCCAGCCAGGAGGTCGTCCCTGGCCTGAGACGCTCGCACGGCCGCCTCTCCGGCAGCAAACTCTATCCTCTCCACCCCGTCCTGGACTCTCTCCGCCCGCAGGATCTTGATCATCCCGATCATGCCGGTATTGGTGACATGAGTTCCGGCGCAGGCCTCAATGTCGCTTCCCACCCGCACCACCCGGATGAGCTTTCCCGGAGGGACGCCGCCCTGGTAGAGCTCGAAGCCGAAGAGCTTCTCCGCCTCGGTGCGGGGGAGGAACTGGGTGTCCACCGGGACCAGCTCCATCACCCTGCGATTGGCCTCCAGCTCTATGGCCTTCAGCTCGGCATCGGTGATTCGCTTGAAGTGAGATATATCCAGCCGGGCCCGGTCCTCGCTCTTCTGGGCCCCCGCCTGCCAGATGTGCTTGCCCAATACCCTTTTAGCCGAGTCGTGTACCAGGTGCGTGGCGGTATGATGCCGGGCATGGGCCAGCCGGCGAAGCATGTCCACCTTTCCCTTGACGCGATCCCCTTTGGCCAGGCAGCCGGGCTCGGCCAGCTTATGCAAGACCACATCCCCTGACTTCTGGACGTCTATTACCGGGAAGACCTGGCCATCCTTCTCCAGGGTGCCATGATCGGCGGGCTGGCCTCCACCCTCCGGGTACAAAAGCGTCCGGTCCAGGATGACCGACCCCTCCACCACATCTAAAACCTGAGCCTCGAACTCCTGCTCGAAGGGATTCTCATAGAAGAGCAGCTCCGTCTTGCCCGGTATGGGGGGCTTTTTCTCCTCCTCCGGCTCCGCCCGGATGTGCTTTTTCGCAACCAGTGAATAGAAGTTGTCCGGCAGCTCCACCTGAGCTCCCATCTGTACCGCTGCCTCGCGGGCGATCTCCGGAGGGATGCCGTGCGTATCATAGAGGGCGATCATCTCCGAGAGGGGCACAGGCTCATTCTTCTTCAGATAGCTCTCCGCCGTCCTTCGAACCAGGCGCATGCCCTTCTCCAGGGTCTCGGCATACTTCTGCTCCTCCTGGTCCAGGATCTCCCTAATGGTAGCGAAAGACTCCTCCCAGTCTGGATAATCCAGGCGTGAGATCTGCAACTGGACCAGGTCAGCCAGGGGCAGCCGCAGGCCCAGCTCTTTCATCAGCCGCAGAGTGCGGCGAATTACCAGCCGGGAGAGGTAGCCGCCCTTGACATTGGAGGGGATGATACCGTCCCCCAGCATATAGGCCAGACAGCGGGTGTGGTCGACCACCGCATAGACCCGCTCCATGGGAAGAATGGCCTTCTCCAGCCGCTCGGGATCTATGCCGATGCTGGCGGCGATCTTCGCCCGCAGATCCTTCATCGAGTATTCGTCCAGGTCCACCATTCCAGCCAGGCGGGCGTTCTGGGCGAAGATCGCCGCATACTCCGGGTCATCCAGGTTGTGCTCTATGCCCGCCAGGTCTGCTACCTGCCTTACCAGGTCAGGGAATATAGCGTCATAGATAGTGGGAGCACCATTAGAGGCCCAGACGAACCTCTCCAGGCCGTAGCCAGTGTCAACGATATAGTTTTTCATCTTTTCATAGCGCTCGCCCTTGATCTCCACGGAGCCTTTTGCTGTGGCCACCAGATCCATGAACACCAGGGTGGCCAGCTCCAGGCCGCCGACCATCACCTCCACGCTCGGCCCGGCGTTGCCCCCGCCTGCCCAGGGATTCTCCTTGTAGGTCACCGCCAGGGGGTCCATCCCCAGGCCAACGAGCAGCTCGTCACAAAGCCGCACAGTCCGGTCCTTCCAGTAGATCTCCCTATCCGGGGTGTTGAATACGTGGTGGGCCATCATCTCAAATGTGGTGAGATGCCGCCCGCTCCGCCCCACCGAATCAAGGTCGTCTAAACGGATGCAGGGCTGGCTGATGGTCAGGGGGTTGGCCGGCGGCGGTACCTGCCCTGAGGTAACAAAAGGCTGAAAATCGGCGATGGAAGCAATGGTCAGATAGATGTCATCTCGCCACCTGGCCGCCACCGGATACCTCTTGATCCGGGTATGCCCCCGGGCCTCGAAGAAGCCCAGGTAGTGCTCGCGCATTTCATCCAGGCTATGCTGGCGCTTGAATATGGGAGAGCCAATGAAGGTATAGGGATCACAGGGCGGGTCACCGCAGGTCTTCCTGCTCCCGTCCCTGGTCCAGAAGAATTTGCCGCATTTCTCGCACTTCTTATGATGGAAGCCTTCCTCAATGAAGAAGTCCAATCGATATTCGTCCTCGGTGAACATGGCACATCAGCTTTTGCCGGGAGAAGGGCGAGGATTGCTAAAAGGTTTTCCAAATGGCCAGACATTGCTGACCATCAGAATAATCTCTTAGTTCACCCTCATGACCTTCAGCAGGGAGACCACAGGCACTCCGGCGATCTCTTCAGTGCCTTTCTTGTCGATCAGGACGGCGATGGCATTGATCCTTGCCCCGTGCTCATCCAGATATTCCACTGCCTCCTCCAGGGTCTGACCGGATGTCACCACATCATCGACGATGATGCAGTCCTTGTCCTGGACATCGGAGAAGTTGGAGCTCAGGTTGCCCTTGGCCCTCTTATTCTCCTGGGCGATCATCTGTTTGCTGGGGGTGTAAACGGCCAGCTCCGCTGCCAGGTCGTTTGCTACCATGCTGGCAATTGGCAGGCCACTCAAGGCGATTCCCACCACCACATCCACGCTGCTCTCATTGGCATCCAGGGTCTCATAGATGATGTCGGTCATGGCCTCGGATATGTGGTTGAGCCTGAAGGCGCTTCGGCCTATAGCCGACCAGTCCACCGATATATCCTTGGGGCCGGGGGAGGTGCTCGTCTTCTCGGCATGGGTTAAAAGCCAGGTCACCGTCTCTCCGGATACATTCAGCTCCTCTGAGATCTGACCCTCTACCAGTCCTTCTGCCTTAAGTTCCGTTGCCTTCTTCATCAAATCTTCAATATTTTTCATCTCATACACCTTTTCTTCTTTCGGGCGGGAGTTCCGCAATCAGGACATGCTTCCCCCTCGAATCTCTGGCCGCAGCCCTGGCACCTCTGGACATATTTACGCTTTTTCTTTATCCGGGGCTGGCCGATGGGCTCGATCTTCAGGCCGAGGTGAAGAGCGACGTTTTGCAGAGCATAGTCGTCGGTAGCGAGAGTAGCATTATACTCCAGTGCTTTGGCCAAGACCTCCAGATCAGCCGCAGAGAGAGAACGGATGTCTCCCGTCTGTTCAGCCGCATCTCTGGCCGCTTTCAGGGCAATAGTGGTGGGGCTCTCCACCCGGGTCTCATATATATGGAGCCGGGACCTTGCTCTTATATCCTTTAGCTCCGCCTCCACCGCCGGGACGGTGATCAGCTCCCCTTCTGGCCTCTTGCCCCAGATGAACACCGAAGCGTCCGCTACGGTCGTACACATGCAATTGCTCTTCTAGGTTATAGTACTTGGACTTTTCCCGGACCAAAACGCTATTATCATATAATGCGGTCTGGAAATTCGATGGCCAAGAAAGAAAAAAAGTCTGGCAGAAAGGATGAGCGAGGGCTGGCAGCGGAACAGAGCAGGATGACGGCTCAAAAAGAGACAGAGAATAAAGCGAAAAAAGAGCTGCCCAAGCCCAGGCCCAAGACAGCTGCCGATAGAAAGAAAGACCGCCGGGATGGGATCGTGAAGACGGTGTTCGCCGCCGCTCTGGGAGTCCTGGCTGGATTTGCTTGCTACTACATTGCCAGCACCACGGGCGAATATCCCTGGCAGATAGCCGAATTCCCCTGGCATTTCATACTGCTATCAGTGGTCCTGGTCACCTCTTTATTGCAGAGGATCGCCTACCCCCTGCTGAAGATAGACGCTGCCAGCTTCAAGACCAAGGACTGGCTATACGTGGAGTTCATTGTAGTTGACCTCTGGCTGGTCACATGGACAATACTACTCAATTGAGGTAGAACATGAGGATAGCTATCATCAATCGCGACCGATGCCAGCCGAGAAAATGCTCTAAAGAATGCGAATACTTCTGCCCGCCCGTCCGCACGGGCGACGAGACCATCGTGTTTGTGGACAGCAAGCCCCTCATTACTGAGAACCTCTGTGTTGGCTGTGGAATATGCGTGCGCAAATGCCCCTTTGGAGCCATCACCATCACCAATCTGCCCGAGGAGATGGAGGATCCAGTTCATAGATACGGCCAGAACGGCTTTGCCCTTTATGGCTTGCCTGTGCCGATCGAGGGAAGGGTCACTGGTCTTTTGGGCCCCAACGGCATAGGAAAGAGCACGGCGATATCCATTCTCTCCGGTATTCTCCGGCCGAACCTGGGCAAAGACGCATCCTGGGAGGAGGCGCTGCAGCGCTTCTCCGGCTCCATCCTGGGAGACTATCTGAAGAAGGTGGTGGATAAGGGGATCAAGACCTCTTATAAGCCTCAGTATGTTGATCGCATCCCAAAGAGCTATTCAGGCATGGTTTCAGGCCTCTTGGAGAAGACTGATGAGAGGGGCGCCCTGGCCGAACTGACAGAGACTTTGGGCATATCAAAGCTCATGGACAGAGACATCTCCAGCCTCAGCGGCGGCGAGCTGCAGAGGGTGGCCATCGCAGCTGCGGCGGCAAAGGACGCGGATTTCTATTTCTTCGATGAGATCAGCCCGTATCTGGATATCCACCAGCGCATCAACGCCGCCCGCATACTGCAGAGCCTGGCCAACGATAAGGCGGTGATGGTGGTTGAGCACGACCTGGCCCTGCTTGACCTGCTGGCGGAAAACGTTCATCTCATCTATGGCGTTCCCGGTGCTTATGGCGTGATAACCAGGCCCAAAGGGGTGCGGGTGGGCATCAACCAGTACCTTCGCGGCAACCTGCCCGAGGAGAATGTTCGCTTTCGCGACACCGCCATCAACTTCGAGGTACATGCCCCCCGAATAGAGAAGGCGATCCCATCCCTCATTGCCTATGACGCTTTTGCCATGAAGTATTCTTCCTTCCGGCTGGAGGCTGAGGCGGGGATCATCCGCCGGGGCGAGGTGGTCGGTATATTGGGCCCTAATGGGATTGGGAAGAGCACTTACATCAAGATCCTGGCAGGAGTGGAAAAGCCAACAACTGGCAGCTTTGAAAGCCAGCTGAAGATATCCTATAAGCCCCAGTACCTCAAAGCAGACACTGAATTGACCGTAGAGGGCATGCTGAGGGGATTGACGCACGGATTTGATAGCAGCTACTATCAGGCAGAGATCCTCAGGCCCATGGGCATAGAGCCCCTCTTAGATAAGATCCTCTCTGAGCTATCAGGCGGGGAGTTGCAGAGAGTGGCCATAACTGCCTGCCTCAGCCGGGAGGCGGACCTCTATCTTTTGGATGAGCCTTCCGCCCATCTGGACGTGGAGCAGAGGATGCTGGCCGCCAAGGTCATGAGAAGGTTCGCCGAGTCCACTGAGAAGACTGTACTGGTGGTGGATCATGACATCTATCTGATCGATCTGCTCAGCGAGCGCCTGATGGTCTTCGATGGCGTTCCTGGAATCCTCGGTGTGGCCCATACCCCGCTGGAGATGCGCGAGGGGATGAACGCCTTCCTCAAAGGGATCGGCATAACCTTCCGGCGCGATGAAGAGACCCGCAGGCCCAGAGTCAACAAGCCGGAATCCAGGCTGGACAGAATGCAAAAAGAGCAGGGAGAATATTATTATCAGATTGAATAAGCCTGAAGGTATCAGCCGGGGATTATTTCTTCCACTTGATCTTATCTCCTTTGGACTTCAGCACGTCTCCCCTTTCCAGGATCCGGATCAACTCCATAAAGACATCTCTTCCGTCGACCATCAGGCGCACATCATGCTCATCCTTGCGCAGCATACAGCTCTCAATGAACTCATCCAGGCTCATCTTCTTGTCAGACGGTGGCGTCGCCAGCTTCTCTATCAACAATCCCAGGGCAGATATCTGCTGATATTCATCCGGATACATGTCGATGAACTCTTCATCCATCTCGCTTACCAGCGGAGCGGTGAACTCGTCCACATAAAGGCCGATGGATCTGGATAAGTAGTAATCCGCATTTAGCACGAGCTCATCGGGCTCTGTATCGAAGTCATCCGGATCGGCAGGAATCTCCAGCACCGGATCGTCCAATTTGTCGCCAATGGGCTCCCCCACAATTATGCCGTTTAGGGATAGAACGGAATGAGCGAAGCTCTGGGCCTTTCCTGAGCGCAGCAAATAGTTCAGCCATGCATCTACGTTGAAATCCAATGGTTCGCTCTCTTCTGAAGTATCCTCCGAATTCTCCTCGGGGGATTCTTCCGAAAGCTCTTCCGGAGACTCGATCTCATCGCTCTCGCAGTGGGCTAAAATCTCATCCCTTATCTTCATCATCGTCGGGTCCAGCTCTTTTAAGAAGAGCTCATAGAACTCCTCGGGGGTGCTGCTCTGGGAAAGCGCGCTCTTTATCAACGACAGATCGTGCTCATAATCGCTGATATCCTCTGCCATCTCCTTGAGCCGGCTGTACCTGCCGCGAAGGCAGAATTGTTCATCTGAATCCATAACCAGGTAGGGCTTTAATTCAACTCTAATTCCCGCATCGCTGAGGAAAGTGCGAATATTAGCGGCCTCATCCTCATCATACTCTCCAAGGAAGAACATGGATTGCTGTAGTATTCAACTGGTTAAAAACTTCACTGAAAAATAGGAGGGAGGGAAAGTCGAGAAGGGTAATGAGGTAGGAGGGAAACGCCTATCGACTTTCACCGTATTATATATAGTAATTTGACGAGATATATAGCTTTCGAAGTGGACGATTCGCCTAAACCATCTCATCAAGCTCTTTCTTCAGCTTGGCATATGTCGCCTGCAGATGCTCAGAGATCACCCTGGTATCAGATAAGACGGGCATGAAGTTGGTGTCTCCATTCCAGCGTGGGACGATATGCATGTGAATGTGATCGGCGATCCCTGCACCGCCCATGATTCCCATGTTAATTCCCAGGTTGAATCCATCAGGATGCATGGTCCTCCTCAAGAGTTCCACTGCCAGATCAGCAAGCTCCATCATCTCCCGACGCTCATCATCCGTCCATCCGGCGAGAGTCGAGGTATGCTTAAACGGAACCACCATCATATGACCATTGTTGTATGGATAGGCATTCAGGATGATGAAGTGATTTTTGCCGCGGTGCAATATGAGGTTCTCTTCGTCACTATTCTCCCCAGGTTTACTGCAGAATATGCAGCCCTCCGGCTTCTTGCCGAGGATGTAGTCGATCCTCCAGGGTGCCCATAAATCTTCCATATCATTTCACCCCATTCTCAAAGACGATCTTCCTTCCCACAACTTTAGGGTTCCCCTCGATGAACATCTTTATCGCCCTGGGATAGGCCCTGTACTCTGCCCTCTGGATCCTGGCCTTTAGACTCTCATGGGTATCGTTCCTCTTCACCGGCACCGGCATCTGATAGATGATCGGTCCGTGATCGACATCCTCATCGACGATATGAATGGTGGTGCCAGTCCACATCACTCCATGCTCCAGGGCTTGGCTGAAGGCATCCAACCCCGGGAACGAGGGCAAGAGAGCAGGATGTATATTCAAAATTCTATTTTTATAATAGCGAACGAATCGAGGTGACAGGATCCTCATATAGCCGGTGAGAACCACCATGTCCACCCCTGCCCCCTCCAGATGCGACACGAGCTGTTGGTCATACTCCTCTCGACTCCTTCCCGCTGGATTGAGATACATATGACGAACACCAAACTCTTGAGCGATCCGGAGGGCTCCAGCGTCCGGCTGATCGGCCAGGACTATTTTGACCTGGGCAGGAAGATAACCATCCCGCTCCGCCAGCAAAATGTAGCGAAGGTTCTCTCCCCTTCCGGAGGATATGATGCCAATGGTGGCAGTCAAATCGATGGCTCACTTCCCAAGGGTGATCTCAATCGCGGATACATTGGTTGCCCCCCGATCGGTATCGAGGGTCTCGGTGGAGATATAAATTCCCATCACCCTAACATCAGGCAGAAATCTAGACCTTGAGACCTCTGCCACATCCACCGCCCTGGAGATCGCCCGCCCTCTAGCCATGATTCGGACATCCTTGGCGCCGCTGTTGAACTGGGTTACCACTGCCAGCACATAGTTCATCACAGGCTTATTGCCGACGAATACGACCTCATCTTCCGCCATTGGCTCATCACCTTAAAAATTAAATTGCACTATTCTATGATATCATAGATAAACCTGCTGATTAGAGATTACAAATATCTGCCTCGCGCTTTTATCTCCTTCACCCTCTTTAAAACTGCTTCTCCAGGGGGATAAACCTCCAAGTAGCCGGCTTTGAAGGCTTCTATCAGCTCTCCAGGTCGATCGTGGGTGCTCTCCAGAGTCTGGAAATAGACGTGCACATCCACCCCCTGGGCCTCAGTGGACCTCTCAATAAAGGAGAGGCCAAAGTCGATCAAGCAGATATCCCCCTCAACGAGAATCATATTGGAGGTGGTCAGGTCCCCGTGAATGATTCCCCCTTGGTGCAGCCTTCCCACCATCTCCCCCACCTTGCGGGAGAGATCCGGATTTATCACATCCTTGAGCTTATCTCCCCGGATATGCTCCATCTTCAACTCAAAGCGAGATACATCGCAGATTATGGGTGTGAGAACGCCATGCCTCCGGGCATCAGAGGTGATCCTCGCCTCCCTGATAGTCCTCTCCTGGCGGATTCGCTCGTCCAATGCAGGCAGGCGGTAGCTCTTGGGAAGCCGCCACTTCCTGACCACTCCGTCCTCCAAGGTTATGACCGCCTCTGCACCTCTTCCAATCTCTATGCTCATCTTATCTCCATATGCATCCAGTCAGCTCCAATTGCCATCTGCGTCGATCGATTTCTATCCGGTCAGGTCATCCCTTTTCTTCCAGGCTTTGATCAGCCCCAAGCAGCCGGTGATCATCATATCTCCCGCCGGAGCTGCCGCCACCGCCCCTTTTAAAGCCTCGCAGGAGAGAAAGCTCTCCCTTCGGGGTCCAGTGACCAGAATCGACCGGACCCCATCCGGCAGGCTGCCTATATAAGAACCATGACCTCCATCGTCGAACACCTCACCCTCCTCCAGTGTTCCCCGGCAGAGCTTCTCTGTAAACTCCCTCACCTTTTCTCCTTTCATGCTCGATGTATGATGCTCGAAGATGGCACAGATCCTTCCCTCAGACAGGATGGCAGCTATTGTATGGCTGTTTCCAAAGTTGATGATCAATGCCGGGTCCTCCATCCGCGGGTCGAGGGCGGCACCGAAGATGGCTGCAGGACCGGTGTCCATTATAAAGGGCTCAAATCCCTCTTTTATCAGGGTATCCCGCACTGCCACCATCCTGGTCATCTCCTGTGGGTACTCTTTAAAAGCGAAATCATCCAGGCTTCCGCCCGAACGGATAGCTGCGACCATATGCTCGAACCGGACCTGGCGGTTTTGCTTGCCGGGAGAGTAGCCGTGGTCCTGCACCGCTACAGCAATATCCTTGGGCAGAGATACGTCGAATAGCTGGAAAGCCCGCTGAAGAGAGGGAATGTCGATGTCTCCCGTCTCTACGATTTCTGCTGATGCCGGCGCATCCTCCTGGATGATAACTCCCAAGGCCTCAACCTGGCCCAGGTCATTATTAATGGTGGCTGCCGCTGAGGGGGTGGCAAAAACCCTCAGTCCCGCTGCCAGGTGCCACCTCACAGCCATGGTGGAGGCTCCGCCCCCCATGATGGGGCCATGCAAAAAAATGTCCCGTCCCGCCATCCTGGCCCGGCTAATCCTGTTTCCAACAATCATGGTCTGACTGGGTAGAACCATCTTGGTCGAGCCCTCGATGGGCACCCCCTCCTGGTAAAGCAGGATGTCTTGAGTCCCTGCCCCAACGTCAACCGCTAAGAGCGTCATAGATCATTCCTTCCCCTAAAGAGCTTTTGTCTGGTCCCAATTGGATGGGCTATGGGAAAAATTTTATCCTCATCCAGAGAGGAATGGACATGATCTTAGATGTGGTGGTCGCGAGCACGTCTCGCTATACTAAGTTCGGCTCGGTTCGGGATCCGGATAGGGCAGAGGACCTGTCCGGGAAGGTGATACTGGAGAAGATAAGGACGGCGGGATATACAGGCAACTACCTGCTCATCCCGGACGGCGTAGAGCCCATCCAGCGTGCAATTAAGACGAGCAGCGCTGATGCCATGGTGATCTGCGGCGGCACAGGACTCACCGCTTTGGACCTAACCATAGAGGCAGCAGAGCCGCTCTTTGAAAAGACGCTCCCGGGGTTTGGGGAGATCTTTCGTTGGCAGAGCATGAAGGAGGTTGGAACCAGGGCCATGCTAACCCGGGCAACAGCCGGAGTCTTTATGAAAAAACCAATATTCTGCTTGCCAGGCTCTCCCAGGGCAGCTCGCTTGGGAATGGACCTCATATTAGCAGAGATCGAGCATATCCTGAAACATGTGATGGAGTAGGGGAAAAATAATATTAATCGAATCAAAGACTATTGCCCCGGAGTAGCCTTTTATATCATTAGTACACTAATAAGCACATAGAGCTAATCACGGAGATTTGGCCAATGGAGACAGAGATTCCAGTGCGAGATATCATGACCCGACCGGTGATCACCGCTGACGCCGATCTAGATGTATTGAGCGCTGCCAAAAGGATGGGCTCGGCCAATGTGGGAAGTCTGATAATTGTATCCCGAGACAAAACCACAGGCATTTTAACGGAAAGGGACCTGGTCAGGAAGGTCATAGCCCAAGGGGTTGATCCCAGAAATCTGAAGGTGAGGGAGATCATGAGCTCACCTGTAACTGCAATCGAACCCGATGCAAGCATAAGAGATGCAGCCAACCTCATGCTCCGGGCAGGAGTAAAACGGCTGCCTGTTATCCTCAAGGGGAAGCTGATGGGCATAATCACAGATACCGACCTGGTCGCTGGCTGTTCCGTCGGATTGAATGATATCTTGAGCGATCTGTTGGAGATGCACCGGGAGAACATTCATTTCGAGCAGCCCCGAGGAACTGTGAGCGGAATCTGCGAAGTCTGCGGCCAGCTATCAGATAATCTGGAAAACGTGAATGGCGAGTTGCTCTGCTGGAGCTGCAGGGACGGAAATCGATAGCCTTAAAATAACTGCGATATGGCAAATTGCATTATGGCAATCGCGGGACAGCAGGGGAGTCGGAATGCTAGTCGAAGACATTTTCTCTAGAGATCCTCTTTATGTGGAGGACTCCACCTATCTGACCAAAGCGCGTCAGTTGATCAGAGACAACCATGTGCGAGGACTGCCGGTTGTGGATAGCAGAGGCCAGGTTTTAGGGGTTATAACCTCACAGGATGTGCTTCGGATTACCTCGACCAAATCAAACGTCACAGTATCTGGATTCATGGTGAATGTACCCACGGTGACCGGTGATACTGTTGTGCTTGATGCAGCAAGGATCATGCTTGAAGAGAAGAGCAACCTGCTTCCAGTGGTCGAATCCCAGGAAGATAAAACTCTAAGAGGTGTTGTAACAATAATTGATATATTCAAGTATTTAGATATCTCTAAAGTTCCAAAAAAACCGATTGGCGAGATCATGAGCACAAAGGTGGTAACCGCCAGCCTGGATGAGCCGGTGACCAAGGTCTGGGACCGGATGGTGGAACGAGATTTTACCGGTCTGCCAATGGTGAGGGATGAGAAACCCATGGGAATTATCACGAGATTCGATATCCTGAAGAGGGGCTGGGCCAGGATCAGCAAAGAGAGCGAGACCCGACCGACTGATTCGATGCAGCTGCTGGCTGAGAAGCTGATGAGCTCTCCACTCTACAGCCTCGAGCCGACGGCCAGCGTTGCCGAGGCCATTGAGCTGATGCTCAAGCACGATGTGGGCAGGGTATCGGTCGTAGAAGAGGGAAGGATTATGGGGATAGTGGATAGAAGCGATCTGATCAAATGTTACCTGGGGGAGTGAAAATGAGCAATGGTCCAACTAGTGGAAAGGAGATAACGAGGATACCGCAGAGGAACGATAGAATGCCAAGAGCTCCGGGCTCAGGAGAGAGGGGACCGCTGCAGTTCGACTCCAGGCATGCCAAGCACATCAGCGAGGTGCTGAGCGCAGCATCGCCGGACGTGGTCACAGTCCCGCCTACTACCACCATCATGGGGGCGATAAAGACCATGACCTTCTACGGCTTCTCCAGGCTTCCCATCGCAGATGCGGGCACAAAGAGGCTGCTTGGCTTTGTGACATCGGTGGATGTAGTGGACTTCCTTGGCGGAGGGCTTCGGCACAACCTTCTGCAGGAGAAGTATCAGGGGAATATCTTCACCGCCATTAATGCCGATATAAGGGAGATAATGAGCAGCAAGCTCATCTATGCCAGCGAAAACACCTCATTGCATGATGTCTTGAAGCTCATGTACGAGAAGAACGTGGGCGGCCTTCCGATAGTGGATGAGGATGCCCGCATCAAGGGAATAATCACCGAGGAGGACTTCGTGCGCTCTTGTCGGGGGGTGGATACTGGCCTGGCGGTTGAATCCTTCATGAGCCCCAATGTTGTAACTGCACCCGCACAGACCACCATCGAAAAGATGACCAGGATGATCATCCAGAAGGGCTTCCGAAGGATGCCTGTGGTGCAGGATGGCGTTCTCATGGGCATGGTGACCGCATCGGACATAATGAAATACCTGGGCAGCGGTGATGCATTCGAAAAGGTGGTTACGGGCGACATCGGCGAGGTGATGAACCAGCCCATAAAGAGCCTTATCAAGAGAAGCCTGATCACCATCGAGAAGAAGATGGACCTGGGCCATGCGGCCAGAAAGATGATGGACAACGAGATTGGATCGATGCCCGTAATGGATAGGGGTTCATTAGCAGGCATTCTGACAGAAAGAGATTTCGTGAGGGCCTTAGCTGAGAACAGAGGAATACTGCCATGATCATAAAGAAAGTCAAAGACTACATGAGCACCCCCGTAAATGTCATCGAGCGGAACGAGCCCATTCAGAGAGCAAGGAACCTGATGTTCAAGTACTCCATCGGCAGGCTTCCGGTTATGGATAACGGCAAGCTTGTGGGCATTGTCACCAAATACGATATCACCAACCGGATCAGCCAGGCAGCCCCAGAATGGAGGAGGAGGCCCATAGACAAAGTCCCAATCCAGGTGGTCATGACCGAGAAGCCGATAACCATATTCCCTGATGCCACCATGCCCCAGGCAGCGGAACTGATGATCGAGAACGATATAAGCGGCCTGCCGGTGGAGAAGGATGGAGAGATCGTGGGCGTGATCACCTCCAGGGATATGGTGAGGCACTTCTCCGAGCAGGATATATCCTCAACTGTGCAGGAGCTGATGAGCAAGAACATCCTCAATGTTCACCGCCACCATACCATAAGCCATGTTCTAGAGGAGATGAATGTGCAGGGGATCAGCCGGGCCCTGGTCTATGAGGATAACAGGACTCCTGTAGGCATAGTGACCCGCTCAGGCCTTACGTTCTCTGATATCATGGGGCCGAAGGATGATATGGAGACCAAGAACATCAAGATGACCCGGAAGGAGAGCACTGCGGGCAGAAAACAGAATCGATATGTAAGGCAGATGCCCTTCGTGGCCGAGGATGTCATGACCTCGCCCATACTCAGCCTGACCCCGGAGACCAACGCTGTCGAGGCCAGCAAGACTCTTGCAGAAAAGCATATCATCGGCATGCCGGTGGTAAAGGACAATGATGTGGTGGGCTATTTCTCAGCCGATGAGATCATAGCGGAGATTGGCAGGTGGAAGTGATGCAGGTTAAAGACATTATGACAGAGCCCGTTACTATCGATAAATCGGAACGGTTGGGCCATGCGCTGGATATAATGGAGAAGAACGATCTTCGCAGGCTTCTGGTGACCAATAAAGGCAAGATAGGCGGAATAATCACTACCAGACAGATTGCCCGCGTTCTTGGTGCCCGAAAATCCCTGGGCATGCCGGCCTCCTCTCTGCATGTGGCATCAGCCACTCAGGATAGCGTTATCAAGGTCCTGCCGGACATGGACATGTTAGATGCCATGCTCCTGCTGCAGAAGACATCGGTGCTGGTGGCAGTGGACGGCGAGAAAATCCTGGGCTGGGTCAGGCCCAGGGAGATCCTGGAGAAGGCCAATGTGAGCGGCCTGGCCTCCGAGGCCATGAGGTATCCCCTCACCGCCAACCCCAACGATCGTCTGGTTCATGCCCGGCGCACAATTCTGGACAGAGATGTGGGAAGGCTTCCCGTGGTCGAAGCTGGACGTCTGGTGGGGATATTAACAGAGGGAGATGTGGCCAAAGCCCTGCGAGCCTTCAGGGATCTCAATGACACCGCCAGCAAGCAGCATACTCGCATCTACAACATACTGGTCTCTGATGTGATGACCCATGATGTAAAGTACGTATATACCGATACCCCTCTGGAGGAGGTCAAGAGAATAATTCTCATGGATAACATAGGCGGCCTGCCCGTGCTCAACCACAGAGAAGAGGTAGCGGGCATGATCACCAGGAGGTCCATACTGGATTATCTGGTGAGGACTGGATGAATCTGCAAAGGATTGCAGATAAACTGGGAATAGCTGTAGATCGGCTGCAAAGCCTGCAAGATACAAAGATATCTGAATCAAGCTGGCCCGAGCCTCAACTGCTGAGATTTGATAAGGAGATCTCAGGGATTGAGGCCGGGACAGTGATTTTTAGAAACGGAGAGATTGTCTGGGGCTACCCCAGCATCCGCCGTCCTCTGATGCTTGAAGCGGCGATAAAACGTCACTTTATCGATTCTGTGGCAGTGGAGGAGAAGATGAATGGCCATAATGTCCGCATAACATCCATAGACGGGGATGTCGTGGCCCTGACCAGAGGTGGTTTTGTCTGCCCTTACTCCACAGAGGTGGCGACAAGGCTCCTGCCGGAGGATATTTTCGAAGAGAAGCCCAATCTGGTCCTTTGCGCGGAGATGGTGGGGCCGGAGAACCCCTATGTATCACAGGATGTCTATCCCACTGACAGCATCGATTTATACCTCTTCGATGTTGCCCAAAAGAACCAGCGAGGGACCCATGGGGTGCATAAGACCCACGAGATAGCAGAGGATTTCGGCCTGAAAAAAACGGCTTTTTTTGGAGAATTTCCCCGGGAGACGGCGCACAAAAGGATCAAAGAGATAGTGATCAAGCTGGGCCGGCAAGGAAGGGAGGGGGTGGTCTTGAAGGACCCGGAAAACAGGGTAGCCCCCCTGAAATATACCAGCTCAGAATCGAACTGCAATGACCTGGCGATAGCTTTTAGCCACTATAACGACTATGCTCTTGACTTCTTTTTATCCCGCGCGGTCCGGGAGGGCTTTCAATCTGTGGAATGGCAGGAGTCGGTGGAGGAGAGAAGGGAGAGGGCCCGGCGCATTGGGGAGAGCATTCTCTTGCCCCTGACAGAGACCATCAAGAATAAGCAGCAGGGGGAGATCATCATGCAGAGAATTAAGATCCGGGTGAAAAGCCTGGCCACAGCCCGGGGATTTGAGTATCACCTGCGCAGATGCGGGATCCGGGCAATATTCGACCAGCCGCTGCCTGATGATGACGGCTATACCATAGGAATCACAAAAATAATCATGAGCACAAATGATAAGACTGAAGCCCTCTTGAATGGAGAGATGTGGTGAAGGCAGAGCTTATGACAGAGATTGCTGACATTGAGATGGAAGGCCATCTCATAGACTCCCAGATGCTAACACGAGTCCTGGACAAGATCATGGACATGGGAGGAGAGTTTGAGATCAAAACCTTCCGGATAGGGGAGAAGAAGAACGATACCAGCTATGTGCAGATCACGGTGACCGGAGAGGATTCAGCTCACCTGGACAGGATACTCCTGGAGCTGAATGCCCTGGGAGCGCGCCTCCTGGAGATGGAGGACGCCAAAACCGAGATCGCTCCTGGAGATATGGTAGTCCCCCGGGGATTCTACTCCACCACCAATCATCCCACCTATGTGCGCTATAATGGGGCCTGGGTGGAGGTTGTGGCGAACCACATGGACTGCCTCATCGTCCTGTATGACGGAAAAGCGGTGTGCACGCCCATCGGTCATATAAAGAAGGGGGACCTTGTGGTGATTGGAACCACAGGGGTCAAGGTGGTCCCGCCCGAGCGCCCGAGGGAGAAGAGCTTCTTCGGATTCATGTCCAATGAGGTCTCCTCAGAGAGGCCCAGCGGAGAGCTCGTCCGCCAGCTGGCCTGTGAGATCATCAGTACCAAGAATGGAGGGGGAAAGATTGCTGTGGTCTGCGGACCAGCGCTGGTTCATACCGGTGCCGCCCCCTCCCTGGCCAAGCTCATCCGAGAGGGATATGTGGATGTCCTCCTGGCAGGAAATGCGGTAGCGGTACATGATATCGAGCGCCAGCTCTTTGGCACCAGCCTGGGCATGAACTGCTCGGGAAATGCTATATCCGGTGGACACAGAAACCATCTGTACGCCATAAGCGAGATCATGGCCAGCGGCTCCATCAAGAAGGCCATAGAAGAGGGCAAGCTCAAGGGTGGAATAATGTATGAGGCGATCACCAGAGGGATCGACTTCATCCTGGCGGGCTCCATTCGCGATGATGGACCCCTTCCCGAGGTCATAACCGACACCGTCAAGGCCAAGGATGCCATGGGCAGGGTTCTGCGAGGGGTGGACATGACCATAATGCTGGGCACAATGCTCCATTCCATTGCTGTTGGCAATCTCTTGCCCTCATATGTCAAGACCATCTGTGTGGACATCAATCCCTCCACAGTGACAAAGCTGATGGATAGGGGATCGGCCCAGGCCATAGGCCTTGTGACCGATATTGGCATATTCTTGCCCCAGCTGGCTGAAGAGATCCAGAAGCAGAAAAAGAGATCATAAGAGCTGCCTGACTGGATCGCAAATCTTTTATTCGCATATGCCCCTGCTAGTAGAGTCCCAGAGGGCCGCCGTGGCTTAGCCCGGTTAAAGCGGCTGATTCGTAAGATGGTCCGAAAGATCAGCAGTTCATGGGTTCGAATCCCATCGGCGGCTTTTATTTTTAAATCCTGCTGATCTTGGGATTTGCCGGTGGTTTATAAGCAGTATATTATCAGTTTATAAGCGCTTTATAAATCTTAAATACTCACATATATATACCCCCAGTTTGTAAGTATGAATTGGAGATACTTGAGTATGGAGTCCACAATAAACATAGAGAACGTGGTGGCATCCACCAAGCTGGCTGAGGAGTTCGATCTCCATAAGATCGAGGCTGAGCTGGAGGGCGCAGAATACAATAAAGAGAAGTTTCCCGGCCTGGTATACCGGGTAAAAGCCCCCAGAGCCGCTTTTCTGATATTCACCTCCGGCAAAGTGGTATGCACCGGCGCCAAGAACGTCGAGGACGTTCGCACGGTTATAGCCAATATGGCCCAGACCCTCAAGTCCATAGGCTTCGAGAATATCGATCTGGAGCCGGAGATCCACGTTCAGAATATTGTGGCATCTGCAGATTTGAAGACAGACCTGAACCTCAACGCCATCGCCCTCGGCCTGGGACTGGAGAATATCGAATACGAGCCGGAGCAATTCCCCGGTCTGGTCTACCGGATAAAAACCCCAAAGGTGGTAGTGCTCATATTCAGTTCCGGAAAATTGGTGGTCACTGGAGGCAAGTCGCCAGAAGAGTGCGAAGAGGGAGTCAAGATTGTGAGGGAACAGCTGGAAAATATGGGGCTGCTATAACTGAATTGCTCAGAAGGATGAGATCTATTGAAAGCAGGGATCAATCCCTTTTTGTCTCCAGACTTATGCAAATACTGGGAAATATGGGCATTTTTTTCCGCCTCTTTTGCCCCTGGCCATGAGTAGTTATATAAACAAAAGTTTCCATTTATAAGCGATGATCTTCCAGATCCTGGACGCTAACTACGCATATGATTCAGGGCGAAAGCCCTTGGTGCAGCTATTTGGCACCACTCCAGAAGGGCAGAGCGTCACAGTCAAGGCAGCAGGATTCAGGCCCTATTTTTATGCCAGCGCTAAGGAAGGCTGTCTGGAAAGTGCGGCGGAAGGCCTGAAGGCCATGGGTCTGGAGGTGGAAGTGCTGGAGCGCTTCGAGCCCATAGGCTATCAGAAGAAGCCCAAAAAGATGCTCCGGATCACCACTAACGATCCCAAAGAGGTAAGAAACCTGAGGGAGAGGGTGCGCTCCCTTCCCGGCATCCGGGCGGTCTACGAGACTGATATCCTCTTCAAGAACAGATTTCTGATCGACAAATCGCTGGGAGGAATGGGATGGGTCGAGGCTCCAATACCGGAATGGACCTTGAGCCAGAATGCCGGATCAGTGCAATCGGGAAGAGACTTGCCTCCGGTGGATGCTGCCTCCATCCGTCCGGTGCAGCATGAGGCCAATGCACCCTTGCGTTTCATGAGCTTTGACATCGAGTGCCTTCCGGACCATGGTGCCATGCCCAAGGCAGAGAAATCCCCTGTGATACTGATCAGCATGGCCTTCGAGCCGGAGTATCAGGGCAACAAAGACCTGGTACTAGTAGGAAAGGAGATCGACTGCACCCGTCCGGACACCAGAGCCTGCAGGAACGAGTATGAGCTTCTAAATCAGTTTGCAGCCATAATCAGGGACTACAATCCCGATATCATCGCCGGCTACAACTCCAATGATTTCGATTTTCCCTATCTTCAGGAGAGGGCAAAGCAGCAGCAGCTCGATTTCCGGGTAGGAAGGGATGGCAGCTCCTGGTACATAAAAAAGATAGTGAACCGAAGCGATGTCTCCATCACCGGTCGGGTGGTGGTCGATCTATTGCCCATCATACGTTCCTCGTTCAGCCTGAAGCAGTATACCCTGAGGAATGTTGCTGCGGAGCTTCTTTCGATGGAGAAGTACGATGTGAATCCCCAGGAGATCGAGGAGCTCTGGGCAGAAGAGAGCAATGGAGAAGGTCTGAGGCGGTTTATCAGCTACTCCCGCCGGGACTCTGTCCTCGCCCTTCGTCTGCTATTGGACCTGCGGCTGATGGACAAGTACATCGCCCTCTCCCGGGCCAGCGGCTCGCTCTTGCAGGACATAGTCAACGGCGGACAGTCGGGGATGGTTGAGAACCTGCTCTTGCGCCGCTTCCGGGAGATATCCCGGGTGGTGCCCCCCAAGCCAGATTCTGGTCTCTCGGACGAGCGATATGTGGAGAACGAAGAGCTGAAAGGAGGAGCAGTGCTGGTGCCTGAGAAAGGGCTGGTGGAGGATGTGGTCATTTTAGACTACAAGTCGCTATATCCCACCATTATGATGGCTCATAACCTCTGCTACTCGACGGTGGTGCTGGCTGACTCTCCCGACAAAAAAGATATCATAACCTCACCTTCCGGAGGAAGTTTCGTCTCCCCGAATGTTTCACCGGGGGTAATGCCCCGGGTCTTAAGGGAATTGCTCGATCAGAGGACGGAGACCAAGAGGTTGATGAAGAAGGCCAGCGAAGAGGAGAGGCGATTTTTAGATGCCAAGCAGTATGCACTGAAGATCCTGTTGAACAGCTTCTATGGCTACTCGGGTTACGCCCGGGCGAGGCTGTACAGCCTGGCTTTGGCCAATGCGGTCACCTCCTTTGGCCGGGAGAACATTCTCCGGACGAAGAAGATCATAGACGATATAGGATCTGTCTATGTGATCGAAGGTCGGGCAGTCTTCAAGGACGAACTGAGGCTAGGAGCCCCGACAGGAAAGGGATTCGATCTCAATGTGGTCTATGGTGATACTGATAGCGTCTTCGTCCGTCTCAGTCCCCATAATGAGCCGGTGACGCTCGAGGATGCGGGCTTGATCGGAAAGAAGATCGCCGAGACGGTCACATCCAGCCTTCCCCAGCCAATGGAGCTTGTCTTCGAGGCCTTCGCCCGGAGGGGCATATTCCTGGCCAAGAAGCGGTATGCCCTCTGGATTTTCGAGCAGATGGGGGAGGAATGGAAAGATAGGATAAAAGTCCGTGGCATGGAGACAGTGAGGCGGGACTGGTGCGGCCTGACATCCGGGACCCTCAAGACATGCCTCGAGCTGGTGCTCAAGGAGGGAAAGGTGGACGAGGCGGTAGAGCATGTCCGATCGGTGGTGGTCCGGCTGCAGAACCTGGACCTATCCCAGGATCCGGGAATACTGGAGGAGCTGACCCTCACCAGGAGGTACACCAAGAGCACGGGCTCGTACAAGAACAAGCAGCCGCACATCCAGCTGGTGGAGAAGATGAGAGAGAGGGGTGGAAAGGTGCCCGCTGTCGGAGACAGGGTGCCCTTTGTGATCATCCGGGGCAAGGGCAGCAGAAAGAACAAGACCCTCTTCGTGGACCGGGCAGAGGACCCGGAATTTGTGCTGGAGAACAATATCTCTCTGGATACGGAGTACTATGTGAACAAGCAAATCCTGCCGCCTGTGATGCGCATATTCGAGACCTTCGGGGTGAACAAGGACCGGCTCTGCTCCAGCCGGGCGCAGAGCAGCCTGTTCAGCTTTGCCGGCGAATGCAACAAGCCACAGAAGCAGAAGTCGCTCTTCGACTTTTAGGGGGATTTGGCCTTCAGCCTCCGACTATTGCCTTATAAAGATTCCAGGCTCCAACAGCCACGAAGTTCACCGCCACTGCTCCCAGGATCAGGCCCATTACTCGGTTCAATACCATTACCCCGGTGATGCCCAGCACCCGATCGAAGTAGTCGGAGAATTTTAGGACGTACAGAGTTGCAATGTAGGTTAGGGTTATTCCCAGGATGACGATCGCCTTCTCTGCGATGCTTTCTGCCGATCCCATCAGGACCACCACCGTGGTGATCGCGCCCGGTCCGGTGAGAAGGGGCGTGGCCAGGGGAAAGACGGAGATATCCTCCCTGCTATTGGCATCCTTCAATTCCTCTTCCGTTACCTTCTTCTGCTGGTGGACTCCTCTGAGCATGTCTATGGCCACCAGGAAGAGGAGAACTCCTCCAGCCACGGATAGGCTGTCCGTGGTGATGCCGAAGAGGCGGAGCACGAGATCGCCTGCCATGGCGAAGAGAATGGCAATGATAAAGGCGACCAGTGTGGCCCTCTTATAGATACGGCTCTTTTCCAGAGGGGGCAGGCCGATGGTCAGGGTGACATAGACCATGGTGGCCTCGATGGGGTTGACTATCACGAAGATGGTGCTGAAGACATATACGAAGTAGAGTAGGTAATCGCCTGCATCCATTGAATTTCCCTTTTGGCCATTTTGTTCTGCGGCCTATAGCTCATATGTGGCCCTTGCCTTAAATAGATCATCTCATCCAATCCAGCTCTCCCAGAGGTGAAGGATGGTTACGGAGAGTATGGCCAAAAGGCTGATGATAACCAGGGCAGTGAAGACCAGATGCTGTTTTGACCATCTGTCCCCTGGCTTATCCCGGGGAGAGATGCCCTGCACCAGAAAGGTGCCAACCCCTGCCAGGTTGATACTGGCGATGTTCACCAGGAAGAGGAGGAACGCTCCATAAGCTAGAGTGGTGTATCCCGCCCCCAAGAGCAGGCCGGAGGTCACCAGCGGGGGGAGGAGGGCAACTGCCACTGCGACTCCGATCAGAGTTGCCGGGGCGCCAGAGGTGAAGGCCAGCGTTCCCGCGCAGCCTGAGACCAGGGCGAGGAGGACCTCGTCCAGGCCCACGACCGTTCTGGACTCGATCTCAGGAATGGTGGGATCGACGGCCAAAAAATAGCCCATTGCAATGGAAAGGGCGGCAGTAATGGCCAGCCCAACCACATTCGTCTTCAATGCATTCTTGGCCAGATTGATATCGCCCAGCGCTGCGGCTAGAGATAGGGCGACATTGGGGCCCAGCAAAGGGGCTATGACCATGGCACCGATTATTATTGCTACGCTGTTATTCCATAAACCAATGGCAGCAACTATGGCAGAGAGGATCACCAGAACCACATAGACACGGGTCAGCTTTGTGGCAGTGGAGATATCCTCGTAAAGCTCCTCCCTGCTCAGCCGGAAGCTCTTGTTCTCCTTATCCCCGGAGAGGTCAGCGGCATCATTGGATTTCACTGCCATCTCTTCCGCTGGAAGGGAGGCCTCGACAGGGATTATATTTATCCGGAAACCCTCCTCATCTGAGAATTTCTCCTGCAGAGACTTGAGCAGACCCTCGCTCTCCTCGGCAAAGACGAGGATCTTCACCAGAATTTGTTCCTCTGAGAGGCGGCTGTACATCACACCCCTTACCGGATGCTTCCAGACCCCTATGATATGCTGCATTCTAACGTCCAAAGCTTCCTTTCTTTCGCTGAGCATCTCTTCGATCTGCTCTTTTTTCCCTTCAGGAATGATTATTTCAATCGAACGCAGGGCCATTATACACTCCAGCAGCCGCCTTCTTGTCCTCCTGTTTTAATAGAAGCATCTTGCTTATAAAATCTGCCTTGTTGGGCCAAATAGGAGCGGGCGTGAGGGATGGCGTTTTATACCCAAAAATCAGTTCATCGGCGGTGTGAAGGCCATGGCAGAAAAGGGATCCATTCTATTGGCAGCATCGCTTGCGTTCATCCTGTTCACGGGCCCTGTAAGTGGTGATATCACCGTCCGTTCAGGCGACCAAATTCAGAAGGCCATAGATTCTGCTGCCCCAGGAGAGATCATACTGGTCTCTAGCGGCAGCTACAAAGAGAGCCTGGTGGTGGACAAATCGCTAGTCCTCCGGGGAATAGATACTGGCGGGGGCCAGCCTCAGGTGCAGTCCGACGAGGAGCCGGCCATAATCCTGTTGGCGAAGGGTGTAACCATTGAGGGATTTGCGATAAAGAGCCAGAGCAGCGGGAGGGAAAGCGCTGGCATACTGATCCAATCTAATGATAATCAGATAATGGATAACCTGGTCCATGGCTGTGGGAATGCGGGTGTTGTCCTGAGCCGGGCCATCAATAACACCATCCTGGGCAATCTGATAGAAGGAAACGGCAATGAGGGTATATACCTGAAGAACTCCAGCCGAAACCGCCTGGAAGGGAATCGGATTATGGATAACAGGTACGGCCTGAGGCTGGAGGACTCCCATACCAATAAGATAGTCGGCAATCTCTTGCAGAATAACGAGTTTGAGGCCATGTATCTGCAGGCCAGTCACTCCAATCTGATCGAAGGCAACCTTGCTGAAGATAATGAGGAGGGGCTGGTGATGGAGAAGAGCCGGAGCAACCTGGTGGCTAGGAACGATATCCAGGGAAATGAAAAGGGCATCTCCCTCACAAGTCAAGAGTCTTCTCTTGCGGTCTCAACAAAGGGAAAGGGGGTTTTCATTTCCTATAATGCCACCCCTTCCGGGGCAATAACCCCCTCCAATAACACCATTTATCTGAATAACCTTTCCAACGAGGCGAATGCATATGACGATGGCCTAAACCGCTGGGATAACGGCCTCATCGGCAACAATTACAGCGACTTCAATGATCCAGAGGAGGGATGCAGAGGAAGGACGATCTGCGCTACCTCCTATTCGATACCTGGCGGCCCCAGCATGGACGAGCACCCCCAGGCTTCCCCAATCCGGGAGCCCGGCCTCGTCAGCGGCAGGGGCGGCGCCTTCATGCAGCTTTCTGGCACGAGCTTCTTTCCCGGGAGCGAGATGAGGCTGAACTATACAACCCCAGTGGGTATCGAGGCCTGGGTGGGCCTCCAATCTAAATCCCCGGATGAAGAAAATCTGGCCCAGGATCTTTATCTGGGAGAGAACAATTCCGGAGACATCCTGCTGACTGCTCCTTATGAGGAAGGCTCCTTCAAGCTCGTAATGCACGATTCTAATGCTACTGCCGTCATATCCCTGCCGTTCAATGTCTCCACCCCCCAGATCAGTGCATCGCCTTCTTCCGTCCTCACCTGCGAGAAGATCACTGTCTCCTTCCAGGGAGCGCGGGGAGGGGAGAAGGACTGGATCGGCATGTACAGGTCTGAATCATCAAATGCCATTTCCAGCCAGAGCCTGGCGAGAAGGGGAAGTGGTGCCGTCGCATTCACTGCAGAGGAGGCTGGAAGCTATGTGTTCAAGCTGTTTGCCACGGGAGAATCAATTCCACTAGCATCAAGCAATGCTGTCGAGGTGAAGGCCGACTCCGGCCATAAGATGGTCGCCGAGCCATCCCAGGTGGCTCCGGGGGAGACGGTCACAGTCACCTACTGGGGCGCGGCACCGGCGAGCGTCATCGGCATGTATGGCCTTACCAGCCCGGACAAGTTCGACTCCGGAAAGCGTTCCACCGGAGGCAAGAGCTGCGGCAGCATGGTCTGGCAGCTTCCGTCCAAGCCCGGGCAGTACGACTTCCGCCTTTTCGGAGATGATGTTAACCGACCGATCCTGGCTTATAGCAATGTGGTGACTGTGGCATAAGGCAGATCATGCAGGAGTCCTGCAGGCAGGACTTCATCCAGCCCAAATCCACATTTTTTTCGAGCGAATCCGGGGCGGGGGAGCTCCTGTCTCATGCAATGAAGCTAGTTATTTATGCAAATAAGATGCATAATTTAATTGATGATCGACTCCCTCATGCTTCTGATTATCCTGGCAGTTCTACTCCTGGCTGCAGGCTACTTTGTGATGACTTATAACCGCCTGCAGAGCCTGAGAAATGGCGCTGATGCCACCCTTTCCCAGATCAAAGTGGCCATGAAAAAGAGGCTGGACACCATCGAGCAGCTTGTAGACTCCATAGAGAGCTATGCCCATTTCGAGAGACAGATCCTGGAGAAGATCACGGGGATGAGATCGGGGCTCCAAGATGCAGGGCCGCAAGAATTGGGAAGGATGGAGAAGGAGAGCCGCGGGGTTTTGGGCAACATCCGCCTGGTGGCAGAGAGCTATCCCGATCTGAAGACCTCCCAGGCAACGATAAACTCCATGAATGCCATCCGGGAGCTGGAGGATGAGATAGCCAGACACAGGTACACCTACAACAACATCGTGCAGGAGTTCAATACCATGCGCGATACGTTCCCCTCCCGCTGGATAGCTGCCTCTATGCCCAGGCTAGACTACCTCAGCTTTGAGGAGGATGAGCTGCGCCGGGCGGGATATTATACCGGAGAGGAGACAGAACCATCACGGCCAAAGGTGGAGTGGAAATAATAAAATTTGGGATGAATGAGGAGAGGCAAGCGGCTGTATTAATTGGCATTGTGGCCCTGATCGGCCTTGCAGGGCTCTATCTGACCGGAGGCATTCCATTTCTGGAGGAGCCCTTCCCGGCAGGTCTCTTTTTGGGGGATGTGTATGTTGACAGCTACCGAGCAGATCTGTACCTCAACGGCACTCTGGCTGAGAGGTTCGACTATCAGGTGAAAAGCTCGGGGAAATACCGGATGCTCTACCGCAATTGGAAAATGCCCCTCTCCAGCCAGAGCCTGGACACTCCTTATATAGAGCCACTGGGGATCCTCCCCACCTCGGGGGCAGTGCCCTATGTAAGGGATCATAATGGCGCTGTTCAGATATTATCGGCCTCAGGCAATCGCTACAATAGCGAGATCGCCTCCCTGGCCCTGGTGAATGAGACAGGAGGCTACTATCCCCAGAGGTTCTCAGCCGGACAATATCAGATGGAGTATCTCTTCCGCATTCATCCCTATCTGGAGTGCGACCAGGAGTTATGCCACTGGAACCTGATGCTGGCGAATGAGCATCTGCCTTACCGGCAGCTTGCGATATACATTCATGACCCGGACGAATTGATAGTAGAGCTTTTCACTCATCCTCAATTGAGAACTCAAAAGGAGGGAGAGATTTGGGTCATCACTGGTGGCAGCCCCAAAGATGAGCTGATAGAGGTTGAGATGCTTCTCCTGCCCCAGGCAGCGAATATCATCGAGGGCTTTTCCCGAGAGGTCTCGAATGTCTATCAGAGGACCGTCTCCGCCCAGGAAGGCGAGGGATCGGTTCTGCTGTTCCTGCTGCGCTTTTTAGTGGCTGCACTGCCAGTGCTATTGATTCTCATCTACCTGCTCATTGGCCGGGAGAAGAGATATACCGTGCCCAGGGCCCTTTCCACCCCACCCAGCAAGAGAAGGCCCTGGCAGGTGAATATGCTCTTCAAGGGGGATGCCTTCGACTTCGATCAGGACGGATTCTATGCCACGTTGCTGGATCTGCATAAGCGGGATATCATCAGGATAGATACGATATATGGGACCGAGATCATGGTCCTCTACCCATCCGCACCGGACCTCGATGACTATGAGAGGAAGGTGATCGAGTTTCTCCAGGATAACTCTCGAGGAGGGGCGTTCTCTGCTCCGGGCTTTGAGGCGGAGGTGAAATCCCTGGCAAAGTCCAACGATACAGGTGAGCTGGCCAGGCTGCGCAGCGCCATGGACGAGATCCTGCATTACGTTGACAAGGATGTGGTTTCCCGTCACGCGGTCGGCAGGGGCATCAGAGCCCTGGGGATCGGGATTCAGACCAGGCATCTAATCCTTCCCCTCATCTGGGGAGCTCTCTTCATCGTCCCCTTTATCATGGGTTTGGGCATAATGGAAAATCCGGTGGCAATCACTGCCATGATTCTGCTCTTGCAGTCAAGCCTGGCTGTATCTGCCCCCTCCACCCTCTTTGGTCGCTGGAAGGAGGACTACTATAAAGAGAAGCTGGAGTGGGATGCCTTTCGAACCTTTTTGGGCGACTATGCCATGATCCAGCGGTATTCACCCAGTGACCTGAATATGTGGAAGGAGTGGCTTATCTACGGCACTGCTCTCGGGGTGGGGGACAAGGTGGAGAAGGCATTGAAGGATTTTAACATCCCCATTCCCGAAGCGGTGGCCATCCATACCATCCATACCAGCTTCGGCCATGCCTATTCCTCCAGCTCTCCCAAGTCCAGCAGCTCCGGAGGATTCGGCGGGGGAAGCGGGGGCGGATTTGGCGGTGGCGGCGGTGGGGGAGGAGGCGGTGGAGGGGCGAGGTAGCACCTCTCCGTCTGATGATTTAGGAACTATTATGAGCAGTATCTGCGCATCGAATTTCCCCTTTTGGCGGCAAATGAAGGGCAATAAAATCTTCCAGGCCATATGATCAGATCATGATCTAAAGAGGCATAACGCAATCCGTCCGCGTTATCTTCAGAGATTATGATCTTTTCTTAAATAGCTTTAAGCTTAAAACAGAGACATTTATGGTTTGGCTCTGGCAAAAAGGGCCAAGCTTAAATAAGTGGAGATTTGGACAGCCCATAAACCGTGGTTCAAGAGAGTGGGAATAATGCTCAGCGTGGAGAGAACAAATAATAAAGGAGAGGTCGAGGTAGCGATCTGTCCGTTGTGCAACTTACAGGTGGAATTCGTGGGCGTACCAATGGTCAGGTGTTATACCACTGGGGAGACCTATGAGCAGGATGAGATCGTGTGGACTCCCAAATCCAGGGTCTCCAAGAGGACAGGGTATGATGCAGAGAACATAAGAGGAAATGGTGTAGAGGACTTCCTGCCCAATGCCCTTCCCGCAGAGGAGGAGTGTGAGGAGTAAAAGCGCGGGCAAAGCGGGGCTATTGATGCATATTTTTCTAAAAGAGTGCAATTTGCATTTAGCCGTTTAATTTAGACTACCAGGTAGTGTTCTGAAATTGCTGTAATTTCGCAGCCGCCCTGTATCCTACTATCATTACTCATCTTCCATTGTTAGATACCTTTTACCTGTGACCCATTATTCATTTATATTTATTATAATACATCCTGCTGGCCACATCAGGATTAATCACTCGGGAATGCTCCCACAGGTCTGCTTCTGCGCCTTAATTCCTTGTTTATTCTTTCAACAAGGTTGATGGTGGGTATTCTTTTCCAGTGGGAATGCTGCGAATATTTTGCTGGCAGTCTTCTAATACAATTTTGCAGCATTATCGAGACACTACCCTGCAAATCAATGCTGGTGGATATATCAAGATGTTGTAGAACTGCATATAGCCTCTAATCCTCTTCTATCTTTGCATTTCTCTGTTTAAAAAAAAATCTGTAATCCATTTAAGGCCACTTTTCTCAGCCAGATGTGCTGGAACCTGCCATGGACACTTCCGGCTGCGCAGGGCATGAGAAGGCGGCGGGAATATCTGCCATTCCTGGACTCGGCCAGGATGGATTTGGAGGACAATAACATATTTAATCCTTCAGTTCCATAAATGCATATCAAATCAGGGAGTTCAATAAAATGAAAAAATATAATTATATATTGCTTTTAATATTTGTAATTATATTCTCAGGACTGGCGGCTGGAGATACAACTCGCTCATGCACAGCTCAATATTTTGTTTCAATAAAACCCAGTGATGGCACAGAAGGTATTACATATCCTCCGTTTACCGGCCAAGGAACAACGACCATCTTTGCTCCAAATACTGCAAGAAAAAAAGCAAGAGCAAATTTAAATGAATGTGCATGTTCTTGGGGAGATCAAGATGAAGAAGAGAGATACTGCTCCGAGACAAATCAAATCTACAACTATCCGTTCCCTGAAGGATTGCTCACGCAGATTACAAATGACCTTTGTGGACGTTACCCCGGACATCGCAACTTTATAATTGACTTGAATGCTGTTTTCCAAGGAGATAAAGGATGTCTGGGATTTTACCCTCCTGACCCAAGGTTTCCAGGCTTAAATAATATGTGGAACGCGCGTTTGGCTACCAACTATGAAATAACCTGTCCTATTTGACAGGACTGTTTAAAAATTTGAACTGCATCCCAGATTGTTGACAGTTAGTTGAGCAACGTATTTAGGGCAAACTCCATTTCGAACTGCTCTGGAGACTTATAACCAAGGGCTGAATGCCACCTCGTCCAGATGTGCACCTTCTCCATGAGTTGCTATTGCTTAACTCATTGTCCACTCGGTGGGGTTCACTCCATGGATTGGGTGTATCAAGTGGCCTGTAACAGAATTGCGAGGCGGGCCAGGGACATCAAAGTGCTGGCCTCCGGTGATCCGGAGAAGGTTTTGAGGAGGGGAAGGAACAAGCTACCGATGCTCAAGGAATCCTGCGCGTGGGAAGATTGGGTTTACAACCTCATACGGCCAGTTATCAAGGAACTCATGATGAATGTTGTAGTCCCTAAGCGTGACAACACAAAATAGCGAGACTACCCACAACAGGTAATATGATTAAAAGAAGCTGGATGCGATTAAAGGCATTCCGATATCTTTATCCATTAAAAATACTCAAGATGGCTCATGAAAGAAATTGCCCTAAAATTATTGGTCATTTCTATGCTTTTGCTGTCGCTTATGGCTGAAGTCCATGGCCAGAAGACAGCAGATGAATGGCAATTAAAGGCTATTGAATTGGCAGTAGGCGGCAATATCGAAGCGGCCAAAATAGCATTTGACGAAGCTATCCGATTGAGTCCCAATGATGCCTTTATACCGCACATTGCAGGCATCACTATAGCTGCCAAAGGAGATTACAAAACAGCAGTCGATTACTTCGATCGGGCTGTCAAGATAAATCCCTTGGACGATTTGTCTTTGCTTTACAAAGGCGATGCACTCCAGCAATTGGGAAGATATGATGAAGCAGTCGATGCCTATGATGCCTCTATCAATATTTATCCAGGAAACGCTGATGTCTGGAGCCATAAAGGAAATGCTTTGCTCGCTCAAAAGGGGAACGAGGAAGAGGCACTCAGAGCGTTTGATGCATCTCTTAGCATTGATGCCTCCAATGATCGTGTTTGGATAAACAAGGGTGATGCACTTGCTGCACTGGGCAAATATGATAACGCCATTAGTGCTTACAAGCAAGCTATCAAGAATAACTCCAATAATGCAGATGCTTATAATAATATTGGGCTTGCTTACTATAACCAGGGCCAGTTCGAAGAAGCTCTCAAATGGTTCGATAGAGCCATTCAAATGAGGCCTGATTATTTCGCATACCAGGACTGGAAATGCAAAACCCTTTGGGACTTGAGCGTAAATGCTGGTGGAGGAGATTGGTATGAAAAATATTGTGATTGCGAAAGAGATATTGGAAGGAGCCCAAAGAATCCCTCAAATACAGGTGGTTCCAACACGCCAATACATCCCCCCGGATATGTCTGCAACAATCCTTTCTGCCCATGTCATAGCATAAGCATACCTACAAGCGTGTCCACGAGTGGGCCATAACATATGACAAAAATCCCAGTATATCGGATTTGATAGTGTACAGATTGGCTATTCAATCCGTCTGACCTGTCCTGCCTTGTGATATGGCGGTTTGATGGCAATGGTCAGATGGATTGGAAATGGCCAAAGATATTCTTATGCAGAACTCAACAATGCCATGGAATAAAAGCAGAAAAGAAGGGTGAGCGGGACCTTATTCGGTAGTGTCCTGAAATTGCTGTAATTTCACAGACTCCCTGTATCCCAGACAATCCTTAGTCCTCGTCCATCGATAGATACTTTTTGCCCGTAATCCACTCCTCATTAATATTGATCATGATGCACCCAGCGAGCCCCATCAAGGACCTATCGTTTGGGAATGCTCCCATTCCGGCTGCGCAGGGCATGAGAAGGCGGCGGGAATATCTGCCATTCCTGGACTCGGCCAGGATGGATTTGGAGGACAATAACATATTTAATCCTTCAGTTCCATAAATGCATATCAAATCAGGGAGCTTATAAAAATGGGGCGAGCTCCATTTCGAACTGCCCTGGAGATTTATAACCAAGAGCTGAATGCCACCTCGTCCAGATGTACTCCCTAAAACCTTGGTTTTCAAGGTAGCGTCGGAAGCGTGGCGATATATCTTGCTGGTTTAGCTTCCTATTTTTATGGTCCAATCAAGTTCAAGCTTCAACTCTATCTCCTGGAGAATTGGTCGCCAACCTGTATCCTAAAAGGGATTGGACAACAAAAACGAGTAGCGCCGAGGGTGGGATTCGAACCCACGATCCGCGGAGCGGAACAGGTTTAGCAAACCTGCGCCATACCAAGCTAGGCGACCTCGACTCAGACCCTCGGGACTTGACCTAGGACTATTTAAAATCTGCGTAGTCGCTCCTCAAAAACCAATAAAAGATCAAAAAGCCCTTGCCTCATCTCACGCAGGCCAGCAGATCCTTGCTGGTGACGATGCCCACCAGGGCCCCATCCTTCATCACCGGCAGCCTTCTGATCTTGTGCTTTATCATCAGCTCCGCCGCCTTCTGGGTGGAATCATCAAGATCGATGGTGATCAGAGGCTCAGGGGTCATGATATCAGAGACCCTGACACTGGCCGGGTCCAGCCCCCTGGCAAACACCTCCAGGAAGATCTGGCTGGTGGTGACGATTCCAAGACACTCCTTGAGGAGGCGCTCCTTTGCCACCAGAACGCTGCCCTTCTTCTGCGCGGCCATCACCTTTATGGCATCCAGCACCATGGCCTCGGGGGGCACGGTGACAATGGGATAGCTCATCAATTCTCTGACCTTCATGGCACGACCTTTCCTTTGGGCGGACAATAAGAATAAAGCCGCCGTTTTGCATTTCCAATTCACCTATTGCCGCTCTATCAAGATAAATCAGACGCTCGGTTTATGACAAGATAATAATATCCTACCATTTATATTCTTGTTTTAGATCTTCTGGAAGAGGAGAGGTGGAGAGCCTCCTATTGCTCCAGCTCTCCCCACTCGATCTCCAGACCCACCGCAGGCTGCTCCAGGCCGAAGCTGCGCAAGAGCAGGGGGTGCAGCTCTCCAAAGCAGCCGATCCTCTTGCCTTCTGCGAAGAGGTCCGCCCCCCTTCCCGGCATAAATGCCCCGTCTTTGGTGGGAGCGATATCCGCCTCGAGGTCCATCTCCCTCAAGACTGCATCCACAACCGACCTGATCTCCGAATAATTCGCCCCGCTGTGAATGGATGCCGCAGCCAGATTCATCCTGGTCTTCTTGTCCAGCACCACATCCCCGGCAGCGAATATCCTCTGGGGAAGAGGATGATGCTGATTGAGGGCGAAGATCTCCAGAAGGGAGCTGAGAAGCGAGGTACGAAGGATGGTATGCAGCTCGCTAATGGGGTGAAGAACGCGGGTCGCGCCCGCCACCTCTGGAGCATTGGACCGGCGCATCCACTGGAAGTGCACCTTCTCATTGGTCAGGGTGAAGGGCATGGTCTCCAGATACCCCAGACCCGCCATGATCTCCCTGATCTCTCCTTTGCGCACTTCAGAGGGATGGGCCCGCCCCACGGTCACCGTCTGGGGAAGCCGGGCTTCCAGATGGTCATAGCCATATGCCTTGGCCGCATCCTCGAAGATGTCCCAGGAGTGCATTATATCCGCCCGGTAGGCCGGAACCCGAACATCCACCATATCATCCATCTCCTCGACGGCGGTGACGGCTCCAAAGCGCATCCTCTGCAGGCATTCGGCCAGCTCTGCTCCCGTCAGATCAAATCCTATCAGCCGGTTGGCCTCCGCTGCTCTCACCCTCCAGCTGGCGGGCGACAGATCCGGGCTGAGAAAGTCGCCCTCGCTCCTCTTCACCAGAACGCTCTCTATTTTCCCTCCCCTCTCCGCCAGAGAGGTAACCACGATGTTCAGAGCCTTGTGGACCACAGGGTCGGTCCCGGTGACATCGATGAAGAGATCCTCCGTCTCCTCGGTGACGCTGGTCAATTCGCCATTGATGATCGGCGGGAAGGATAAAACCCGATCATCTGCATCTACGATCAGTGGATAGACCGGACAGTCCTTCAGGATATGGCCGTAATCCTTTCCTTTGGGGTGATTATGCAGGATCTCATCCATGGTCATCTCAGTGCTATAGTCCAGGGGGACGAACCTGCGTTGAGGGCTCTCGCCGAAGTAGCGGAAGGGAGGCCTGACCCTGGATATGTCGTGTACTCCTATGGCCACCTTCCGCCGGTTCCTGCCCAGCCCCCAGTGCAGGTCCTCCTGCAGCCCCATCAGGGACTCGATGGCCTCATCGGTGAACTCGAGACCCCGCACCACGGCACAGCCGATCAGAGGGCGTACAGATTTCACTGATTCCTCCACCTGAACGACCACCGAACCAGGGGAGACGCTGTACTCGACCAGGCCGGCCTTGATCCCCAGGAATCCCTGCATCGCTCTGGCCACCCCCTCCGAGCTGTAGAGATCGGGCCGGTCGGGGAAGAACTCCACATCTACATACTCCTCCTCCGCCCTCTTTCCTATGTCTGCACCCATCATGGCCAGCCTGCTCATGATCGTCTCTCGAGAGGCGCCAATCAGCCTCTCCATATCCTGATAATAAAGTCTGACAACGGGCATGGTATACTCCTCACAGCTTGATAGAAACCGGCGTCTGGCGCAGCCATTCGATATCCGATTGATACAGCAGCCGGAGGTCCTTCAGCCCCAGCCTTAGCATGGCCACCCTGGAGACTCCCAGGCCCCAGGCCAAAACGGGATGATCGATGCCGAATGGGGCTGTAACCTCCTTTCTGAAAACACCTGCTCCACCCAGCTCCACCCATCCCAAACCATCGATATAGACCTCAGGCTCGACTGAAGGCTCAGTGTAGGGGAAGTAGCCCGGGCGGAAGCGCACCTCCTCAAATCCCATCTTTCCATAAAACTCCTTCAAGATGCCCAGGAGATGGCAGAAGCTCACGCTCTTGTCCATCACTATTCCCTCCAGCTGCTCGAACTCCGGGGTATGGGTAGAATCTATAGCCTCCCGCCGGTAGACCCGATCGATTCCGAAGGCCTTGACCGGCGGCCGGGGATGCTCTGCCAGGTATTTGATCGTCACTCCAGTGGTATGAGTACGCAATACCTCCTGCCGGGCCACCTCCGGACTCCAGCAGCCTCCCCATCCGGTAGACCCTACGCTGCCGCCGCATTCATGCATCTCTTTAATTCGAGCGCAATCGGGGATATCCCCCTGGCTGTTCAGATAGAAGGTGTCCTGCATCTCCCTGGCCGGATGGTCCTGGGGCTGGAAGAGGGCATCGAAGTTCCAGAAGCTGGTCTGAACGATCGGCCCCTTGATCTCGATAAATCCCATCTCCAGCATGATCTCCCGCATATTATCGATCAGCCGCTGGTAGGGATGCCTCTTTCCCGGAAAGATCCTGTCCGCAGGGAGGGAGACGTCATAGGGGCGAGGGCGATAGACTGAGCCCCCGTAGCTCAGATATAAACCGTCCACATCATCCTGCCACTCCCCCGATTTTATCAGCTCAGCAGTGAGAGCAGGCATATCCAGTATCGCTTTCTTTGTGCCGGAACGCTTTGGCTCGAGCTTTGTTATTGCCAGGCGGCCGGCTTCGGTGATGATGTAGCGCCACTCTTTGCTCTTGCTGGAGGTGACAAGCCCCCGACTTTTCAAAGCAGCGAGGGCCTTCTCGTCCCATTTGGGATTGGAGCTGACTCCATCACTCAGAGCCGCCAGGATCAGCTCATCTTCGCCCTTGGCTGCATCTTTTAGGGGTTTGATCATCCCCCCTTCGATCGCCGCCCAGCCCTTCTTACGCAGCCAGCCCAGGCCGATCTTGAGGGCAGGGTCCTTCAGCTCGGACATGGGCATACCCCCTCCTAAAGATAGAAGGAGCCTTCTCTCTGGCAGGCCCTCCCTGGCATAAGCAGTCCCCTCATCGGTGAGGGAGAAGGTCTCATCCACTGACTTATGCACCTGGATCAGGCCCTGCTCCGCCAGCAGATCAGCTGCCGCTCGGGCCGCCTCGATCTTCATCTGCTGCTTTTGGGCAATGCTCCCTGGATCCGAAAGTCCTTCTGATATCGCTTTCAGCACTAGAAACTCGTTATTCGATAAATCTGATAGCATAGTATCGTCCCTGCTCTGATTGATTTTCGGGGCAACTGCCAGTTGCCCTCAAAAGAAAGAAAAGACTGTGTGGCTATAGACTCCCAAAGCCTGCCCCTTCTGCTTTGAGAGCATGGTTCTGTGATTGATAATTGGGATCTTTGCTATATTCTGAGGCACGTTTTTTCGGTTAGACTGATGATACATAAACTTGTCGAACAGCGCCCCCAGTGAAGGAAGGCAAGATGAAGAGAACAGCCTCAGGATTTCATAGGAATCAGCGTTAAGTATTTCTACAATTGACGGACTCCACTCTATCCCAATGCGATAGGGGTCTGAAAAACTGTGAACTGGCACACGATGACAACGGATGAGGTCTTATCCAAGCTGGATTCCGACCAAAAAGGCATAAGCTCGACGCAGGCAAAAGAAAGGCTCTCCCAGCACGGCCCCAATCAGCTTGAAAGCACTACCAAACCCTCGCCATTGAAAATCTTCATAGGCAAGTTCAAAGATTACATGGTCCTGGTGCTGATCTTTGCCGCCATCATCTCTTTTATCGCCGGAGAGACCACCAATGCCTATGTCATTTTGGGGATCGTCGTTTTAGTTGCCATCATCGGCTTCGTCCAGGAGTACAAGGCAGAGAAGGCCATGGAGGCGCTGAGGGAGATGGTGGCCCCAGAGGCGGATGTGATCAGAGACGGTCAGATGAGCACCATACCTGCTGCAGATCTTGTTCCAGGGGACGTGGTCTTCCTGGAAGCGGGGGATAAGGTGCCAGCCGACGGCCGCATCCTGGAGGTGACCTCCCTTCAGGTCATCGAGTCCTCTTTGACCGGAGAGTCCATGCCGGTGGAAAAGTTGGCCCAGCCCCTGCCCGAGGATTTGGCGCTGGCAGACAGGAAGAATATGGTCTTCATGGGGACCATCATATCTCAGGGCAACTGTCGGGCAATAGTCACCGCTACCGGTCTCGGCACAGAGCTGGGAAGGATCTCAGGCCTGATGAAGCAGGAGCAGGCCGAGCCGCCTCTCAAGATCAAGCTCCAGCAGTTGGCGAAGAGGCAGGCCTTCCTGGTTATGGTGATTTCGGCGATCGTCTTCATCCTCATGTTCAGCCGGGGGTTGCCGGTCATAGATGCCCTCATCGCCTCCATCGCTCTGGCAGTAGCCGGAATCCCTGAAGCCCTTCCCTTTATAGTCACACTGGCCCTGGCCTTTGGAACCCAGGCCATGGCAAAGAAGAACGCCATCATCAGAAGGCTTCCCGAGGTGGAGACGCTGGGCTCGACCACGGTGATCTGCACCGACAAGACCGGCACCCTGACCACAGGAGAGATGACTCTTCGTGAGATCCGCACCTACAGAAAGATCGAGGTTACTGGAGCAGGATACGATCCATCCGGCCAGTTCATCTCCAATGGGGCGAAGCTCGACCCAGCAGAGGAGGACCTGGCGAGGATTCTCAAGATTGGAGTGCATGCCAACAACTCCGCCATAGAAAGGGCTAATGGCGGCTGGAGGGTGGTGGGCGATCCTACAGAGGGAGCACTTATCGTGGCTGCCAAGAAAGCTGGGATTCTCGATAAGATAAAAGATAGCAGCAGCAGGTTCACTGAGTATCCCTTTGACTCCGAGCGCATGCGGATGACCACTGTGGACGAGGTTCATAGAGAGGGCCATATCGTCTCCATGAAAGGCGCTCCCGAGGTGGTGCTGAGCCACTGCACTGAGACCACGAGTCCCAATGGGACGAAGACCCTGACGGAGGAGGATAGAAGATCGATCCTGGCAGAAGCGGACGAGATGGCAGAGAATGCCCTGCGGGTTTTGGCCCTCGCCTGGAAGCCCATATCGATAACCGATCCGGTGGAAGTGAATTGCATGGAGTCCGGGCTGATCTTCGCCGGCCTGACCGGCATGATGGACCCTCCGAGAAAGGAGGTCCCTGAGGCGATAAGAATCAGCAAGATGGCGGGCATAAGAACGGTCATGATCACCGGAGATCACCGCCTGACCGCCAGGGCCATCGGCAAGGAGCTGGGGATAGGCAACGGAGAGGTAATCGAAGGAGTTCAGCTCGATCGGATGAGCTCCGAGGACCTGCGTGAGCATATAGATGTGGTATCCGTATTCGCCAGGGTCACCGCAGAGCATAAGGTCCGCATAGTGGAGGCCCTGAAAGCAAGAGGCCACATCGTAGCCATGACCGGAGACGGGGTGAACGACGCCCCTGCTCTGACTGCTGCCGATATCGGCGTAGCCATGGGCAGGACGGGCACCGAGGTCACCAAAGAGGCCTCAGATATGGTCATCGCCGATGACAACTTCGCCACCATCGTCAGCGCCATCGAGGAGGGGAGGAGGATATTCGACAATATCAGAAAAGGCACCTCCTATCTGCTCTCGGTCAGCTTTGCCGAGCTGGCCACCATCTTCTTCGCCGTTGCCCTGGGATTTCCCCTCCCCCTTCTAGCCGCCCAGATCCTGTGGATCAATGTGGTGGCAGAGGAGTTTCCTGCCATCGGCCTGGCCCTGGAGCCCTCTCACTCAGATATCATGAAAAGGAAGCCCCGTGATCCAAAAGAATCGATGCCCTCCCGGCCCCTGATGATCTATACCCTGGGAATTGCCGCCGCCATTGTAGCTGGAACCCTGGGGATGTATATAATAACCCTGCAATCGAATCCCGATCTGAGCTATGCGCGGACGGTGGCATTCGTGGGCCTGGGCTTTTTCACGGTTTACAATGCCTACAGCAGCCGCTCTTTGCAGGAGTCCGTCTTCAGGATGAATCCCCTGGGGAACAAGACCCTGCTCATGGGAATTGCAGCCTCAATTCTGGCCATACTGGCGGTGGTCTACATCCCCTTCATGCAGTTCATATTCGAGACCCGGCCGCTTGCATCCGAGAGCTGGATTCTGATCCTGATAACCGGACTGGTGGTGGTCCTGGCTGCTGAGGTGATGAAAAAGATCCTCTCTGGATTGAGCTGAACGCCCTGAACGGGCGTCACCTTTTAAATTATTTGAATACACGAATCATTCTTTTTTTTAAGATCGATGATCTCATTGAGGCTCTTCGTGCAAGCACATCTGAACAAGATCATCCTATAATAAAAGAATCTGTACCGAAACATTTATATCTCGGCAATTGCCGTATATAACTAATGGCAAAGGTCGAATCCCATTTCTTTCCCACCCGAAAGTCTGACTTTTGCCTCCCTCCTCATTACATCCTTTGATCAGCATTCTTTTCATCTAGAACTCGTTCAGCCTCTTTTGTGTTGATCCTGTCAGCAGCTCCGCTTTTTTGATCCAGGAGATTGCAGGGGTATGCAGCCGGCCGGCCATCACCTCTCGGGCGGAGGAGAGGGAGTCAAAGCGCGTGGGATCTGAGCTCATCGCCTTTCGCGCCACCTCCCTCACCACCCAGACCCCTAAAGGTATCCTGTAATCCTCTGAGATCTCCCTTATCGCCAGGACTCCTGCTTGCCGACCCCATCGAGAGAGATGCTCCAGCACGGCGAGCCGGGCGGCATAGTATCCGCCGGCCAGAGGGCTGTAGCCCTTTTTGGGACGGGCGTCCTCCCCATCCCGGCCTATAAATCCCTCCTCCGCCCAGAGAGAATGAGGCCGCCAGATCTCAATCAGCTCGAAGCTGAAGGGCCGGGGAGAAAGGAGGACTTCAAAGTGGTTTCCCAGTTCCTTCCCAGAGAACAAATAGTAGCCTTTAACCTCGGGAAAATCAAGAACCGCATCCTTCAGTCTCTTGCCGATCATGTCGTCAGATGCCGTTATGGACCAGCGGGTGGGCACAAGCCGCCTCTTATTGCCGAGCAAGCCTATGGAGAGCAGTCGGGAGAGGTGATCGATATCTATGCCTGCAGAGTAAAGCTCCGTGATTGCCACATCCGCCGCAGCACCCCGGTCCAGGACGATCTGGTCCACCTTGCGGGGGATTAGGGGATTGGTGGTGATCTCCATCTTAGCCAGCTCCCCGGATGGACCGGTGGGGGAGAGGACGCCATCGAACTGTAGCCTTCTCCGGGGCGGTTTGATGAAGGAGACCTCCGCACCCACCGGGGCAGAGGACATAGCGATCTGCTGGCAGGCCTCCAGAAGCCTTCCAGGCTCGCCTGCCTCCAGTACCCTTATCTTCGTCTCGGAACGGACCATCCCCATGCGGGCAGAGATGATCTCATCCATGTTCATCCCCCGATGAGGCAGCTCTTCGGCCTGGGCAGATGGGAGGACGGGCCCAGCTCTGACCAGGGGATAGCCGAACCGGCCCACGAAGACCTCCGGTGGGGTGAATCCCTCCATGCGACTGCCGATCTTGGGGAGGGATACCAGTTCCTCCAGCCGGCGGACTATGGGGCAGACCGGCTGGCCGCACTCTCCCCGGCCCTTGCAGGTGATGCAGCTCATAATTCTCCGTTCTCTCTCATATGAAAAATGCCTTCCCTTCCTTCTGGGCAAGGACCTTATAGGAAATATCCACTATCATTTTTCTATATGAACGAGAGGTTGATTCCGGCCATCGCCCAGGACTGGAGGACAGGAGAGGTGCTGATGCTGGCCTATATGAACGATGAGGCTCTGGCCAAGACCCAAGAGACCGGCAAGGCTCATTACTGGTCCAGATCGCGAAATAAGCTATGGCTTAAGGGGGAGTCCTCCGGTCATTTTCAGCTTGTCCGGGAGATAAGGGTGGACTGCGATGAGGACGCCATACTGCTCCTGATCGAGCAGGAGGGCGGTGCCTGCCATACAGGTTATAGGTCCTGCTTTTATCGCACCATTGATGGCCGGGTGGTTGGTGAGAAAGTCTTCGATCCCCAGGACATCTATTGAGGAAAGCAAGGATGAATCCCACCCAGGTCGATCCAGAACCGAGTTCCGACACCATCACGGGCAGGTCCTATCCCCTTTATCGCAGCCCTCTGGTCCGGGCAGATGCCAGGCTGGAGGGGAAGCGGGTGAAGATCAGGGTTATGGGACCGCTTGCCAGCTTGCCCGCGATCAGATCCAGCATGGAGCTTTTCGATGGCCAGCTGGCGGTGCGGGCAGGAAGAGAGCAGCTCTCCCTATCAACCTGGATTCCTCCCCTGCCAGGCAAAGCATTTGACCGGCTGGCACGAAGTCGCATCCGGGCTCTCTTGGGCCTGCGCACCCCGGACCAGGTGACAATCTCCATCACTGAGGAATGCCCCAACCGCTGCTCGCATTGCGCCCTGCCCAACTCCGGAAACCGGCTGCGCCTCGATCCGAACACAGTCCAAGACCTCATAAACCAGGTTCTGGACATGGGAACCACCCTGGTGATATTCGATGGGGGAGAGCCGACCCTCTATCGAGAGCTGCCGGATCTGGTGAGACATGTGGACGACAGAGCCATATCCACCCTCTTCACCTCTGGAGCGGGATTCACCCTCTCCCTGGCAGAACGGCTAAAAGATGCTGGTCTTTATGCGGTGAATGTCAGCCTGGACAGCCCCCTGGAAGAGGAGCACGATGCCATGCGGGGAAGGGAGGGCGTCTTCTCCGAGGCGATGCAGGCTGTGAAAAATGCCCTTCTGGCTGGACTGTTGGTGGACCTTTATGTCGTAGTTCGCCGGGAGAACCTCTGCCATCTAGAGAGGTTTCACCAGCTGGCCGGAAGCCTTGGAGCGCATGAGCTGACACTATTCGAGGTGGTATCCACTGGCCGCTGGTCCGGTCGCGAGGGCCTGGCCCTGACCTCTGCGGAGCACGCCCATCTGGCGGAATTCGTCTCCTCCAGGGGAGCGCCCAGGATCTTCTCTGTTCCCGACGCCTATCGACGCTTTGGCTGCTTTGCGGCCAGAAGCTGGATGCATGTAACTCCCTCAGGAGAGGTCTATCCCTGCTCCTGCTACCCGGAGTCCTGGGGCAACATTATGAAAGAACCGATGAAGAGAATCTGGCAGCGAATGGGACGATTTCCATACAAGGGGGAGAAGATATGCCCTATGAGGAAATAAAACAATTTTTCTGCCATTAAACAAGATTTTAACTGTTCAAGGAGGAACATGAGCAGGATTAAAATTAAACGGAATTTTCATAGGTCCCCTACAATCAATAGATCTATATAGGACATTAATCATGAACAATTTCGATCTAACCATGGATTTGACACCTGTTCAAAGAGATATACTAACCGCGCTGATCAACATCTATCGTGTTGAAGGAAGAGCAGTTAAGGGCGAAGAGATCGCCGAGCTTATAGACCGCAATCCGGGAACCATCCGAAATCAGATGCAATCCCTGAAAGCCCTCAATCTGGTGGAGGGGGTGCCTGGCCCCAAGGGGGGCTACAAGGCCACAGGATCCGCCTATGAGGCGCTCAATGTCGAGGCCACAGGGGATGTGGTAACCGTACCCGTTCTCAGGAATGGCGTGCTAATGGAGGGAACCACCGCCAGCGAGATCATATTCAACAAGGTGATGCACACTCAGCTATGCGATGGCGTGATCCGCATTATCGGCAACATCAGAGACTTCAATGTGGGCGATGAGGTAGATGTGGGACCCACCCCTGTCAACAAGCTCTACATTCGGGGCACCGTCCGGGGCAGGGATGACACCATGAGCCGGCTGATCATCCACGTGGACGCGATGATATCCGTGCCCAAGTTGACCATCAAGAAGATCGCCCGTCGCGCAGTGCGCATTCCCCCTGGAGCTTCCATGCAGGAGGCAGCGCGCATTCTGGTGCACAACGGCGTTCAGGAGGCACTCGTCGAGGACAGCTCTCCAGGGATGGTCAACCAAACGGACATCGTCCGGGCGATAGCAGACGGAAAGGGGGGTCAGGAAGCGAGAGAGTTCATGAGCCGGGGATTTTTGACCATCGACTCCGAGGATACCATATACGAGGCGATCCAGATGCTGGGCAAGACCGGCTCTGGCCAGCTGGTAGTCTCAGAGGACGGCACCCTCTGGGGATTCGTCTCCCCAGCGGACCTGATCAAAACCCTCACTCCCGCCTGATCTCAGTTCCAGTGTGCCCTCCCAGGGCACCTTTTTTCAGGTTTTCGATATTTTTTCCGAAGACGATGGTGGTGGAAATCCGGCTTCGCTCTATGATCTTGGCCGCCAGGGGATCGACGGGGGAGCGGGAGCCGGCTTTCATATCCGTCTGGGCAGCCATTCTAGACAGCTCTCCGTGGGTCATACTGGCGATCTTCTCCGCTTTGGGATCTTTTTCCGGATCAGCGGTGTAGACTCCGTCTACGGAGGTGGCGACGATCAGCCGGTCCGCGCCCACATACTCCGCCAGCAGGGCGGCTACGGCGTCTGTGGTCTGGCCTGGGGCCACTCCGCCCATGACCACAATCCTGCCGGGGCTAGCCAGGCGAGCGGCCTGGGCATAGGTCTCCGGGATCTCCTGGGGAGCAGCTGAGCCGAGAGCAGCGATGAGCAGAGCGGAGTTGAGCTTTGTCGCCCCGATGCCGATGAGGTCGCAGAACATCTCCGAGGCGCCCAGGGCGCGAGCCTTCTCGATGTACTCGCGGGCGATCCTGCCCCCGCCCACCACGACGTAGATCTGATGCGCTTTTGCCAGCTCCTTTAATGCATCGGCGTACTCCTGCAGGCTTTTTGCATCGCGACCGGCGAGGATTGAGCCTCCCAGGGAATAGACAAGTATCATGAGGAGGGGCTAGCGGCGGGAGGGGATAAAAAGGTTGTTGGGGCACAAAATTACATTTAATCAAGAGAATGGAGAGGATGAAAAAACAAAGAAATTTTTGCAATGCCGATCATGCCTTTCCCTCCAATATATAACTATTACTGAGCATGATAGTATTTAAGTCTGTTGTCAATTTAACCTAACAGGAATTTTTAAAAAAGGATTTCGAGGGCTCTATGCCCTCTTGTCCAGAGCCTTGACGACCTCGCCGAAGATGGCCTTGATGTCGCCCACGCCAAGAACTGTGGCCACCAGGCTGCGCTTGTTGTAGTAGTCGATCAAGGGCTGGGTCTGAGCGTGATAGGCAGACAGCCTCTGCTTGACCGTCTCTTCGTTGTCATCCGCCCTCTGGTAGAGGTCTGCTCCGCAGGCATCGCACTTTCCTGCCACCTTTGGCGGGTTGAACTGAACATGATAGGTGGTGCCGCACTTGCACATCCTCCTTCCTGTAACCCTCTTGACCAGCTCCTCATCTGGAACATCGATATTCAAGACCACATCGATCTTCTGGCCCAGAGCGGGCAGGATCTTGTCCAGTGCCTCAGCCTGAGGCATGGTTCTGGGGAATCCATCCAGCATCCATCCGGCCTTAACATCATCCTTGGCCAGGCGGTCCTTGATGATATCGATGAGCAGGGCATCAGGAACCAGCTTTCCTGCATCCATGAACTTCTTGGCCTCAACTCCCAGGGGGGTGCCGCTGCGGACGTTCTCCCTCAGAATGTCACCGGTAGAGACGTGAGTGACCTTGTACTTGTCGGCAATCATCTTAGCCTGTGTGCCCTTGCCGGATCCCGGCGGGCCGAGCAGTATAATATTCATTTATCCAATCCTCCTATTCCCATAACCCAGCAGCTATTTGCAGCTTTTGAGCGCTGAAAGAGTACAATCCCCAGACTAAAAAACCTTTTCCATTGCCCCCAAATGAGGAGGAGCTCTAAAATAATGCTGCCGCCCCGGTCATCACCAGGCCGGAGAACACCGGTATGGAGAAGTTATCGTCAAGGCTATTGCCGTTTATGATCACTGCCACACCGTCGGCAATCGTTGCCGCTGCCGCTCCCGCCAGATAGACCGGAAAGGAGAGTTGGGTGATGCCCGAGGCCAGATATCCGATCAGAAGACAGCTGGAGAACATGACGGCCATGATCGGAAGGGACTTGCAGCCCCACATCTTCCTTCTTCCTCGCACATCGGCGTCGGCCAGAATCGATCCCGCCAGGCCGCTGATGGTGTCGCCCAAAGAGAGCAACAGCACGGCGTTTACCGCTATCATCTTAGGAAGAAAAACGACACACAGGAGGCAGCCAGTGATGTAATAGACGAAGCTGGCCACCTTGTGCTCCTCCTGGGCCCGCACCTCTGGAAGACGGATTTTTCCCTTCAGCCTCTGCCACTCTAGAATCAGAGAGATGGCCAGAGCAAGCGCCACAAAGCAGATGGTAAAGCTCCTCCCCAAGAGCAGAAGAGAGAGAGGGACAGAGAGGCCAGAGAGGTGAATGGCCTTTCTTCTCGCCTCCCCTATTAGCTTTTTCTGCCAGTCGGCGACTATATCAGGCAGGGATAGGACTCCCACCGAACGCTCCTTTCCCGAGATATCCATTTCCCACTCGCCTTTTTCCAATCAATCACTCTTTGCTGAACGGACCGGATCGCCAGCATCCTGGAACAGAAGGTCCCCATTGAGAAGGGCCTGCAACTTGTCGACAACCTGCCAGCGAGCAATCCTGACCTGACTCATGCTATCCCTATCCCTGATGGTGACAGTACCTTCTTCAATGGTCTCATAGTCAATAGTGACCTCATAGGGGGTCCCGATCTCATCGTTGCGCCGGTAGCGCCTTCCGATGGACCCCGAGGTGTCATAGTCAGTCCGCATGCCCCGGGAACGCAATTCCTCCAGGATCTTCTTTGCTGGTCCGACCAGCTCGCTTCTATCCATTAAGGGGAGAACCGCCACCTCAATTGGCGCAACCTGAGGCTTGAAACGGAGAACCGCCCTCTTCTCTCCATCGATCTCATCCTCATAGTAGGAGTGATCCAGGATGGAATAGAGTATCCGATCGATGCCAAAGGAGGGCTCTATCACATGAGGCACCACCTCCTCTCCCCGCACCTCCTCCTCCACGCTCTCAAAGGAAACCAGACTTCGGTCGATATCTATCGTCTCCCCATCAACATTTACCTGAATCATCTCACCGGTCAATTGCTCTGGTGCCAGAGCGCGAAGGGCTTCTCCAACCGCTTTGGCCTTCGACTTGAACATCGGCCCCAAAGCCTTGAAATCAGGCTTGACCACGGTCTTCTTCCTCTTGACCGGCTGGCCATAGTTCACAAAGACAGAGAGGTTCACCTTGCTGACAGTGGTATGGGCTTTGAGGTCATAGTCGGTCCTGTCTGCCACTCCCACCAGCTCTATCCAGCCCAGACGGTCCAAAAGGACCTCCGCATCCCAGCAGTCAGCAGCATAATGGGCCATCTCATCGGACTTGTGCTGGCGGAAGCGGAGCTTTTGCGGGTCTATGCCCACCGCCAGAAGATACTGATAGGTCCTGGCCACATAATAGGCCAGGGTCTGGTGAGCGACAACTCCCCTCTCCACCGCTTCACCAAAGCTCATCTCCTCCTCCTCCCCCTTCTCCTGCGCCTCCTGGGAGTAGAACTTCATCCTGATATCCTTGACCTCATCGAATCTGGGATGGGTCTTGTCCCTGGGGTCGATGAAGATCTCTGCCTCGGCCTGGGTGAACTCCCTCAATCTGATCACTCCCTGGCGGGGGGAGATCTCATTTCGATAGGACTTGCCGATCTGCACTGCCGCGAAGGGAAGAGCCCCCCGGAAGTAGCGCAGGAGCCGGGGGAAGTTGATGAACATCCCCTGGGCAGTCTCCGGCCGCATGTAGCCGGTCATCTTGTTTCCCGGGCCGATCATGGTCTTGAACATGAGATTGAACTCATAGACGCTGGAGAGCTCGCCGCCGCACTCCGGACAGGTGATCTCATTCTCCTGCATGCAGCGATAGATCTCCTCATTCGTCAGGGCATCGGGAACCTCTATGATATGTTTTATCAGGTGATCCGCCCGGTATACCTCCTTGCATTCCTTGCATCCGGTGAGGGGATCGGAAAAGCCGCTCAGATGGCCTGAAGCCTGGAAGATGCCCTCCACCCCGATGGTTGGGGCCTCGATCTCTGCAAACCCTTCGGCAATTACGAAGTACTGCCGCCAGATGTCTTCAATGCGCCTCTTGAGGGGTGCTCCCAGAGGGCCGTAATCATAAAATCCCGCGGCTCCGCCATAGAGCTCGAAAGCGGGCCAGAGAAAGCCACGCCTGCGGGCAAGCTCATTTACCAACTCATTCCTGTCCATTTCCCAATCCTCGGTATGGTTTCAGAATACCGGGGGTGATTTAATCTTTGTTATTAAAAAAGAGGGCGTTTTGCATATCTCTGGATGGGCCGATATCATCCCTTTGCTTTGTCTGGATTTTTGCCACTCTATCTAGCAGGAGGCAGAGAACGCCAGGAGCATAACGAAGGCGGCCATAACAGTGCATAGGAGGATTACATCCCCATACTTGCCATGCATAATCCTGCTGAGGCCCAAAAGTATGCCCTTTTGACCCCCATCTCCAAGCTCAATCCCCTGACCCCAAATCTCACTCATCTGCTGCATGTACTACACATAATACGAAATCATTTAAGTAATTGTTTTTCACATTGGCCTTTTATTAGAGCATTATCCCATCATTTTAGATCATATGAGTTTCATGTAGCCCTTGTCTAGGCATGGTATGTAAAATTTTTCACTGATTACCATTGATCTAGCGATATGCAGCAGAAAAACGAACGGGCTGAATAAAATAATCAGGGCAGGACGGCATAGTCCCACCCATCGCAGACCTCTTTTTCATCCACCTCAGTCTATCTTCACCTCTTTTCCCATCCTCATCTCTTTCTTGTCCAGCTCGAGGGTCAATATGCCGTTCTTGTAAGAGGCATTGGCGCTGTCCGGATCGACGGGAGAGTCCAGATATATCATCTTGTAGAACTTCTTCTCGTCATCGGTCTTTATCTGTACGCTATCATCCGTCACATCCAGCTTCACCTGATCCTTTTCAACCCCTGGGAGCTCAGCGAATATCTTATACTTGTCCTTCCCACTCATGACGTCGACCAATGGCTCTCTGCCCTCGCTGGGCTCAATCCCCCGATAGGATGGCTTGATGTTGCCAAACTCCCGGAAGACGGGCTCCTTCCCCGGCTCGGCAGTGTAGCTGAAGCCATATACGAAGGGGCCATAGCGGCGAGATACGCCCGATGGAGTCTTCTCCTCGCGAACCAGTTCATTGAACTCCGAGGGCATCGATTCCTCGAATCTCTGGATCATGCTCTCAAAGGGCTCTTTGAACCAATCCTCACCGAACCTCTCCTTTCTCTCGAAGGGGAAGCCCTTTGTGAAACTCTCAAATATATCGAATATAGATGGATATTTCTTGTCCCACATATCTATTTCACCTCACAATTACTTTTGCATACTAACCATAAGATAGTGATAGGATATAAATTTTTGCTTTCTCATCCCGTCTCAGCTAATACATGGTTTAGGCCACATCCCCTTTGAGCACGCGAGCATCCGGGGAAGAACAACAATGTTCAATAGGAAGGAGAGATTAATAACAATAGCTATTAAGCAGCAAATGGCCGGAACAGGTAGATGAAGAAGATACAGCCAGAGTATTTTATTTAAAAAAGGTGTGAGTTCTTATGGTCTATGGCTTGGTTCAGTTTGAGGCGGAGATCCAGAGCTTGAATCAGATCCGGTCCAGAGTGATCTGCGCAGAATCGGATGGCCCCTGGATCGAGGGGAGGGTGGAGGACCTTATGGTCCACTTCACCTATGCCAGCTGGACGGCATATAACCTTGGCTATGCACTATCTATGTTCCTCTCCAGCAAAGAAGAAGACCTGGGCAGGAGCATATCGGAGATGATGACCAGAATGATCTCCTCCATGGGGGCAATCCAGCTGGCAGAGATCAGGCTCACCCCAGAGGCCATCGATGAACTGAAGAAAGATCGCATTGAGCCATAATTCAAGACGAGAGAATAGCCCGGCCAGGATTCGAACCTAGGTAAGGAGGTCCAGAGCCTCCTGTGATTGACCGCTACACTACCGGGCTTCGCCACTAACCTTGCAACAGGTAGTTATTAATCTATCGATCCGCGGCCCCTTGAGCCTGGTGAGCGTCTGCGAACGGCACGGACGTTCTCAATGGCTATTTGATCCTGGCGTCCACCACAGAGTGAACCACTCCTGGAGAGTACTTCTTGACCCGGATACAGCCTAAAATCTCAGATCGCCTCCCTAAAGCTCTTGCTGCCTCCTCAATGTCGCATACCGCTTTTTTTGGGTACATCCAGGAGGGCACAGTCTGATGATAATGCAGCACCCCGCCGGAGCGCAGAGCTCCGATCCCCTTCAAGAGATATCGATCCGTTACCTGAACCATGCCCATCACCACCCTGTCAGCCACCCCCTCTGGGGTCACTTTCGCGCAATCACCCAGAACGGGCTCCACGATCTTCTCTACCCCATTCTTTTTGATATTCAGACGGAGGTAGTGGTAAGCATTGGGGTTCAGCTCAATGGCCAGGACCTTCCTGGGCTGGGAATGGACGGCCATGGGAAGAGAGAAATAACCGATACCAGCGAACATGTCCACCACGTACTCTCCCCGGCCGATATTGGCCATGCGCATGCGCTCATTCAAATTGCCTGCTGAGAACATCACCTTCCTGGCATCAAGATGAAAGGTGACCCCATTCTCTCGATGCACAGTCTCCGTTCTTGTGCCTGCGATGAGCTCCCGCACCGGCTCTCTGAAAGGGCCCTCTATGCCATAGTCGCGCAACACTGTATGACAGCGAGGATAAAAGTTCAAAAGGGCCTGTGCTATGCGATCCTGGTGAGAGTCAAGGCGAGGATGGATCTTGACCACTATCACATCCCCAAGGATATGCCATCCACGAGGAAGAAGCTCCATCTCCTCTGGCAACAGCTGGTCGCTCATAGCTTCTGCCAGATCTGGAGCCCTTCGATAGTAAATGGGGCAATCCTGGGATATGACAAGTAAACCGGGGATGTTGCACCTGACCGGTATCTCCGCATAACTGCCCTTCTCTACCACCTTGCGGCCGCGATCAAGGAAGCCCTGAGCTATGACCATCTTCAGAGTAGCTGGCACATCCTCTCTCTTTGCCCTCACGGCCAGAAGGGGCGAACTAGGATTTTTCGGCGTAGCTCTGCTCAAACTTCACGCCATCCCCAGTCAGATTCAAGCTCAAGATCAGGGTATCATTCTTGCGAGTGACAAGGTAATCCTGGCTATGGACCTGCAGACTGGTATCATAATCCTCAGTGCCCGAAAAGTTAAGGGTCAGAGGGATCTGGGACCAGTTGTTAAGCAGATAGATCTTCACGCTGGCGTCTGTGCTGGTGTTCATCCTCACCAGGGTGTCAGTACCATGAGCTATGGTGACGATTCCTCCCCTGGCGCTTATGCTCTCATCGATGTTTGATGGCAGCTTCATCTCAATTAGATTAGGCATCCCCTGGGGATTGCTTATGTCAAAGCCCAGGTAGCTTTCGTTGCTGGAATTGATAAGATAAGCAGAATAATCAACAAAAATCAGAGGCTTGATTGATGAATTGGAGGGAAAGCCGCCGGATAAGATATAGCCTCCCAACGCCATCAGCATGATCAAACCAGCCAGAGCTGCTACTATCATCTCTTTGCTCATTCTTCCTTTTGCAGGGAGCGATGGTGGCTCTTTTCCTGAGGATGGGGCAAAGGTGGCGGTGGCGGAGGGCTTTGGAGGAGCGGCTTCTTCCGCCTTCGCGACGGGAGGGTCGGGCAAGTCCGCTTCCTCATCCTCAGTTGCGGTTGTATTCGCGGCCTTTTCGAATAGACGGGAATAGGATTCCGGCCTGGGCTCAGGTGCGGCTTTGTCTTCGGGTTCCGCTGAAAATTCTATATCCTCCTCCGTCTCGAAGGAGGCAGCTTCCTCTTCCTCGGTGGAGGGCACCGTCGGCTCGGCAAGAGAGGGGGTCTTCCTGCGGGTGGGGAGGACCACCGCCCCTTCATCGAAGTTCAGAATCAGATCGGTATACGTTCCCGTGGAATCCACGAACTTGAGGGCGCGCGGAACCAGGTAAGAGACGCCGGATATCTTGACCTCCTCGAAGAACTCGGTGTTCTTCATCAGGCGATCCTTGAATGCATAGACGGCACCGCTCTCCATCTTTGCATCGATCTCGCTTAAGCTGGGGAAGCGGTCCTCCTGCGCGGCCAACTCTTTGGTGGCGACGACATAAGCCTCGAAGAAAACCCGGCTCATTCGATTGAGCCTGTTGGTGTAGCGCCTATCGAAGAGGAAGGAGAAGCTATCTCCTTTGAGCTGCAAGCTCTCTTCGCGCGAATGCCGCCAGGCAGAGAAAGAGACGTCCATTAGATATGCATATCTTCAATCCAAATAAGTATTTTATGTATGGCCAGATTGAATTTCTCCTCTCCAGATATAGAAATCGTGATCAATACCGTGAATAGATCTCATATAAATCTCGTATGACAGCTATCTTTAAATCTCGCCGGAAAAAATATGGGCTCGATGAAACACTTGGGATTGGTGTGGGTTCTTTTGCTCCTGGGGATTGGAGCGATAATGGGACCGGCTACGGCACAGCTGACGGCCGGCCAGAGCGTCCCTCCATCGTTGAACTTGGGCGATAGTGCAATGGTTACAGTTACTCTGACCTATTACGGCAATAATGCCACTCAGGCGGTAATCACTCCCGGACTTCCTCCGGGGATTGAGACCAGCTATTCACAAGGCCAGACCGCAGAGCTATATCCTGGCATGACAGCGCCCATCAGCTATCCCATAAGAGCAATTCAGTGTGGCACTTATATTATAGCCTCTCATGTATCGTATTCCGAAGAGGGAACATGGAGAAATTTGTGGCTGGAGTCGCCCCTCACAGTAATTGGACAGCCAACGCCGCAACCCGGCCAGATGGATCCCGCGGGCATGGGGCCTCTGTTTGGGGATAGTCAACAGGGGATGAATGAATCTGAATCGTATCCCCCCGATTCTATGCCGCCAAATCAGAGTACTTGGGAGCCTATCATCCCGGATGGCAATGGCGATGCCCACCCAGTGGAGGCTCCTCATTTACCGGACCAGACACCGGATCAGATGCCTGAGGCAGATAAGAATCGAAGCCACTGAAATCATTCCGCCTTTTTCTTATCGAGTCCCAGATCGCTGCGATCATAGAGCGCCTGTAGGGAGAAGCCGCGCTCTTCGATAACCTCCCGTCCGCCCTCCTCGCGGTCGAGTATGGTCAGTGCCTGAACCGGCTCATAGCCGGCAGCGGCGATCCGGTCAATGGCTCTTAATAGTGAGGCTCCGGAGGTTACCACATCCTCCACCACCGCTACCTTTGACCCCTTCTCCAGCGCGGGCCCTTCCACATAGCTCATGGTGCCGTACTTCTTGGGCTCCTTTCGCACGATCAGCGCTGCCAGCCCTCTGCCCTGCAGATGGCTCAGGACGGATATGGATGAGACAATGGGGTCCGCTCCCAAGGTTAGCCCGCCGATGGCCGATACCTGCGGATGGATCTGCTCCAGCATCAGCTTGGCGGTAAGATAGGCCCCTTCCGGGCTCAATGTGACCCTTTTGCAGTCCATGTAGTAGTCGCTCTTCCTGCCCGAGGAGAGAGTGACCGGCCTTATCTCCAGCGATCTCTCAATCAGCAGCTCGAGGAGTCGATCTCTATCATTCACTTTCAAATCCCTCTTATTCTGAATGCATAGCTGAGGAAGAGGTGATAATCCTTGCTGTCCTGAATTGATCATGCCGGTCAAATCGATCCATGCGGGTCAGATTGGCCAATCCCCAGCCGCCTTTATCTCCGCCAAGAGGCCTAGATCGGTCCCATCCAGCAGATAGAGGCGTGCGTGCTCCATATTGGCCATCGCCAGGAGGGGACCACGCATATCCTCTGCCGGCTCATTGAGGGCCAGTCCTCCACAAAGAGGATTGAAGGCAGGCATGATGATGATCTCCCCAGAAGAGGCAAAACCGTAATGCTCCTCTACCACCTCCGCTTGTATAGGCGCTCTGGCCCAGACTGGATGGGTCTGGAAGTTGCCCAGGGGATCCTTGAGCCTCACTGCAGGGTGAAGATGAGCTGCTACCATAAACCCAGAACGTACGACCTTTTCCTCCGGCCAGGTATGACCATGGAAGTAGCCCCTGCCTTCCCGCACAATTCCAGTGGAGGGATGGACTCTAACCCCCAGGGGGGCCATGTCCGCCAGGTTGCTGTCATGGTTTCCCGAGACTATATCCACTCTCACCTGGGCAGATAGCTGACGGAGGAAATCAGGGACCTCTCGTCTCTCCTGCCAGCTCGTCTTGGGCACATTGTGCTTCAAGTCCCCCAAAATCAGCAGCCTATCAGGCATAGTCATGTCCAGGTATCCTTTCAGGAGAGCGAGGATCTTTCTGGTCTGGCTGGGAATGGATACTCCTCCCAGCCACAGCTCGTGCTCCAGGCCCAGGTGGAGGTCGGAAGCAATGAGAAGCCGTTCCTTCCCCTCTGCCAGGAGGAGAGGGGCGCCAAAGACTGGAGCAATGGAATAAGCAGGAGAGTCAGAATCAGGAGCGCTCAATCCAGCAGCCTCTCTAGCTCGGAATAGAGCTCATCGATATTCGAGGATATGCTCAGGCAGGAGAATTCGATCATCGGCCGATCTCCCAGGCAGTGCCGTCATCCACCTGGGGCCCGTCCAGGATGGCCACCATCAGATCGCAGCGGTCCAGAGCTCTCAGGTTCTCTCCGAAGATCTCCTCCGGCTCCAACTGATTTATTGATAGCTCATAGGGCCATATGACCTGAACACCGGCATTTGCCAGCCGCTTGCGCAGAAAGGAAGAGAGTTCTCTTCCCCAGGCGATCTCGCCCGCGGAGAAAAGAGGACCCGAGAGGTAGATCCTATGCTGGTAGCCCATATCCGCCATCGTTCTCCCTCAGACAGGGGAAGCGGCCGCTGCTAGCCTGGACCTGACAAAATCCCGGTCCAGGCTGGCCAGGAACCAGCCCACCTTCGGACCCTGCCTGTCTCCCAGGAATGTCAGGTATATCGCCTGGAAGAACTTCTTGGAGTCCAGGTTCATCTCCTTGGCCACGACATAGACCAGATCATGGATCTCGGCGGCGGTCTTATCCTCTATCCTCTGGGCGAGCAGGCCCAGGGCCTGGCGCTCGGCGGGGGAGAGGTTGTTTACCGCCGCAGGAAGAGTCTCCTGAAGCTGGAATTTGACATATTTGGGTGCATACTTCTCCAGCCAGACCAGCACGTTCCTTGCTCGGCCCAAGATCTCCTCCCTTCTGGATATGACATCATAGCCGGATCTCTTCAGGGCGACGAAGAGCTGTTCCTCATCTCCCCGGGCGATCTGGACGGCAGTGACCATATGCCTGAATGGTATCTCGAAGGGGCCGCTCTTGCTGACGTTGGAGAGCTCTATGGCCCTCTCATCTCCTTTTCTCTGGTCGTACTCGTCCACCAGGCTCAATAGCGGAAGGCCAGGGTCAAACTCTATGTGCTTTTCCGGCTTGTTCCGGATGATCAGGTAACGCAGGACCTCGGGCGGGACGACATCCAGCATCTCCTGGATGGTGACCACAATCCCGGTGGAGCTGTGCATGGCTCCCACTCCCTTGAGGTGGATCCATTCGTAGACCATGGGGAAAGGAGCGGGATAACCATAGATCTCCTCGCTGATCCTCTTACCGGTATCGTATGAGCCGCCTGCGGTGGCATGATCCTTGCCGAAGGGCTCCACAGTCACCCGGAATATGGGCCAGCGGGCCGGCCAGTCCACCCGCCAGACCAGCTTTCCCCCGCCTGCCATGGAGACAGTGCCGCTGCTGCCGCAGGAGCAGACATAGTCCACGGTCTCGGCATCCAGGTCGAATCCCGTAACGTGAGTGGTGTTCGTCCGGCCGCAGACCTTGCAGATGGCATCAAACGGGCTCCAGCCCTCGGGGACGTCGCGGCCCGAGACCTCTTTCAGTATGCGGGCGATGTCGTCCTTCCTGGAGAAGGCTGTCTTGATGGCATCATTGTATTTGCCCTCTTTGTAGAGGACATCCGCCCGGTAGACCTCGGGCCGGATCCCCAGCCGTTCCATGCTCTTCAGGAAAGGAGAGAGAAAGTGGTCGGCATAGCTGGCGCAGCAGCCCTCCGGGCAGGGGATCTGGGAGAGGGGCTTGCCTATATGCTCATTGAAGCTCTCCGGCAGGAAGGGGTAGAGCCGGCGCAGTCGGTCGAAGGTGTCGGCGATGTAGATCAGACGCGCTTGTACCCCTCTGTCCAGGAGAGCGCGATAGACGGCCTCTGCGGTCATGACCTCGCGCATGTTGCCGATGTGAACCGGCCCGGAGGGGGTAATGCCGGTGGCGATAGTATGGGGGCCAGAGCCTTCCAGCTTCTCGGCGATGACATCCGCCCAGTGAATAGACATGACCGTCAATGCCGTAGGGAAACGAATATTAATCTTCCGCCGTATTTGGAAGAAACCTTAATAGAAAACGATAAGGTTAAAATATTTAGATTGAGATAGGTATGACCATGAGCCGGCCTGAGCTTGATGATTATTTCATGGAAATCGCAAATGTGGTGGCGAGTAGGTCCACTTGCTTGAGGAGAAAGGCTGGCGCGGTATTGGTAAGGGATAAGAGAATTCTCTCAACGGGCTACAATGGTGTGCCAAAAGGGTTGCCACACTGCGAAGATACTGGCTGCCCGCGAGCAGATTATCCAAGCGGCACTCACCACGAACTTTGTCGTGCGGTGCATTCAGAGCAAAACGCCATTGTCCAGGCCGCCATACATGGAGTGAGTATAGAAGGTTCAACCCTATACTGTACTCACCAGCCATGCACTTTATGTGCGAAAATGCTCATTAATGCTGGAATAAAGCGCGTGGTCTATCGCGAAGACTATCCTGATGGAGAATCTTTAAAATTTTTCGGACAAGCGGAGATCGAGGTCTGTAAATTGAATAGTTTTATAGATGAGCGTTAATTATTTTCTGTCGCATAGATGAATTCAATAAAGTGTCTCAATAACTGCTTCTTTTAAAGATAAGAATAAATATTATCTGAGAGCTTTGAAAAACCCAACATAAATAAGACTTAAAAAATGCCTGTCAATATTTTCGATCCGTTCAGTGATAATTCATGATAATTTCACCTT
>WOYM01000115.1 GCA_011620785.1 Methanothrix sp. | reverse complement strand
TTCAATGAAACGAGTACACTACCGAATGGTCGAACCGGAGAAAAAAGGCGAATTCAAGTGCAAATTCTGCGGCATGACATTTGTTTCCAAAGAGGAGTTCGAAAAGCATTTGAAGAGTCATAAAAGCGATTAAACCAAACAAGAAAAGTATATAATGATCTAACGGCATGAAAGCCGTTAGTCATTTTTGAAGATAGGATTCACTTTTTGTGTGTCTTAGCATGCTCTTCCATCTCTTCCTTGCTTTTGAATGTCATGCCACAAATGGGACACTTTAGCTCTTTCATCTCCTCTGCCATCTTTTTTCACCTCCTTATTCCCTATGATCGAAATACTTAATTGATATTCGTTCGCTTGCTATTTAAATAAATCGAAGTACTCCGACTGAGGAGCACATTCTCTGTTCCAGTGGATTTCCTTTCCAATCCGGCTCTAATAAGCTGGGAACGTCAGGATATTTCTCCAGTTCTGTTTCATGATTCCATTGCCCATATCCATTGCCGGCTGGACTGCACCTGTAGCTCTGCCCACGCCCCACATCGGATCGGTTATATTGCAGTCAATCGCAGACACACCAGCGACATTGGGCACCATTGGAGTGAACGACTGATAGTGTATGATCATCGGATTCTGGCCGGGTCTATCAACGTTGTAGTATCCATAGACGCTCATAGAGCCTGCAGGCAACATCTTGCCAGCCTGGCCACCAAAGGCTCCTTCCACTACTGTATCGTTCATGAACATGAGCATCCATCCGCCATCGCGCACTTCCCAGCCCATATTAGGGACGTCTTCTCCTGAGACATAGTAGGCACGGTAGTTGTTCCTTGGGTCTACTGTGAAGATGGAAAGCTCTGCACTTCCGTCAATAATCTTGGTGCCATTCACAGCTTCTATATTTGAAAAGTCAATTCCATAGTGCTCCATGAAGAACTGCTCTGCGTTGGCTTGTTCCTGGACCATTTGCTCTGGAGTAAAATTCATGACATTTCTGTAAAATGAATCAGGCGATGGGGCCGACATTGTGTCGCTGGTATTATATAATATAGTTTTCGATTCGTTTTGTGTTTTAAATTATTAATTATATTAAATTGCTGTCGGTTGCCATCAACTCTATGCATCACGCCCTAAGGAGGACCTTTTAATCCCTAGCAGGCACCATGTGATATTTCGTGGTCAATCCGAGAAGATATGGCAGCGCGCCTTTTCAGGTGGCCGTCATCCATGGCGGCCCGGGCGCTGCCGGGTGAGGTGGCGGCGGTGGCACAGGAGATGTGCTCAAACCGGGGAGTCCTGGAGTCTCTGTAGACCCCCGGCGCTATTCTCCTGAAATTTTAGTGGTGAGAAGGTTGGCTACTCATCTATCGATCTGCGAAATACAGTTATTCTAACAGCGCCTAAGACAATTCAGCTAATGAAAGGAGTAGAATACTATGAATGAAGATAGCATGGCTGGCAGAGGCGTCTCGAACCGGGAATGGTGGCCGAACCAGTTGCGGCTCGAGATCCTGCACCAGCATTCCTCCAGGTGCAATCCGATGGGCGAGGACTTTGACTATGTGAAGGAGTTCAATAGCCTCGACCTGGCGGCTGTGAAGAGAGATCTAGCGGCGCTGATGACCGACTCGCAGGATTGGTGGCCGGCGGACTTCGGTCATTATGGGCCTTTGTTCATTCGCATGGCATGGCACAGCGCCGGCACCTACCGCACCGGTGATGGACGTGGGGGCGGCGGTAGGGGCCAGCAGCGATTCGCGCCCCTCAACAGCTGGCCGGATAATGTCAACCTGGACAAAGCGCGCCGGCTGCTCTGGCCGATCAAGCAGAAATATGGCCTGAAGATCTCGTGGGCCGATCTGATGATTCTCGCGGGGAACGTCGCTATGGAGACAATGGGATTCAAGACTTTCGGCTTCGCCGGCGGTCGCGAGGACGTCTGGGAGCCGGATCAGGACATCTACTGGGGCTCTGAAGACAAGTGGCTGGGTGATAAACGCTACTCCGGCGAAAGGGATCTGGAAAATCCGCTCGCCGCCGTGCAGATGGGACTGATCTACGTCAATCCGGAAGGACCGAACGGCAATCCGGATCCGATCGCGGCGGCCAAGGATATCCGCGAGGTCTTCGCTCGCATGGCAATGAATGACGAAGAGACGGTCGCGCTCATAGCAGGCGGCCACAGCTTCGGCAAAACCCATGGTGCCGGTCCTGCGTCCCAAGTGGGGCCTGAGCCGGAAGCCGCCAGCATCGAGGAGCAGGGCCTCGGCTGGAAGAGCAGCTTTGGCACAGGCAAAGGCAAAGACACGATCAGCAGCGGCCTGGAGGTCACCTGGACTAACACGCCAACGAAGTGGAGCAACAACTTCTTCCGAATCCTGTTTGACAATGAGTGGGAATTGACCAAGAGCCCGGCTGGTGCATATCAGTGGAAACCGAAGGATGAGAAGCGTGCCGGCTCCGTGCCAGTTGCACACGACCCCTCAAAGCGTATTGCACCTTCTATGCTGACCACCGACCTCTCACTGCGGTTTGACCCCGTCTACGAAAAGATCTCAAGGCGCTTCTATGAGAACCCGGATCAGTTAGCGGACGCCTTCGCACGCGCGTGGTTCAAGCTGACGCACCGCGACATGGGTCCGCGCTCCCGTTATCTCGGCCCGGAGGTCCCTGCCGAAGAGCTCATCTGGCAAGACCCCATCCCTGCAGTCAATCACAAGTTGATCGATGAAGAGGACATTGCCTCCCTCAAGAGCAAGATCCTGGCTTCGGGCTTGTCTGTCTCGGAACTGGTTTCAACCGCCTGGTCGTCGGCGTCCACCTTCCGTGGCTCCGATAAGCGCGGAGGTGCGAACGGCGCACGAATTCGCCTCGCTCCGCAGAAGGACTGGGCTGCAAACCAACCAGCGCAGTTGGCAAATGTCCTCAAGACCTTAGAGGGTATCCAGAGCGCGTTCAACAGCTCCCAGTCTGGCGGCAAGAAGGTCTCCCTCGCCGACCTGATCGTTCTTGCCGGTTGTGCTGGCATCGAGCAGGCGGCGAGGAATGCCGGCCAAAATATAACTGTTCCCTTCACTCCGGGACGAATGGACGCCTCGCAGGAGCAGACCGATGTGGAGTCCTTTGCCGTGCTCGAACCGGTCGCAGATGGCTTCAGAAACTACCTAAAAGGCAAGTTCTCGGTATTGCCCGAGGAGCTACTGATCGATCGGGCTCAATTGCTGACGCTGACTGCACCTGAATTGACAGTTCTGTTGGGCGGCATGCGCGTCCTGAATACCAACTTCGGACAGACCAAGCATGGCGTCTTCACCAAGCGACCGGAGGCTCTGACCAACGACTTCTTCGTGAACCTGCTCGACATGGGCACGGAGTGGAAGGCGGTATCGGATGCCAAGGACCTGTTTGAAGGGCGTGATCGCAAGACGGGTGAACTGAAATGGACCGCTACCCGTGTCGATCTGATCTTCGGCTCCAACTCCCAGCTCCGGGCCCTGGCGGAAGTCTACGGAAGTGAGGACTCCCTGGAATTGTTCCTGCATGACTTTGTAGCGGTATGGAACAAAGTCATGAACCTTGACCGCTTCGACCTCGCCAGATCGTAGCATAAGCGACTCAGGGGCTTCTGACCGGGAAGCGAAAAATGAGGTCGGCCAGAAACCGGTTCAGTGGATGGGCATATAGCCGCCACTGAAACCCCCTGGCCGCCTTCGATTGCGCACGCCAGGAACTATCTTGCCACGATGGGCATCTCGGTTTGCATGCTAAAATCCTTTGTTTTGTTATTCATCAGCAAGCCCAATGAACCTCTCCAGCCTCCCCTCTCTAACAAAAAATGGGCGGTCATGTCCGGGTATGATCATATCCGCAATAGCGATGATCTTGTTCATGCTGGCCACAGCCAGGGCGCGATCGTAGTGCACTGCCGGAGGAACCCTCTTTTGGAAGTTGCCCAGAGTGGGCAGGGCGTCTCCTGATATCACCACTATCCGGGTCGCCGGCGCCGTTCCATCCCCTCCGGGAGGATGGATGTCGGCATCGACCAGCACGGATATGCTGTCAGGGCTGTGGCCGGGCGTGGCCAGGGCCCGAACGCCGGGTGCGATCAGCTCTCCATCTTTGGGATATATCCTCATAGCCTGAGAAAACAGCCGGTTGTTGGCGCAGTGGTCGGGATGAGAATGGGTATTCACAATGAAGTCGATATCTGACTTTTCCAGCCCCAGATCGGCCAGAGCGTTCAATATCTCTTCCCCATCCCCCTCCTGGCCGGTGTCCACTATGATCCAGCCCCTCTCGCTCTCAATCAGCGTCACTGAGGAGCGGGCATCCAGGATGTTGCCCCCCTGGTCCCGCAGGATCGACCCCGCTTTGAGGAGAAAGACCCTGGGCCGCATTTTATCTGCTCTCATATCATCTGCGTCCAAATCATCCCGGCCCAATCCAGCCTGGCTCACGCTCAATCCAGGTAGAGCTTTTTCAGCTTCTCGTTCAGCCTTTCCACCTGTTTGGGAGCAGTGCCGATGTACTGATGAGGATCAAGCAGGGCGCTGATCTCCTCGGGCTTCAGGAAACTTCTGACCGTCTCGTTCTCCAGGAGGACGTCCTTCAATTCCCTTTTCTCTTCGAAGGCAGTCATGCTGCTCTGGCGCATGATCTCATGGGCCTGCTGGCGACCCACTCCTTTTTTGGCCAGCTCCACCATCACGTTCTCCGCCATGTTCAGGCCATGCAGGAGCATGAGGTTTCGCTCGATGTTATCCGGCCTCAGCCTCATATTGCCCAGGGTGCGAACGGCCAGGGCGAGGATGTGGTCGGTGAAAATGAAGGCCTCCGGAAAGACAACCCGCTCGCAGCTGCTGTTGGTCAGGTCGCGCTCATCCCAGAGGGAAATGTTCTCAAAAGCGGGGATGAGCTGCGCCCGCACCACCCTTGCCAGGCCGCAGATCTGCTCGGACTTGATCGGATTTCTCTTGTGAGGCATGGTCGATGAGCCCACCTGCTTTTTGCCAAAGCCCTCTTCCACCTCGGCGATCTCCGTCCTCTGCAAGGTCCTCATCTCTATGAATATCTTATCCAGGGTGGAGGCGACGAGCGCCATCCAGCATACCATCTCAGCATGCCTGTCCCTCTGCACCACCTGATTGGAGACGTCCACCTCGAACAGCTCCAGGTGATGCATAACCCTCTCCTGAATCTCCATGCCGAACCGGCCATAGGCGGCCTGGGTCCCCACGGCGCCAGACATCTTGCCCACTGCCGCCCGGGGTCGCAGCTCCTCGAGCCTCTGGATATGGCGCCCAACCTCAGAGGCCCAGATGGCGAACCTCAATCCGTAGGTGGTGGGCACTGCTATCTGGCCGTGCGTCCGGCCGGCGCAGACCAGATTCCTGTTCTGCATGGCCAGGTCCAGGAGAAGAGCGAGCAGCTTCTTCAGCTTCTCCTCCAGGATATCCAGGGAGGCCTTGATCTGCAGTCCGGTAGCGGTATCCAGGATATCATTGGAGGTCGCTCCCAGGTGGATCCACTCCCCAAACTTGGGGCTCTCCTCGGCCAGGGCGAGCACAGTGGCCATCATGTCATGGCCGATCTCATCCTCGATCTCCTTGGCCCTCTGGGGCCGCGTGATCTCTGCGGCCCGGGCGATCTCCTCTGCCGCCCCCGGGGGAATCATTCCCAGCTCCTCTTCCGCTTGAGCCAGGGCCGCTTCCACCCGGAAAAGACAGCGCAGCCTGAAATCCTCTTCCCAGATGGCCTTCATCTCTCGTGTGCCATATCTGAACTCCATGGGGTGAATAGACATGGCAGGATGGATGGAAGGGGGGATTGATGGAGCTTTTGGTCTGAGAGACAGTAGAAATATCTATATCCTTTATCTCTTCATCCTCCAAAGGGCGAGGATCAACACAAGGCTTGCGGCCACTGCCCCCGGGCCTGGGCTCTTTTTCTCGCTTTCAGCGGGCTGAGCAGCAGGCTCAGAAGCATGCTCCTCGGATTCTTCTGCTTCTTCTAGGATCAATTGATCCACTCTCACAGGCTCACTGGCACGATTGCCATTGCCTCCTATGATGTTGACATAGCCGGTCTTCTTTCCGGAAGGGGCACCAGCGACGACCACATCTGCCACAAAGGAGTAGTTGCCGGGAAGAAGATCACCCGCCGCGACAATACAATCATAGTTGGTCACTCCCTGGGGGAAGATGTTCTGGATCTTCTTGGGGCAGGTGATCGTCAGCCCCTCGGATACATTCCTGAAGACCAGCTCCACATAGGCCCTGTCGCTTCCCAGTCCCTTGACCGAGACCGTGAAGTTGGCCTCGCTATTAGGCAGCATCTCCACCGGGGTGATATCGATCACCTGAAACCAGTATGATGCATTTGCCTGGCCCGGAAGAAGCAGAAATACGGCCAGCAAAAGGAGGAAAAAGCAAGCTCTCATAGGAGTTAATTGTCTGGATGATTATAAAGATTTTTCGGAAAGCAATTCAAGTGGCGAAGAGTAGCAGCAGCAGTACAAGCAGCCTTACCATTATGCTGATGCCCGCCGATACGGCGGTCAGGGAGACCCCCAGCCTCACTCCGAAGATCGATGTATAGTTGGGCAGAGTTGACCTAATGGTGAAGACAGGCAGCATGAACATGCTTCCCAGCATCAGGACCATCAGGGCTTTCAGCTCCGATATGCCGCCATTCTGAATCAACGGTCCGAGAAGGACGATTCCCGCCTTGGGGTTGGCCACATAGATGGTCAGCGGGATCACAGTCTCTGCTGGGATCCGGAAGATGCTGGCAAGAGGCGCTACGTTCAGCGACTGCAATATTCCCTCCTCGCTCAAATAGAGAACGAGAAATGTCATAATGAAGTAAAGTGATGCGATCCGCAAAAACAGCTTTTTCTGACCGCCCAGTGATTTTCGGGCAGCATCTATGATGCTCTTCTCCTTGGTAACTGGCGAAGGCTCTAAGGAGGAGATGACCTCTCCTGCCAGATAGGCTCTGCCCAGGATTATGACTATCAAGAGCTTGATCAATCCCGTAGACAGAGACACAACCGCATAAGCTCCCCCCACATAAAGGCCCAGCACCGGAACTACAAAGGCCAGCTGATAGGTGAAAAGCTCTCTGAAATAGACTGGAACGCTGTTCATCAGAGCGGAGAGAAAGGCCTGCCGATCGCTCAACTGTCCATCATGCCGGAGCCTGGCAGTCATGGCATTTGCCGCCAGGGCCGATCCCAGGCCTACCACAAAGGTGGAGGCTGCGGCTGCAGGCAGGCGGGATAATGAGACCAGGGGACTGGCAAGATAGGAGAACCTCTGAAAGAGGCCCATCTCATTCATGATGCCGGTAATAAAAAGCATCAGGAATACGGTGCCCATAGTATAGACGGTCCCGTCCAGAGTCTGCCAGAGTATATCGATCAATTCCGCTCCCAACCTCCGAGCTGAATAAGCCTTCAGAATGGACTCGAAGTCGAATCAGCCCTCATATCCGGGCAGCACTGTCCTTCCTGCAGGCCATATCCGCTTCAGCAGTCCTGCTGCTTCTCCCACCATATCTTCACCCGGATCGATGAGCCGTTCAGAACAAATGCTCCCTCCTCCCATTTCATAGCCTTTTCCAGATAATCACGCAGCACAGCCTTTTGTTCTTTGGTATCTGCCCGGGCCTGGGGGGCAAGCTCTGCCACTGCATCCTCCAGGGTGGAGTGGCGCTGATCATGCCTCATTCTGAAGGTGGTGATATTCGGATAGATGCCCATCTGGTAGAGCACATTGTAGAGCACGTCGCTCATTGGACCGGAGACATAATCCTTTCCATGCAATCTGGGCCAAAGCTCCTTCCACATCCTGCCCCAGGTGCTCTCCCCGGCGAAATGGTAGAGATAGATGTATCTGGATGAAGCCTGGATCATCTTCTCAATGGCATCGCGGATGTCAATCATCCCTAAAGAGAAGGAGGCAACCACCACATCATAAGGAGGATCCAGATCCCTGGCCACATCCACCTCCTCCCAGCGCTTCTGAACGATGGTGATGTTCTCGACGCCATACTCGGCCATCTTCTCTCTCATGACGCTGCACATGCCGTCTGCCGGCTCCACCGCCGTTACATGTGCCGCTTTTTGGGCGAAGGGGATGGCCAGGGTGCCGGGCCCGGCGCCGATATCCAGCACGCGAGATTTTTCTGTGATATCCGTCTCCCAGATAACTCTTTCAATCCTATTCTGCTCCTTTTTGCACATATCCCAGAATCTAAGAGCGCTCTCTTTGCTGCTCCAGATGCGGGCACAATCCCTGCCGGGGCTTGATTCTCTGCTCCGCTTCATCTGGCTCTTCCAGACCTCGTTCCAATCGATATCTTTCCCTGGGTCGATCATAGTTGCTGCATCCTCTCCTATTTTAAATCGCTTCAGCTCTCCTCATATATCGGCCTCTCGGGAACCAGGTAGATCGTCCAGAAGACCAAAAGAGTGATTGCCGCTTTGACGATTATATTGGTCCAGATCATCTGCACCAGCCCTTGTGTTCCCAAGATACCCATAAAGGCGATCACCGGAAAGAGAAGGCTGTCTATGGGTATGGAAACGGCATTGGAGGCGAAGACTCGCGTCCATTGGGGCCAGCGTTTGCGTGCTCCCCGGGTCCAGATGCGATAGACCCTGGTGTCGATCAGCTCCGCCAGGAGGGCTGTGAGAATTGAGGCTAAGACGATTCTCATCTGCAGGGAGAAGACCGACTGCCACTCCTGGCCTGAGCGGTCCAGGATCCCGAAGAGAAATGTCCAGGCCGCCTGCCCACCGCTATTTGCCCAGTCAGTCTGGGCGGGCAGGAGTACCACGAACTGAAAATAGATGGCCGCAAGCAGATTAAAGCCCGCTGCCAGCCAGATAGTGGTCAAGGCCGCCCTCTCCCCCAGCTGCTTGTGGATTAGATCCCGCCAGGTGAAGGTCAGAGAATAGATGAAACCGGCATCCATGACCAGGCTATCGAAGTATGTGACCTTGGTGGCGGCGATGTTTCCCACTAGAGAAACGAAGAGGTAAAAACCGCAGAGGATTATGGTGGCCTGAGTCTTATCGAGCTTCAGCCATCCCCATGCGATCGAAGATCCTTTCTCAGCTAAATCGCTTTTAGCCATCTGTCCCTGAGCTCCATGAAGCTGCCACATCTTATGCTTTCCCTTATACTCTCCATCAGCCGAAGCATGAAATGGAGATTATGCAGGGTGGCCAGACGGAAGTAGGAGAGCTCTCCTGATACGTACAAATGGCGGAGATAAGCTCGGGAATACCTGCAGCAGGTGGGGCAAGAGCAGGCGGGATCAACGGGCAGATCGTCCTCCCTGAACCGGGCGGACTTGATATTCAGGCGGAACTTGTTTTGCCGCGACCCACCGGACTGGGGCGATAGGAGGAGGCTTCCTCTGCGAGCGATCCTGGTGGGGGAGACGCAGTCGAAGGTATCGATCCCCCTGGCCACGCACTCGAAGATGTCATCAATCTCCCCGATCCCCAATAGGTGCCGCGGCCGGTCGTCCAGCCTTGGGATCGTCCAGTCCAAGACCTGATGCATATCCTGCTTGCTGTTCCCCAAAGATCCGCCGATGGCTATACCGTCAAAGGGCTGGGAGACGATAAAGTCGGTGCTCGTCCGCCTCAGGTCCTCAAACCACCCTCCCTGGATGATTCCGTAGATGGCCTGGCTCTTATCATGATAGCGGATAGACTCTTCCGCCCAGTCATGAGTCCTGCACATGGCCTTTCTGGTATAATCGTAGTCTGACAGGGGGGAGGTGCACTCGTCAAAGGCCATGATGATATCTGAGCCCAGGTTTGATTGAATCCTCATCGACCTTTCAGCATCCAGGAAATGCCAGGCCCCATCGGCCATGGACTTGAAAGAGATGCCCTGGTCTGTGATCTTTGTCAGATTCTCCTTCTTGGCATTCTTCTGCCCCTTCCCGTCCGCCCTTTTGGATCCTTCCTTCGCCCCCCCTCCGTAACTCTTCCTGTAGTTTGATCTATAGATCTCGTTTTCCAATGGCTCCTCTTCGCACTGTTCATCGCCCTGCTGCTGGCAATCATTTCTCCCTGGAATAGAGTTCAGCTCCTGAGGGAAGATGTTGCCGATCTTGGCTATGTTATGCTCTCTTCCATAGCCCAGGGAAAAGGCCTGAAATCCGCCCGAGTCGGTGAAGAGGGGGCGGGAAAATCCCATGAACCTGTGCAATCCCCCCAGCCGCCGGATCAGCTCGTCTCCGGGCTTCAAGTGAAGGTGATAGGTGTTGGCCAGGGCGCAGGAGACGCCCAGGGACACCAGGTCATCGGAGCCCAGAGCGCGCACGCTGCCCAGGGTGGCCACGGGAACCAGATAGGGCGTCTGGATGTCACCCCTTCGGGTTTTTATCAGCCCTGCTCGGGCATTGCTCTCCGGATCCCGGTTCAGTACCTCAAAGGAAAATCCGCTCATCTCGGTCTGCATCCATGCAACTATGTCATTAATGGACTTTATGGCTCTTTTTGCCCTTTTTCTCCTCCGCTATTGAATCGGATCATGGGCAAACTTATTTAACAGGATGCATTAAGGTCTGGAGAGGTGTTAAACATGTCAAAGAGCCGAATGGTTTTATTCATGCTGCTGTGTATATCTCTTCTTTCCATCAATGCCTTGGCAGAGGATGAGAACTTCAGTGTGAACATCTCCGCGAGCAAGTTCCTTGGAAGCTATCTGGTGAACGAGACGGGATTTGCCCTTTACTACTACCAAAATGATAGCAGTCTCGATGGAATGAGCACCTGTGATGATGATTGTGCAAAGATGTGGAAGCCCTTTTATGTCGAGAACCTGACCCTGCCTGAGAGCCTCAATCCATCCAACTTCGCCACTATAGAGCGAGCTGATGGTTCTAAGCAGACAACATTCAAGAGCTGGCCATTGTACCTCTATTCCCGGGACAGTTCCCCGGGCGATACTTACGGACACGGCCTGGAGGATGATCAGTGGCGCGTCATCGATCCGGCCAATCAGCCCGAGCTCATCTGAAAATAAAAAATGATGATTAAGCTCTAAATAGCGATTTGGGGCCCCAAACAGAGGCCTCACACCTTTTACAATGGAAACATCTGGAATCCGCGGGGGAATTTGAAGCCTCTCTTGCCCAGCTCCTCATCCGCTGCCCTGAGGGCTTTTGGATCGTTTCCGGCAGCCAGCACCCTCTTCAGAACACCGTCCGAGGACTCCTCCTCTTCCACCTGCTCGTCCACATACCACTGCAAGAATTTCCGTGTGATTGCGTCCGATTCGCTTTCGGCCACCGCCACCAGGTCATGAATCATCCTGGTCACCGCCCGCTCGTGCTCCCAGACATGAGCAAATGCCTGCTGTGGCGACTCCCAGCTATGCTGTGGCGCCTCCACGGCGAGCATCTTCGCCTTCCCGCCGGAAGCGGCAACATAGTCCAGCAATTTCATGGTGTGGACCAGCTCATCTCCTGCCTGAACCCTCATCCAGCTGGCAAACCCCCTGAATCCAATGGATTCAAAGTAGTAGGACATGGAAAGATACAGATAGGAGGAGTATAACTCCCGATTTGCCTGATAATTGAGGGCTTCATTCATCCTTTCGCTGAGCATAGTGATCTCCTGAGCAGATAAAACGGCAGATTCTGAGCTTTATTCCACCTTATTGAACAATTCCTTTCCCACGCTGCACTCCGGACAGGTCCAGTCATCCGGCAGATCCTCGAAAGCCGTCCCTGGTGCTATGCCGGATGCCGAATCCCCTTTCTCTGGATCGTAGATATATCCACAGACAGTGCATATGTATTTGTCCATTTCTGTCTCACCACTCCTTCGTTTTATGCCTTCTTGCTAGATGAAACTTTCCAGCTTGGATCCGATCTTATCCCCTCTCGCCAAGAGCGGCTTCGTCTGGCTGTAGGCCTGATCGAATCGCGGCGCATCAATCTGATAGAACTTGCCCAGGGGTATTTGCGACTCGGAGTCGTCATAGTTCCAGCGGCGAATGATCTCCTGGGCCTGGTCAAAGCTGGCGGCATCGTTTCCTTCCACGGAATAGGTTCTCCTGTTATAGCTCTCATACATATTGAAGTAAGAGACGCAGACCTGTAAGACATCCACAAATGAGAAGCCTTTATGCAGTATCGCCTCTTTAAAGAGGGTCTGAAGCTGCTCAATCCCGTGAGAGTAGCCCCGGGCGATGAAGGTGGCGCCGGCAGAGAGCATCAGGTCCAGAGGGTTCAGGGGTCGCTCAATGGATCCCTCAGGAGTGGACTTACCTTTAAAACCGGATGGTGAGGTGGGAGTGTACTGGCCGGTGGTCAGGCCGTAGACCCGGTTGTCATGCAAGATCAGGGTTATGTCGATGTTCCTTTTGGCGGCGAAGATCAGGTGGTCCAGGCCCTCCGCCAGGCTATCGCCATCACCAGAGAAGCAGATTACATTCAGATCGGGGTTGGCCAGCTTTATGCCTGTGGCGACGGGAATGGTCCGGCCGTGGATGGAGTAGAAGCTGTTCACATCCAGGTAGTCCACAATCTTGCCGTGGCAGCCGATGCCCGAAACCAGGACGGTGTTCTCTACTGGGAATCCCTCCTCGTCCATCCGGGCGAGGACCGCTCTTATTGCATTCAGAATGGAGAAGTTCCCGCAGCCAGGACACCAGGTATTGCGGGTGGTAGTGGATAGATCCTGGGGCTTCATGCTTTCCTCCTTTCCAGCTCGGTTTCAAGATCGTTCAGGGAAAAAGGCCGGCCGTCGTATTTCAGGATTCGGTCATCGACCTCGATGCCATACTGGCGGCATAGAGTCGCCAGCTGGCCTGTGGCATTGCATTCCACAGCGATCAGCCTCTCCACACCCCGGAGGGAATCCTTCAGCCTCTTCTCAGGGAATGGCCAGAGAACCAGCACCTGAACCGCCCTCAGTCCCAGACTCTCCGCGGCCTCTCTGCATACCCCCTTGTTCGAGCCCCAGAACAAGAGGCAGGTCCTGCTCTTCTCATCACCCAAGAGCTTCACAGTCTCGTATCCCTCCAATTCCCTGGCCAGGGATTGAGCCTTGAGCATTCTTTTGTCGCTCATCTCCCTAGTTATCTGGGCGTCCTCAGTGGTTATGCCTGCGGCATCATGCGCATAGCTGTCCGCCTTTATCACCTGTCCCTTCTGAGGAGGATAGGCGAGTGGAGGGACGCCAGTTTCAGAGTGGCGGTAGCGATGGTAGTCACCCTGCTCATTCCAAAGCTGTGCCGGAGCGGCAGTCTCTGCCTTTCCTGCGAGCCCGAGGTCAAAGCTATACTGGCTCTCGCTTACGATCTTATCCGAGAGGATGAACGCGGGAATCTGATATTTCCAGGCCAGGTTCAGGGCTGCAGCAGACCAGAGATATGCATCCTCTGCGTCACCCGGGGCGACCACCAACCTGGGAAACTCCCCCTGGCCGGCATTGATCACAAAATGCAGGTCGCCCTGAGCGGTATAGGTGGGCAGGCCGGTTGAGGGTCCAGTCCTTTGGGCCATGACGATGGCCAGGGGGATCTCAGCCATCCCCGCCAGGCTGAGGGCCTCGGTCATGAGACAGAATCCTCCTCCCGAGGTCCCCACTGCTGCCCGGACACCGGCATAGGCGAATCCCTCTGCCATGAGGATCACAGCGATCTCGCTCTCCGGATGGACGACCTTCAGGCCGAACTCCTCTGCCGAATTGGCCATGAAGTCAAGAATGGCCGAGGATGGGGTCATGGGATAGGCCACATAGGCCTCAAGACCTGCCCTGATAAGGCCCAGGCTGATGGCCTGGTTGCCGGTCATGATGGGCTCAGGACTGTTGTCCAGCTTTACGATGCGGCAGAACTCCGAGGCCTGGTCATATCCCCTGCGTGCGACCTTGAGGTTCAGCTCCAGCTTCTTTGGAATATGCTTTTTCAAGACCTCTTCCAGCACCGTCCATTCGATGCCAACTGCATGACAAAAGGCACCCAGAATGCAGCTGTTCTTCATGACGGAAGGGGCCCCCTCCTCTTTCAGGATACTGGTGACGGAAATGCCGCAGCTCTTCTCGGCTATGCCCTCTCCCATTACGTTATCTGCATCGAAAATGAAAATTGAGCCCTCCTTGAGGCGGCCGGAATGTCTATCCACTGTATCCTGATTGAGGGCGATGAGCAGGTCTATCTCATCCCTGCAGACGCCGATCCTCTCGGATGAGGCTCGGACCATCGAGAAGTTGTGCCCGCCTCTGATCAGAGAGGGATAGTCGTAGTACATGAATATGCGATAGCCCAGGCGGTTCATGAGCCGGGCGGCAGTCAGACCCGCCTCGTTTATGCCGTCACCGGCGATGCCGCCTATGAGGATAGAGAAGTCTTCCATCGAGATCACCAGGTGCAATTCAATGCAAATAATTTGTCTTTATCTTTGATTGTATAAAGCCCCTCGCATTGGTGCTATCATATAACATATTGAGTGAAACCCACATGAGCACATTGCTCATGCAAGAAGGATGAAAACCTGATATCATAGCAAAGCCATTAATTGCTTTGATATGGGCGGTGAAGGCAGTCCGCCGTTTAGGGGCGTAGACCTCGTTAGTGAAACTAGCCAAATCCCGCGGATGCAAGAATGCGTCAGTAGAACGCGAATGCGAATGAGCACCCTTTGAGGATTAAGTTATCCGCCCATATCAGGACGGGAACAACTGGAATCTATTGGCATCCTGTTCACTCTGTTCTTGAGGGAAAGATCGACTTGATTGTGGCGAATTCCTACAAAATTAAGCACACGCCAGGAAGAAAGACTGATGTCAGCGATTCCGAATGGATTGCTGAACTTTGTCTCAACGGCATGATTGAGCCTTCCAGGATTTTTCCTAAAGATGATCGAGAGTTAAGAAGGCTAACCAGAGCCAGAGAGGGTTACGTCAAGCAGATGACTCAGGAAAAGAACAAGATACACCAATCTCTCGATTCTGCATGCATTAAGTTGGCCTCAGTTATCTCTGATATATTTGGCAAGTCCGGGATGTACCTCTTGAATTGCGTTCTAGAAGGAAGAGAGATTGATGATATAATTGACGGCATTCCATCTGGACGACTTAAGAAAAAGGCGGATCAAATTAAAGAGTCTATCAAGAGTCGTCTGGATGTCTCTCAGGTCATTTTGATTAGGGGTTCTCTGAGCTTGATGAAATCCATCCAGGAGAGGATAGATGAGCTGGATGGAGAGATTAGCGCCAGAATTCAATATCGTAAGAATGATTTAGCCATTGCAATGTCTATACCTGGGACAGGTTTTGTTTCTGCAACTGCCATTCTGGCGGAAATTGGCAACTATACTGATTTCAAAAAGCCAGAGCAGCTTGCCGCATGGTGTGGCCTTGTTCCTTCTTTATATCAGTCAGCAGAAAAGACAATCCTTGGAGGGATAACCAAACAAGGCTCCAAGCATATCCGAAGAATGCTGATCCAGGTCGCCTATGCCATATCGAGAACCAAGGATTCCAAGCTGAAGAAATTCTTCCTGAGGATTCAAGCCAAGAAGGGATCTAAAGTAGCAGCGGTTGCTCTGGCAAGAAAGGTCCTGTGCATTCTTCACCATCTTCTCATAAATCAAGAAATGTATATTGAAGACAGAGATAAGAAGAATATGCGTCAGAAGCCCTTAATACCGCCGTCTCCTATTGAGATGTCGATCCAAGAGATGATTGACTGCATCGTGCGGGCAGGTTATGTTGTTACGAAGAGCGATAGCATAGGAGGGTTCGGTTAAATCAATTTTTCGGGTTTTTCATGCGAACGGCGGCGGCGCACCCCGCTGCAAGCAGACGGGGCATCC
>WOYM01000016.1 GCA_011620785.1 Methanothrix sp. | reverse complement strand
GGAAGGCTTTCCTTCTTAGGGTGGATCAAAAACGAATTGGCGTTTCCTTAAATAGGCGGGTCGAAATTGAGTTGGCGAAAACATGAAGAAGGCGAATACGATCCCATCTATTACCGCACCGATCTTTTGCCGGATGATGTGGAGATATCTGAGGAATGGTTCATATCAAAGGAGCCTCCCAAGAGGTCAGGACCGTGCACAATGGTGGTGACTCCTGAGCAGATCAGCATCAAGCCAGGAGATGAGGTCCAATTTTCTGCGAAAGTAATGAATGACCGGGGCCAGGAGGTACAGACTGATGCCATAGACTGGAAGGCAACCGGTGGAAGCATCGATCAGCTCGGCCTCTTCAGGGCAGGGGATATAGAAGGGACCTATTCTGTGAATGCTGCAGCGAGAGATGCTACTGGATCTGCCAGTGTCGTCATCTCTGCAGGGGGCAGATCATTGAAGAGGATTGTTGTCTCTCCTCAGGATGCGCATATAGGGCCGGGCAGGACGCAGACATTTGTCGCCGTGGGCCTGGATGCAGATGGGCTTGAAATGCCATTGGCCGGGGCAGACTGGAGGGCCACAGGCGGCACAATCGATGTTAACGGGATCTTTCAGGCGGGAATGGAGGAGGGCTTCTTTACGATCACAGCGAGCGCGGAGGGCGTTAGTAGCTCGTCGAATCTCATCGTCAAGGCCTTAAGTCCTCATTGGGCAGGCGAGATACCTCATCAAAAATGGACCCAATTCTATAACAGAATCCTATCCAAGTTTGCCGCTCGCAAAGGTCTGAAGTTGCTGGTAGCCGTGGACATTTCAGACGCCTCTATGGAGGAAGTTGAGGAGATGAGAAGTGCCTTGCGTGAATTGGGCCTTGAGGACGATGTAGAGGTGGATTAAGCCACAGATATTCACTCGGAATATGAGCTGGAGGTCCTATGCGCTAGAGCCCAGTTTCAGCTCTTCGGACCATAGGCCGTAACGATCATCAATGGTGCTAAGGATCTGCTCAGGCTCGGCGGCCAGCATTAACAGGCACTATTCCCGCTATAATGCGATCACTCAGGGATGTCTTTTCACAAACAGGTCCCCGAAAATCTCCTCTTGCTCCAGCCACACCTGCTTTCTCTGGGCCATGAATAGGAGCGAGACGTAGTTGGTCACTTCGTCCTCATTCAGTCCATCTCTGCTGTTAATATCCTGGAAGTTGATGGTCTTCTTCTCCATGAACATATCATCTAAAATAGGTCCCAAAAACCTGATCCGCTCCTCGATCCCTTCATCATGTGAGAGGTCCAGCGCCTTCTCCTCAGTGGAGGGCCAGCGGTCCCTCATGGCCTTTCTCCGGCCGACCATCTCCGCCTTCTTCAGCTCCGAGATCAGCTCTTCTAAGGTTACCGGCCTCTTGGTGCGCCTTCTCACCGGAGGGCGGGGAAGGGTGCTCTCCCTTTCCTCTTCCCAAACCTCCTCTCCCTCCTCCTCCAATTCAGGCTCTGGCTCCTCATCTGCCACCTCCTTTTGCCCTTCCATGGAGTCGGACTTCATCCTCAGGAGAATGCTGGCATAAAGGAGTGTCCTGGCCGGTATTCGCAGGTCTCTCTTCTCCAGGGAGTCGATGTACTGCAAGAACTTCTCTGTGGTCCTGGCAATATCAATATCCCAGGGATCGATATCCCCTCTGCGAGCAAGCTCCACCAGAACCTCCGCCGGCTCGCCGAACTCGATTTCGTTGGGATTTTTCATGAATGGATCTTCGGACAAGTCCTACCTCAGCTGGTGCATATTCCGGTCACCGTGGTGATGTTGTTCTCCTGCATGGTCACACCCAGAGTGAACTTCGACTGCAGTATCATCGGCTTTCTCAGGGACACTACAATGAACTGGGCCTGGGCAGAGATCTTCTTGATCAGCTTTGCCACCCTCTCCACATTGGCTCCGTCCAGGAACATGTCGATCTCGTCCATGGCGTAGAAGGGCGCTGGCCGGAACATCTGAATGGAGAAGATGAAAGAGAGGGCGGTCAGGCTCTTCTCCCCTCCGGACATGGCCTCCAGGCGGTGGAAGGGCTTTCCCGCCGGCCGGGCCTTGATGGTCATCCCCCCGCTCAAGGGATCCTCCGGGTTCTCCAGGATCAGGTCGCCTTCGCCCCGGGATAGCTCCTGGAATATGTTCTTGAAGTTCTTATTGATCTCGGTGAAGCTGGATAAGAATGCCTCCTTTTTCATCTGGTCGTACCTCTCCAGCTTATCGATGATCGCCTCCCTCTCCTCCCTTAGGGTGGTCCTCCTCAGAGCCAGGAAGTCATGGCGGGTCAACACATGATCGTACTCGTCGATGGCCAGCATGTTCACCGGCTCCAGGTCCCTCATAAATTGGGTCAGGGCCCGGATCTTCTCAGCCACGGTATTGCTATCCGGCGGCTCCTGGGTCGAGTCTACGCCGCTCTGTTCGATCTCTCTTCGCAGTCCCTCCACCCTTATCTGGATGACATCCCGGGCGGAAAGGCTGGCATCCAGCCGAGCTTGAATTCGGTCCATCTCCCGTTCCATCCTGTCGATCGCCCGCTGCATGGTGATGGTCTTCTCAAGAAGCTCTACGCGCACTCCTTTGAGGCCATGCAGCTCCACTTCGATCTCCGCCTCCCTGGACTTCATCCCATCCAGTTCCAAATTCAGGCTCTGGATCCTGGCCATGGCAGCCTCCTTCTGTTCTGCGGCCTCTGCCTTCTCCGATTCCACTAGCTCCTTTTTGGATGAGATCTCTTTTTGCTTCTCGATTATGCCCTCTTCCCGGATCTTGTCCTTGAGGATCTCGGCATCGATCTCAGCTATCCGGTCCTGCAGCCTTCTAATCTCCGATTTGGCCGCATCTGCCTTGCGATTCAGCTCGGGGATCGCTGAGCCTGATAGGTCGGCCTCTATCCGGCCGATCATCTCATTCATGGATGCCAGGGTCGCCTCAGATTCCCCGATCTCCCCCTCCAGAGCGTCCAGCCTTCCCTTGTAGCTGAGAAACTCGCTCTCCATCTGCACGAGCCGCTCGCGCTTCTCGGAGATGCTCTTCTCCAGCCGGGGCTTTGACCCCGCCATCTCGTCCGCCTGGAAGGTCTTCTTGGAGATGGACCGGTTCAGCTCCTCAACCTCTCGGGTTATGTGGGAGATCTGCTCCTCCATCCGGTCCAATCTCTCCAGAAGTTTCCCGCGCTCGGCATCGGCGCTTGCGATCCTCTCCGATAGCTCCAGGAGCTTCTTTCCCTCCTCTGCCGCGAACTTCATCCTGGTCCTATAGTGGCCCCCGGTCATCGCTCCGGACCTCTCCACCAGATCCCCTTCTAAAGTGACCATCCGGTAGCGGCCCATGAGAGCTCGGGCGTGGTTTAAACTCTCTACCACTAAAGTATCGCGAAATACATACCAGAAGGCTCCCTGGAACTTGGGATCAAAGTCGATCAGCCTGAAGGCATAGTCGACTATCCCATCGTAGTTGGGCTTGACCGAAGGGCTGCCCCGGTCCAGCTTATTCAATGGGAGAAACGTGGCCCTGCCGATCTGGGACCTCTTCAGATATTCAATGGCCCGGGCAGCATCCTCGTCCGTGGCGGCGACAATACTCTGCATCCGCGCTCCTGCAGCCACCTCTAAAGCGACAGAAAAGCGCGACTGAACATTCCCCAGTTCCGCTACGGTGCCATAAAGGCCGGGGAGCATATCTTTCTTGAGAGCAGTACGGATGGCGTCCACCGCCCGGCTGAATCCGCCTTTGTCCTCTGCCGCCTTAATCCGGCCGTCGGTGCGGGCGAACTCGCTCTGCAGCTTATTCATCTCCCTCTCTGCCTCGGCGATCTCCCGGCGCAGCCTGAGCCTTCCGCTCTCCAGGTCATCCCGATCCCTCTCCAGCTCCATCGCCCGGCTGTTGAGCCCGGCCAGCTCCTCTTTCAGCTGATCGGCCTCATGATCGCTGCCGGCCAGGGCATCCATGGCCTCCTTGATGGCGCCGGAGAGCTCCTCTCTTTCCAGGCTCCCCCTTCTCGTGGCATCCAGCAGACGGTCCCGCTCTCGCAGCAGATCTGATAGCTTTGCTTTGGCTTCCTCCCGGCCCCCCCTCGCCCTCTCAAGCTCCTCTCTGAGGGCGGAGAACTGGGCGTCCTCACGGCTTAAGCTCTCTTCAACCTCCTGGAGGAGATCGTTTTGATCTTCAAGCTCTCCTTCTAAACTGGCCTTGCGAATGCTTGCGTCTCTGATCTTCTCTGCCAGAACCTCCTCTTCCCCAGAGAGGTTACCCAGCTGAATGAAGCTCGCATTCTGCTGACGATCCAGATCGTTCAGGGACTTCTCCGCCATCTGGATCTTGCTGGTCTCGCGGGCGAGTTCCCCTTTCAGCTCCTCTATCCTCCGCTTGACCTCGATCTGCTCGTCCTCTCCCTTATGGGTTATCTCCTGACCGAGGTTCTGCAGCTTCTCCTCCTGGACGGCAAGCTCGGAGCGATCCTCATCTGCCCGCAGCTTGATCTCATCATTCTTGCCCTGGAGGGAGGATATCTCCTGGTTCAGGCTCTCCAGCTCTCCAGACGCCTCTTTGAGCCTGGCCAAGAGGAGGAAGGCCTCCTGCCTCTTCAGCTCGTCCTTGTGCGCCTGGTAGGAATGAGCCTTATCCCGCTCCGCCCGCAATCGGTCCAGCTGGCCGCCCACCTCCTCCAGGATGACGTCAACCCGTTCGACGCGTTCTCGCACCACATCCAGCTCTTCCAGCGCCTTCTTCTTCTTCTCATCGAACTCTGCGACGCCAGCTATCTCGTCTATGATCTTCCTCCGCTCCATCGGAGTCATCTCAATGATGCGGGTCACATCCCCTTGCATGACGATATTGTAGCTTTCCGGGGTTATGCCCACCTTGGCCAGCAGGTCCAAAAGCTCTGCCTGGCCGCAGGACTTGCCATTAAAGGAATAAGAAGAGGCATATTTGTCGCGGTTTATCTTGATCTTTCTTGAGACCTCGATCGTATCCTGATCCAGAGGAAAATGGCGGCTGGTGTTGTCCAACCTGACTATTACCTGGGCAAAATCCGGATTCTTTCCGTTATCCCCCCGGTAGATGAGATCGGGCAGCCTTTCCGCCCTCATGGCCCGTGAGCTGGAAAGGCAGAGGGCGAAGAGGAGAGCATCGACTATATTGGATTTACCGCTTCCGTTCGGCCCTGTCACCGTTACAAAATCGTTCTTCAGAGGAACCCTGATGCTCTTGCCGAATGACTTGAAGTTCTTGAGCTCAACCTCTTTGATGTACAAAGGTTACCTCCGCCCAAATTCTGCAATGCTGGACCTTTCGATGCTCCTCAACATTAGAATCACGTCCCTCGGCTTTAAGCCCGCTCTTTTTTCTTAAGGCAGTTGAGGCTTTCGCTTATGATTGCTGCTCTAACTTAATCATGTATTCGAGGATGTATATATCACTTTCCCATATTTAAGCATTTTATCCAGTACTATCCTTAAATTATCAAAATCAATATATTTATTTAATCATAGTTCTTAAGCCTGTTTTCAGGGCTACCCCAAGGCTTATTTACCATCTGGCAGATCGAAATGGGAATGGACGTACTCGCAGATGTAGGTGGAAGGCCGGGCCTGGACTGCATGGGATTTTGCAGCTACTGCTACTTTAAAGGGGTAAAAAAGGTACCGCCCTTCGGTTGCAAGAACTGTATGCCCTTCAAGAAGGGCTGTGACTACTGCGCCCGCGCCATCATGGAGGGCTATCCGGGCTTCAAGCCCATGAACGACGTCCTGTTCGAGGTGGCTCAGAGGTGCATGGGCAGCATGCCGGACAAGGTCACCATCAGCGGGGGTGGCGACCTGAGCTGCTACCCAGACCTTCTACCACTGGCGAGGATGGTGGGCCAGGGAATAGTGCCCATTAGCCTTGGCTACACCAGCGGAAAGGGATTCAGGGATAAGGACGATGCGGCAAAGCTTATCGATGCCGGAGTGAACGAGGTCTCTTTCACCGTCTTCTCCACCAACCCCGAGCTTCGACGCAAGTATATGGGAGACAAGCATCCAGAGGTCGCCCTGGAAAATTTGAAGGCATTCTGCCACAGCTGCGAGGTCTACTGCGCCGCAGTCATCATTCCGGGCGTAAACGACGGTCAGGAATTGGAGAAGACCTGCAATGACCTGGAGGAGATGGGAGCAAGAGGCCTGATCCTGATGAGGTTTGCCAATCGCCGGGATCAGGGCCTGATCCTGGGAAATGAACCGATTATGCCAGGGATAATCCCCCATACCATCGAGGAGTTCAGAGACCTGGTCACCCATACTGCAGAGCAGCACCGATTTCGGGTAACTGGAACGCCTCTATGGGATCCGGTCACCGGCGCGCCCTTCGCTCTGTCCAGGCATCCAGATATCATATCCCGCCTGCCCCCTCTAAGGAGAGGGGCGAGCATCATCACCAGCCGGGTGGCGGCTCCATTGCTCAAGGGCATCTTCAGTCAGATGGAGGGGGGAGAGAAAGTGAGCGTCCTGCCGGTGGAAAAGGACATCGGCTGCCTGATCACCATCGAGGACTTCTCGGGCCTTGATCTTGACCAGGTCATGGGCACGGTCATCATTCCCGGCCGAACTATGGCCCATGAGAAAGAGATCAAGAGCGTCCTGTCAAAGGACGGCAGGGAAAGGATGATAATTCGGGGCCCGGATACTCTCACCGTGGACGGCGAGATGAGCATCTCCATGAATGCAGAGGATGTCATTGAGCTGGAGGTCGAGGCATTCGGAGAGCTGATCGAGGCCATCAATGCCATGGGCATTTGAATAAAGCGAGGGGGCAAAAATAGATGAAAAATGTGAGAAAACAGAAGAGGCCTTTTCATGTCATGATCATACCCACCCTCGGCTGTCCCTCCAAGTGCAGCTACTGCTGGAGCTCCGAGGTCGGATCCCCGAGAATGACCATCGAGACAGTAGAGGAGATCGTCGAATGGCTGCGCGATTTTCGGGATGATCCGGTTACATTCACGTTTCACGGTGGAGAGCCGCTGCTTGCCGGTGCGGATTACTACAGAGCTGCCCTTCCAATGCTCAAAAGAGAGCTTGAGCATCTCAGCCCCAACTTCGCCCTGCAGACGAACCTGTGGCTCTTGACCCCAGAGCTGGCGGAGGTCCTGGCAGAGCATGAGATTCCCATAGGCTCGAGCCTTGACGGCCCTCAGGAGCTCAACGATCTGCAAAGGTCTCGTGGCTACTATGAGAGGACCATTGCAGGATATGATCTAGCCAAAAAATTCGGCCTACAGGTGCAGTTCATCTGCACATTCACATCTTATTCAGTGCAGTTCAAAGAGGAAATATTCAACTTCTTTCTGGAAAACGACCTGGTCCTCAAGCTCCACCCAGCCCTCCCATCGCTGCGCAGCAATGAGCCAGACCGATGGGCTCTTCCCCCAGAGGAGTACGGCGAGCTTTTGGTCTATCTCCTGGACAAATACCTGGAGAACATGGACCGAATAGAGGTGCGGAACATCAACGATTATGCCAGGTGCGTATTCACCGGAAGGGGTACCGTTTGCACATTCGTGGACTGCATGGAGAATACCTTTGCCGTGGGCCCAGATGGGAGCATCTATCCATGCTATCGGTTTGTGGGAATGCCCGAATTCGTCATGGGAAACGTCCGCGACCGCCCCAGCCAGGCGGATCTGGCCGCCTCCCCCGCCGGAATGCGCATGCATCAGTTCAAGGAGTATGTGGATGTGAACTGCAAGGGCTGTAAGCACCTGCGCTACTGCCGGGGGGGCTGCCCCTACAATGCCATAGCTCCGACAGATGGTGTAATTATGGGAGTCGATCCTCACTGCATCGCTTATAAGAGGATATTTGATGAGATCTCCGACCGCTTCAATAAGGAGATGATGGGCTCCATGGGGCTGGAGGCTACGGGTCCGGGAAGCGGCAGGGGCAGCCGGCCGAGGATCATGTCATTGATGCAAAGGATGATCGGAAGATAAAAAACATTATTGCCCATGAGCGGGAACTGATTAATCGATCATTATGGAAAAGATTCAAGAGGTCAAGGGCCTGGGCGGAATGCTGAACGGCTTTCGGGATTTGGTCAAGGATGACCAGAAGATAATTTTCGTGGGGTCACCTGGTTTTTGTACTCCCTTTGCATTATTCCTGGGCTATCCAGTGCGAGAAAAGGAGATGGCCTTCATTCCCGGCCTTGATAGTGAAAAAGCCAGGAAGCTGGTTGCCACGGAATCGGGGATGGAGTTGGGAGAGAAGTGCAACTTTGAGGCCGATGCAGTGGTTGTTCTGGGTGGAATGGCCATGCCCAAGATCGGAGTGAAGGCCGAGGAGATGGCAGATTTCCTCGCCAAGATGAAATACAAGAAGCTGATTGGCGTCTGTTTCATGTCGATATTTGAAAAAGCTGGCTGGTGCCAGGCTCTGAAGTTCGATAGCGTCATGAACATAATCCTTGAGGGAGATATATCCAGGAGATGATCCATGAGTGAGGCTCTGAGGATTCTTGGTCTGGCGGACCTGCATGACTGCATTGAGGGGATCCGGAATCTAAAGAACCTCAAGTATGACCTGATTGCCTTTTGCGGCGATCTCCATAATGCCAGTTCAACTGAGGGGGCGAAGCCTGCTGCCATGGCCCTCGCCCGCCTCGGACCGCCAGTGCTGATCGTTCCCGGCAATATGGACCACAGAGATGTCGTCCCTGATCTCTGGGAGAAAGCGGGTTTTATCGTCCTTCACCAATCCTCTTTTCGCCATAAGGAGTACGGATTTCTTGGCATGGGAGGAATGATAGCTAAAGATCCCCGTAGACTTGGCGACCCCAATAGGTACTACCATCGCGATAATGAGGTCTATTCCGTTCTGGAGAAAGCCTACCAGGAGGTGGCTAGTGCCCGGGCCAAGATCGTCATCGTTCATCAGCCGCCCTGGGGGGCTTGTGATATTCTTTACAACGGCGAGAGATCCGGCTCCTCTGAACTGCGCCGATTCATAGAGAACTATCAGCCCGATCTGGTTTTATGCGGCCATATTCATGAGGGCCGGGGAGAGTGTCATATCGGCTCCACCCTGGTGGTGAACGTAGGAGAGCTGCGTCGGGGCTATGGAGCAGTGATCGATCTGAACGATGAGATAACAGTCGAATGGATCTGATTAATCTGAGCCCTGCTTTTGGGCGACGATGATGATGGAGTAGGATCCATCGACATCCTCTACGGAAGGATAGGCTGCAACATAAGACAGCCAGCGGATCATTTCTTCAGAGTGCATCACCGTCTCGTCGCTCAGCCGCCGTCTGATCCTCCTGGCATTGAAGAGCTGCTGCTCTCTTCGATAGAGTCCTCTGGAGCGTGACTGGCCCAGCCGGTATATCACCCGCATGCCGCATCGTTCCACCATCCGGCAGAGCGACGGAAAAGTAAACCACTGCTTATGGGACCTATTCTTTGGCAGGCCGGCATCATCTCCCGACTCCGATATGACATTAGGGACGGAACAGATGAAAAAGCCCTCCGGCATGAGGATTCTGGAGAACTGATCCATCGCCCGGCCCGGATCGTTCAGGTGCTCCAGGGTCTCAAAGCTGACCGCCGCCCCGCAGGAGCCTTCCAGGATATGCCTGCATATATCGTCCTCCTCCAGGTTCAGGCAATTGAAGCGAATATTGGGCTCTTGGCATCCAGCCATCGCCCGCTCGATCATCTCCGGGCTGCCGTCTATGCCCACTACCTCCTCAGAGGCGGTGGCCAGCTCAATCGATCCGTATCCCAGGCCGCAGGATATATCAGCGGCAAGCCTTATACTCCGGCTGCGCAGAAAATCGGCGGCGAAGAGGTATCGGCCCAGATACTCCGCCTTGCGCCATAGATTGCTGTCGCTGGAATCGAAGGGATCCAGCTGATCAAAACCCGTGCCCTTATAGGCGGAGTAGGATGACAACTTATGGCCTCCGAGCTACCCACAAAATGTGAAATCGAAGGCAGGCCCGGAAAAGATGAACAAGCCCGCCTTGGGAACAGGAAGCCGATCGCTTTATCCCTAGCGGATGTCCAGCTTGGTCCTGCCCATCACTGCTAGGTAGGCTACCTCTTTACCTTCCTCGATCTTGGATTTCTGGTCCTCTGTTATGGGAACATCGATGGTAGCATAGCTGCCCAGGTCCATTAGCTGCACCGATGTGTCGCCGATGGACAAGACCTGGCCGGTCTTGCGCTCGACGGTTGGCACGTAGATCTTGGTGGTGACCGGCTGGACGATGGATTTCTTCTGGTTGTCGAAGATGCCAATGGCATCCACCCTCGCCTTGGCCGAACCGTGCTTGCCGGGCTTGGAATGGGATATGCTCTTGATTATGCAGGGCTCTTCATCTATGATTACATACCTTCCTTCTTTCAGCTCTCTGACCTCAACCTGCTCCTTCATTTCATCACTCCTGAGGGCGAATGCGACTCACCTATTTAAAGGATATCTTTCATCCTCCGCAGTGCTTCCTCGAGATTGGCCCGGCTGGCGGCATAAGATATCCGGATATGCTCCCTTCCGCCCTCTCCAAAAGCCGATCCTGGAACGGTGATGACCCCTGCTCCTGCCAGCTTGCTGGCCACCAGGTCGCCGTCTCCCACTCGAGGGAAGAGATAGAAAGCGCCATCCGGCTCTGCCAGGTCCACTCCCATCTCCCGGAAGCCTGCTACCAGAAGGTCTCTGCGACTCATAAACTCATCCCTCATCTGACGAACGCAATCCTGGGGGCCACAGACCGCCTCCAGGGCCGCGGCCTGGGAGATGGAGCTGGCGCAGGCCTGCACATACTGGTGGATCTTGAGCAATTGCTCTATAGTCCCGTTCCGGGCGGCGAGATAACCCAGCCGCCAGCCGGTCATGGCATAGGTCTTGGAGACTGCATTGACGGTGATCACATTATCTGCAAACCGGGCCGGGCTGACATGCTCTCCCCGGTAGATGAAATGCTCATAGACCTCATCTGAGAGGAGGGCGATATCCTCGTCATCGGCTATTTCGGCGATGGCCCTCATCTGCTCCTCGGTCTGGACCGATCCAGTGGGGTTGGAAGGGGAGTTGATGATTATCATCCGGGTTTTGTCAGATATCCGCTCCTCTATTGCCTCCGGGGTTATGCGGAGGTTCTCGTCCAAGGGGACGGAGACGGGCCTTGCCCCCACCAACTTGGTCAGCTCGGCATAGGAGAGGAAGCTTGGATCTCCCACCAACACCTCATCTCCCCGGTCTACCAGGGCGGCGATTGCCAGGAATAGGGCCTCGCTGGCACCGCTGGTGACCATTATATCATCGGCGGTGCAGTCGATCTGGTTTTCTCTCACCAACTTCTCTGCCAGTGCCTCTCTGAGCGCCGGCACACCGCAGTTGGGGGTGTAGCCGCACTGCCCCATTTCTATGGCCCTGATCGCAGCCCTCTTTATGTGAGATGGAGTGTCGAAATCCGGCTGGCCCAGTCCCAGGTTGACCGAACCGGGCATAGCCGACTCGAAGCATTTCCTAATTCCTGATATCTCAATCTCCTCTGTGCAACATGCAAACCTCATGGCTTCACCCTCCTGTTTTGCTCTCCGATCTGATCATCCCTATAGATCACATTGAGAATGCTAAAGCAGCCTAGCGTGCTCAGCTCCTCTTTCATGATGTTCATCCTGACCCTCCCCCCTCTCCAGTAAAGGGTGATCTTCACATCCTCATTATCGGTCTCCGTGGATACGGACTCCATAAACCTTTCCAGCGCCCTCTTATTGGAGAATGGGACCACGAATATCGCCCGGTATTTGTCCTTTTTGCGGGCATATGAGGTCAGAATATAGCCATTGCTCTCAAACTCGCTGATCTCCTCAAAGCGGCACAAGACCTCCTTCTCATGCTCTGTGGTCGAGTCGACCTTGGAGATCATAAGCAGAATCCTGGATAGAAGCAACTTATCGAATTTTTTGCCGAACCAGATGTTGATGGAGCCCTGAGTGAGCAGGATGGATACGGATGATCCACTGATCTCTATGGAGACTGGTTCCGGCCTTGGGCCTTGAGAAGAGGGCATTATCTCTAGATCCTGGCGGAGCAGATATAACCGTTTCGAGAAATGGTCCTTGGAGGAGAGATTTCCATGGACCAATGCATAAAGTCTCTAAAAGAGAAGTTCGCCCGTGAGCCCTATGCTCGGATGTTCGGGATAGAGATCGAGGAGCTGGAGGCGGGGCACGCTATCTTGAAGATGAAGACGAACGAGATGATGAACAACCTCTTCGGGACGACCCATGGGGCGGCAATCTATTCACTCTTAGATGCCGCCTTTGAGCTGATCGTCAACTCCCATGGCACAGTGGCGGTGGCACTGGGGGTAAGTGTCAACTACCTATCCCCTGCTCATTCCGGGGAGACTTTGCGGGCTGAAGGGAAAGAGACGAATCGATCCAGGAAGATCTCCTCCTGCGAGATCAGAGTGACGGGAGAGGACGGGCGGCTGGTTGCCACCTGCCAGGCCCTGGCTTATAGAATGAGAGACCGCCTACCGTTCCTTCCGCCCGAGGCCCCTCCGAGCTCCTGAAAAGAGCTCTTGAACAGGGTTTATATTCCATAGCTCCCCAAAGATCTGGCGATGAAGCTAGGGCCCTGCATAAAGAGATACAAGGAGGACACTCACCGGGCGGCATCCCCGGAGGAGACTGAGGAGCGAATCGAGGCCAAGCTGCCCGCTGCCGGGATCACCAGAGTGGCCGATATAACCAATCTGGACCGAATCGGTATACCTGTCTTCTCCTCCATCCGGCCGATGGCCGATCGGGGAGCGGTCTCCGTCTATAATGGCAAAGGGGCAACTCCTGTCGAGGCCAGGGTCTCGGCGATGATGGAGGGGCTCGAGCGCTACTCTGGAGAGGTGAGAGACAGGGAGCTGACAATTGCCCGCTATTCCAGCCTGAAGGCCGAGGCTCTGAACCCAGTCGATCTGATACTCCCCACAGAAGCAGTCGCGGATGCAGACGCTGAGATCCCCTGGGTTTTGGGCTGGGATATTATGAACGACGAAGAGATACAGGTTCCGGCCAATGCGGTATTTCATCCTCTGTCCTCTGACTACAAGAGGCTCTTTCGGACCAACACCAGCGGTCTCGCCTCAGGGAATATGATGGAAGAGGCGATATTCCACGGCCTGGCTGAGGTTATAGAGAGAGACGCCTGGGCAATAGTGGAGGCGACGAGGCACATGGGGCCGCTGATATCTGATGTTGATGACGAACAGGCACAAGGCCTGCTGGAGAGGTTTGCCGCAGCAGAGGTGGATGTCTACCTGCGGGATATCACCAGCGATATCGATATCCCCACCTGCGCGGCTGCTGCCGATGATGTAAAGCTGCGCGATCCCACTCTGCTCACCACCGGGATGGGTACCCATACCAGCGCCCGGGTGGCGGTGCTGCGCGCCCTGACTGAGGTGGCACAGAGCCGGCTCACCCAGATCCACGGGGCGAGAGAGGATACCGTCACCGCCGATTTCCGCAGGCAGATCGGATACGAAAGGACGAAGAGGCTCAACCGTTATTGGTTTGATGTCGGGGAGGAGAAGAGCTTTGCTGATATTCAGTCTTTTGAGAGCGATGACTTCCTTTTAGATATCAAGTTCATGATCAGCAAGCTGGAGAAGGCGGGCCTGGAGCGAGCAGTGGTGGTCGATTTAACCAGAGAGGAGATCGGCGTTCCGGTGGTGAGGGTGATCGTCCCAGGTCTTGAGATCGCAGGAGTGGACAGAGAAAGGGTGGGAAAGAGGATAAGGAATGCCAGAAGTCGTCGTCTTCCTAGGGCCAAGCCTCTCCAGAGCTAGGGCAGAGGAGATTCTGCAGGCTGAATGGCGGACTCCTGCCCGGCGGGGTGACGTTTACCGGGCGGCCCAGGATGGAGCGCGGATCATCGTTCTCATCGATGGGGTCTTCTTTCAGGACTCTTCTGTGGCGCATAAAGAGGTCATATACGCATTGGACGCAGGAGCGAGGGTCCTGGGGGCGTCGAGCATGGGAGCCCTGCGGGCCTCGGAGCTGGATGTTTATGGCATGGAGGGAGTGGGGCTCATATATCAGGCCTATAAGAAAGGAATGCTGGTATCAGATGATGAGGTGGCGCTGACCTTTGATCCTTTCACCTTTGAGCCGCATTCGGAGCCTTTGGTGAACATCCGCTTCAATCTGGAGCAGGCCTGGCAGAAGGGAGCGATCAGCACCGCCGGAAAAGACAGACTCCTTCGCTGCGCACAGGCTCTGTACTTTCCTGAGAGGAGCTATGAGATGATGATGGATAGGGCGCGGGACTTTGTGGCAGAGGAGGAGATAGAGAGGTTTCGCGCATTCCTGGCCTCCAACCGGCGAGACTTCAAGATGGAGGACGCCATCCGGGCCCTGGAGAGGGCAAAGGAGATAGCTATTGATGAGGATTAAGATCAGGTCGTTTGCCGGATTTCGAAATATTCTGGGAAAGGAGAAAGATATCGATCTTCCAGGCGAGGGGGCAATGGTAAGAGATCTTCTGAACCTGTTATGCCATGATCACGCCTCGCTGGAGCCGCTTTTGTTCAAGGAAGGAAGGCTGCGCGAAGACGTTAACATATTCCTCTCGGGAAAGAACATCGAGAGCCTGCAGTCGCTCGAGACTCCGCTGGCGGATGGAGATGAGCTGACCCTGTTCACTGCTGTTATTGGTGGATGATATTCCGATGGTATTCGATAAGTTCAAATGATGCAGATCAGGATCAATTACAGTTTAATTGAGCTAATAGTATTCATAAAACCTATCTAAATAGATTGAAATAATAGTTTCCCATTCCCTGGGACTGTTCTCGATGGCTATGATAGAAGAGATTCAGGCTTTGAAGAAGGAACGCAGGGCGACGATTCTGGCCCATAACTATCAGACGCCGGCGGTCCAGGATATAGCAGATCTAGCGGGCGACTCCCTGGAGCTCTCCCGGGCAGCAGCGGCCCTGGACTCAGAGGTTATAGTCTTCTGCGGAGTGGACTTCATGGCGGAGACGGCCGCTATCCTATCCCCGCAAAAGAGAGTGGTCCTGCCGGTGAAAGGGGCCTATTGCCCCATGGCCCACATGATCACCCCACAACAACTGGATGAGCTGAAGGCTCTCTATCCTCGCGCAGCGGTGGTATGCTATGTGAACTCCACCGCCGAGATCAAGGCGAAGAGCGACATCTGCTGCACCTCAGCCAATGGGGTGCAGGTGGTAGAATCGCTATCTGAGGATGAGGTCATATTCGTGCCGGACAGGAATCTGGCCGCCTATGTGGCCCGCCATACGAAAAAGAAGATCATACCCTGGAACGGCTACTGCTATGTTCATGACCACTTCACCCCGGAGATGGTGAAGGCAGCTCGCAAGCTTCATCCCAAGGCAGAGGTTCTGGTCCACCCGGAGTGCCGGCCGGAGGTGATCGACCTGGCCGATTTCGTCTACAGCACCGCAGGCATGTGCAAGCATCCCGATACCAGCCGGGCACGGGAGTACATCATCGGCACCGAGGTGGGCATGATCTACCGGTTGAAGAAGGCCCATCCGGATAGAGAGTTTTATCCTCTGAGCGAGGAGGCCATCTGCCAGAATATGAAGAAGACCACCCTTCCTGATGTCCTCGGGGCACTGCAGACGCTGGAGCCGCGGGTTGTTGTGCCAGAGGAGATCGCTGTGCGGGCGAGAGGGGCGATCGAGAGGATGCTGAGGGTGAAGGTTTGAAGGATTGTGAAAGAAAGGCAGTGTGTAAAGAATTCTGGTACGTGTTTAGCTGGCTAGTCTTATGGTTAGCATTTGGAGACAATCCAATCCTC
>WOYM01000080.1:14892-16196 GCA_011620785.1 Methanothrix sp. | reverse complement strand
AATTCAGGTGTAATATGAGGCAGATAGCCATTTACGGCAAAGGCGGAATCGGCAAGTCGACCACCACCCAAAATCTCACTGCTGCTCTCTCGACCATGGGCAAGAAGATCATGCAGATAGGCTGCGACCCCAAAGCAGACTCCGTGAAGATGCTTATGAACGGCAAGAGGCAGCCTTCCGTTCTGGATACCCTTCGAAAGGAAGGAGAAGTAGAATTGGATGACGTACTGAAGACCGGCTTTGGCGGCATTCGCTGCGTCGAGTCCGGAGGCCCGGAACCTGGCGTGGGCTGTGCAGGTCGCGGGATAATCACCTCCATCGGCCTCCTTGAGAACCTGGGAGCCTACACTGACGACCTGGACTACGTCTTCTATGACGTCCTGGGAGACGTTGTCTGCGGCGGCTTCGCCATGCCCATCCGGGAAGGAAAGGCCCAGGAGATCTACATCGTGGCCTCCGGGGAGATGATGGCCCTGTATGCTGCCAACAACATCTGCAAGGGCATCCAGAAGTTCGCCGAGTCCGGCGGAACGCGTCTGGGCGGCATCATCTGCAACTCCAGAAACGTCGACCGGGAACGGGAGCTGGTAAGCGCTTTTGCAGAAAAGATCGGCAGCCAGATGATCCAGTTCGTGCCCAGGGACAACATCGTCCACCAGTCCGAGATCCACAAGCAGACAGTGATCCAATATGCTCCGGACTCAGATCAGGCCAAAGCCTATTTGGCGCTGGCAAAGGCCGTGGACGAGAACCAGATGTTCGTTATACCGAAGCCGATGGAATACGAAGAGCTGGAGCAGGTCATGATGGAATGGGGTGTTGTGGAATGAAGATGATCCGGGCAGTCATAAGACCGGAGGCTGTGGATAAGGTCGCTGACTCCCTGGAGGCAGGCGGCTTCACTGCCTTAACCCGAATCGAGGTCTTCGGCAGAGGCAAGCAGAAGGGCATCAAGGTTGGCAACGTTGTGTATGACAACCTTCCCAAGACCATGATCATGCTGGTGGTCGATGACGATAGCGTTGAGAAGTCGGTCAAGATCATCGAGGACAGCGCCAGGACCGGAAACATAGGGGATGGCAAGATCTTCATCAGCTCTGTAGACGAAGCCTATACCATCCGAACCGGCCAGAGAGGGCTTTAGAAAATGAAAGAAGTAATGGCCATCATCCAGCTGAACAAGATGGAGGCGACCAAAGACGCACTGGAGGTCATCGGAATTAGCAGCTTTACCGCCTACAAGGCTTCTGGACGGGGAAAGCAGAAAGGTCTGCAGATACCTCATCCAACGCCGCTGGATGAGA
>WOYM01000080.1:0-14792 GCA_011620785.1 Methanothrix sp. | reverse complement strand
GGATGAAAAGAGGATGAAATACATCCCCAAGAGGATGATCTCGGTTATGGTGGAAGACGAATTCGTTCCGGCTGTAGTGGCAGTGATCACCAAAGTCAACCGAACTGGAAACTATGGCGATGGCCGAATCTTCGTCATCCCAGTGGAAGAATCAGTCAGAATAAGAACCGGAGAGAGAGGGAGCGTGGCCATATCATGAGCGGAGTCGAAAGAGAACCAGTAACCATTGCCCGGAGCCGGCAGACGGTCGAAGGGATGGTGAAAGGACTTCCCCAAAAAACGCGGAACATCAGAAAAAAGCATGTTGTAGTCAAGGACTCCTGCGAGATCGAACAGAGGATCGAAGCCAACGACCGCAGCATACCGGGCATTCTGACCAACCGCGGTTGCGCCTACGCAGGCTCCAAGGGAGTGGTCTTCGGGCCGATCAAAGACATTCTGCACATCACCCACGGCCCCATCGGCTGCGCCTACTTCACCTGGGGAACGCGTCGCAACCTGATGAGCCAGGAGGAAGGCAGAGAGTGTTATTCGGGCTACTGCCTGAGTACAGACGTCAAGGAGACAGACATCGTCTTTGGTGCAGAAAAGAAGCTGGCTGCAGCTATCAGGGAGGCCTATGCCATCTTCAAGCCGGAGTGCATCTCTGTCTTTTGCACCTGCCCCATCGGCCTCATTGGCGACGATATAGAATCGGTCTGCCGCAAGGCAGAGGAGGACCTCCGAATCAAGGTTATCCCAGTACGCTGCGAGGGCTACCGGGGCGTTTCTCAATCAGCCGGGCACCACATCGCCTCCAACGCTCTGATGGAGCATCTGGTGGGCACGGAGGAGCTGGAGAATCCCGGACCCTTCGACGTCAACGTCTTCGGAGAGTACAACATCGGTGGAGACTACTGGGTGGTCAAGGACCTGCTGGAGAGAGTGGGCTACCGCATAGTGAGCCCCTTCACTGGCGACGCCTCGTTCCACGATATCGCCAAAGCTCACAGGGCAAAGCTGAACATCCTGCTCTGCCACCGCTCCATCAACTACACCAACCGCATGATGGAAGAGAAGTACGGCATCCCCTGGCTGAAGGTCAACTACCTGGGTGTGGAGGATACCATTAAGACGCTGCGCGATATGGCAGCGTTCTTCGACGATCCCGGCCTTACCAGAAAAACTGAAGCCGTGATTGCCGAGGAGATGGCCAAGATCCAGCCGACGATCGATATGTACAGAAAGAGGCTGGAGGGAAAGAGGGTCATGCTCCTGGTCGGTGGCTCAAGAGCGCACCACTTCAGGAACATGTTCGAGACTCTGGGAATGGAGGTAGTCGTGGCCGGATACGAGTTCGCCCACCGGGACGACTACGAAGGCAGAAAGATCCTCACCAGCATCGTCCACACCGGACGCTCCAAGGTCCTGGAGGACATCCACTACGAACGCGACCCGAACGTCGTCTCTCCGTACGACGACGCCACTCTTCAGAAGAAGAAGGAGAGGATTCCGAGGCTCATGGATTACGAGGGCCTGCTCCCTCACATGAAGGATGGCCAGATAATGATCGATGACTACAGCCATCAGGAGTGCGAGCGGCTGGTAGCAGAACTGGGAGTGGACCTCTTCTGCTCGGGGATAAAAGACAAGTACGTCTTCCAGAAGATGCACATTCCCTCCCGCCAGATGCACTCTTATGACTACAGCGGCCCTTACACCGGCTTTTCGGGCTTTGTGCAGTTCGCCAAGGACATCGACATGTCTGTGAATAGCCCCACCTGGAAATTCATAACCCCACCCTGGAGGCAGAAGAGTAATGCTTGACTATACACCAAAAGAGATGGCGCAAAGAGAGACCCTGGTCATAAATCCGGCCAAGATCTGCCAGCCCATCGGCGCCATCCTGGCCTATAAAGGCATCCACAACTGCATGCCGATCACCCACGGCTCGCAGGGGTGCAGCTCATACCTGCGCATGGTGTTGGCCCGACACTACCGAGAGCCGACGCTCGCTGCTACCTCTTCATTTACAGAGGACTCGGTGGTATTCGGTGGCAGAAACAACCTCAAAGAGGCGGTCGATAACGTGGTGAACATCTATCATCCCGATGTTCTCGCCATCAATACGACCTGCTCCTCAGAGACCATCGGCGACGATGTCTCCTCCTTCATGGAAGAGATCAAAGAAGAGGAGTTCTTCGACCCCAATGTGCGCGTCGTCATTGCCAGCACACCCAGCTATGTGGGATCGCACATCACCGGCTATGACAATGCGGTAAAGGCCATCGTCCAGAGCTTTGCTCGCAGGGGATCGCCCAACGGCAAGCTGAATATAATTCCCGGTTTCGTTGAGCCAGGAGACATTCGTGAGATCAAGAGGATACTTGGCATTATGGGGGTTCGCCATATCATATTCCCTGATACCACGGACGTATTCGACGCACCGATGTCGCCCCAATCAGGCGGACTCTTTCCGCCGGGTGGAACAACCATCCCGGATCTGAAAGACGCCGCCAACTCCCGTGCTACCATAGCTCTGGGAAGGACTGCTGGCGCCTCCGGAGCCATGGTCCTGAAGGGCAAGTTCCAGATTCCCGCAGTCATCGGCCCCATGCCCATTGGCATTCGTAATTCCGATGCATTTGTGATGAACGTCTCCAGCCTCATGGATGTGCCCATTCCCCAGGAGATAGAGGAAGAAAGAGGCAGGCTGGTGGACATGATGACCGATGCCCATCCCCACTTCCATGGCAAGAGCTTGGCTATCTTTGGAGACCCTGATACCGTCGCAGGACTGGTCAGCCTGGCAGTGGAGATGGGCATGAACCCCACATATGCGCTCACGGGCACTCCGGACAAGAAGTTCGAAGAAGAGGTTCATTGTGTCTCGCCTGACTGTGAAGCAATGATAGGAGACACATTCCTCCTGCACCAGAAGATCAAGAACAATCCGGTGGATATGCTCATCGGCAATACCTATGGCAAGCTGATAGCCAGGGCAGAGGATATACCGCTGGTGCGAGTGGGGTTCCCCATAACCGATCGGGCCAATCTGCATTACTTCCCAATCATCGGCTACGCCGGAGCTGCCCGCCTGGTGGAGATGATAGGCAACGCCTTTCTGGAGAGGCGTGACAGAGACTCGGACGATACTCATTTCGAGATGATTCTGTAGGAAAACTACCATGAGCGTGATCAAGACCTTTGAAGGCAGAGAGGGTCACATATCCCAGAAAGCGGGCTATGATCCTGTGTCCCTCTCGTGCAGCAACGAGAGCCTCGCTGGTGCCGTCAGCCAGAGGGCATGCGTTTATTCCGGAGCCCGGGTAGTGCTCAATCCCCTCACCGATGCCCTTCATCTGGTGCACGGCCCCATCGGCTGTGCCAGCTATACCTGGGACATCCGGGGCAGCACCACCTCCGGCCCGGACCTCTATAAGAACAGCTTTTCCACAGACATGTCGGAGCTGGATGTCGTTTATGGCGGCGAGAAGAAGCTGGCAAGAGCCATTCGTGATCTGGCAGAGAGGTTTCATCCCCCGGCCATATTCGTCTATTCCACCTGCATCGTGGGGATTATTGGAGATGACCTGAAAGCAGTCTGCCGTAGCGCTACCGCAGAGCTTGGCCTGCCCGTTATCCCTGTCCGGTCGGAAGGCTTTCGCGGAAACAAGAATGAGGGCTACAAGGCTGCCTGTAATGCTCTATTCGAGCTGGTCGGCACGAAGGAATACAGGCCTGCCATCCCCTATGCCATAAACCTCCTCGGGGAGTACAACGTTGCCGGAGACCTCTGGGCCATCAAGCCCCTATTTGAGGAGATGGGGATCGAGGTGGTCGCCACATTTACTGGAGACGGCAGGGTAGCAGAGATCCAGAGATCTCATACCGCCCGGTTGAATCTGGTCCAGTGCAGCGGCTCCATGACCTACCTCGCAAAGAAGATGGAAGAGAGGTATGGCATTCCCTACCAGCACATCAGCTTCTTCGGCCTGGGGGATTTGGCATCAGCTCTGCGCTGCGCTGCTCGATTCTTTGCAGACGAGAGCATGCTGGCAAAGGCAGAGGAGATAATCGAACGGGAGACGGCTCGGGTCATGCCAAAGATCGTCTACTACCGCTCACGGGTCCAGGGAAAGAAGGCCGCCATCTACATGGGTGGCGCTGCCAAAGCCGTCTCCCTGGTCAGGGCTTTCGAGGAGCTGGGAATGGAGGTGGTGATCATAGGAACGCAGACCGGAGACCGGGACGACTACCGGAAGATAAGCTGCATGGTCAGGGACGGGACGGTAATTGTGGATGATGCCAATCCTCTGGAGCTGAGGGAGCTGCTGGCAGTGCAAAAGGCCGATCTGCTGGTGGCAGGGGTCAAAGAGAGGTTTCTCGCCTATAAGCTTGGAATCGCTTTTTGCGACTTCAACCACGACCGAACCACCAGCTTTGAGGGCTATGACGGCCTGGTCAACTTTGCCCGAGAGCTTGATTCTAGCCTGAACAGCCCTGTCTGGAGGCTCCCCCTGCATAGATCGAGTCCTATTGTGGGTTCCAGAGGTTCAGAAATCGAGAAAGCTATCGAGAAAGCAGCAGAAGGAGGTGTTCAGGCCGATGTCTGAGAGCTATTCCACAATAAATCCCTGCAATATGTGCATGCCCATGGGATCGGTCCTGGCTTTTCGGGGAATCGAGGGGTGCATGCCTCTGTTTCACGGCTCTCAGGGCTGTGCCACCTATATGCGATTGTACCTCGCTCACCACTTCCGGGAGCCCGTGGACATTGCATCTTCGGCCCTGAGCGAGAAGGGGACGGTTTATGGTGGCTCTGCCAACCTGAAGATGGGTCTGAAAAACCTCATCATAGGTTACAGCCCCAAGGCCATCGGCGTAGCCACGACCTGTCTTGCCGAGACCATTGGAGACGACATCGTCCAGATCATAAATGAATTCCGTGCCGAGGAGAAATCCAATATCCCAATCATTCCAGTCTCCACTCCCAGCTACTCTGCCTCCCATGAGGAAGGTTACGCCAGAGCGCTCCAGGCATTGGTTCAGAGCCTGGCCAGGAGAACAGAGCCCGGCGGCAGAATAAATCTGGTGATCGGATCGGTCATATCTCCAGCGGATGTCCGTTACCTCAAAGATATGCTTGCTAACTGGGGATCCGCAGACGAGTTCATCCTGTTTCCCGATATATCTGAGACCCTTGATGCTCCGCGAGTGGAAAATCCGCCGAGGATCACAGAGGGTGGCACAACACTAGAGGATGTGGTTGATACTGCCAACTCACGCTGTACACTGACTATCGGCGGGCGCTTCCAGAGCAGTTCGGCTGGGGGATTTTTGGAGCGAGAGTATAAAGTGCCGCAAACGGCTCTGCCCCTGCCCATTGGCCTTAAAGATACCGACCTATTCGTATCCATGCTGGAGGAGCAGACTGAAATTGCCCTCCCCGAGAGGTATGAGGCCCAGAGGGGCAGGCTGCTTGATACCCTGGCTGATGTTCACAAATACCTGGCAGGGGTGAGGGTGGCAGTTTATGGAGATTCCGATATTGCTCTGGGACTGACAAGGTTCCTCTGTGAGGCAGGAGCAATTCCGGCCGTTGTAGCAACCGGATCGAGAAGCACCCGCTTTGAGGCGGAGATAAGGGAGGCGTCTGAGGATGCCCTAATTCTCCTGGGGGCTGATTTCAGCCAGATCCATGACCAAATAAGGAATGCAAGAATCGACCTGATGCTGGGCACCTCCAATGGCCGTCAGATATCAAAAAAAGAGGGAATACCTCTGGTGCGGGTGGGGCTTCCCAACCACGATCGAGTGGGAGCAACGCGACAGCTCCTGGTTGGGTACGAGGGTGCCGCCCGGCTTGCGGATGCCATCACCAATGCTCTGCTGGATGAAGGCTCACGAGTGATTTGACCTTGGGGCGTCATCAAGCAGCTTGACTGGGCGTTCTCTCCATTGGGTCTGGATCACAGGTCTAAGGGCCCGAGATTTCGAGCTGATTTCTTTCCATCTGGCAAGGCTTAAATAAGTTTACAGAATAGCTCACTAATTAGAAAGAAGTTAGTGCATATGGTTATTAAGAATATATCTGAGTATATTGAAATTAGCTGAAAGATCGAAGCACATTGAAGCATATCGAGATATACATTAATAATCGTTGCATTTCGGGAGGAAAAAGCTTTGATGAATAAACCAGTATTTGTCGCATTGTTTGCAGCCCTGGTCCTTTCCATGTCTGCAGGATTCGCCCAATCGCCAGATGAGCTCACAGTCTTTACAGCAGCTTCGCTGACAGGAGCTTTTGGGGAAATAGGAGAGATCTACGAGAACGAAACCGGCATCCATGTGGCATTCAACTTCGACGGCTCTCAGGCACTGCGCACCCAGCTCGAGAACGGTGCTTATGCCGATCTCTTCGCTTCAGCCAACATGAAGCAGATGAATGCCGTAAGAGAGAGCGGGCTAGTGAACAACAGTAGCGTCGCCATCTTCACAAGAAATAAGCTCTCGCTCATTGTCCCCAAGGATAACCCTGCAAACATCCGGAATCTGACCAACCTCGCCCGGCCGGGTGTCAAGATCGTCATGGGAACAAAGGATGTACCGGTAGGCGACTATGCTCTGCAGATCATAGCCAAGCTTGGCAACGACTCTGCATATGGTCCGGATTATGAGAGAGATGTGCTGGCCAATGTCATCTCTCAAGAGACCAGTGTCAGCTATGTGGTGACCAAAGTGGCCCTGGGAGAGGCGGATGCCGGATTTGCATATGTCTCCGATGTCACCCAGGATATGATAAGCAAGATAGATAAGATAGTTATCCCGGACGAATACAATATCATAGCCGAATACCCCCTGGGAATGCTTATGGAATCAAAGTATCCTGCTGAGAGCCAGAGGTTCATGGATCTGGTGATGTCGGATGAGGGAAGGGCGGTCCTGGAAAAGTACGGCTTTGATCCCGTCGAAAGCGAGCCTGAGGTGCATGAGGAGACTGCTTCGGCAACAGAAGCTGCAGCTTAACCGGATGATCTCTTTTTTTTTGAGCCAGGGACAGAAATAAAACCAAGAGAATTTAGAGAAGAGATCGAGTAACCAATGGCTTCCAATCAGATAGATATCAATCGTCTCGGCAAAAGGGATCTTGCTGAGCTGGCAGGTCAGGGACAAGAGAGCATTAGCATCCTTTCCAGGGTGAGGGAAGTGGCTCTAAAAGCGGGTTTGGCCCTCTTGCTGATAATTGCCATGGCCTTCATAGCTCTGCCTGTAGTCGCGCTCTTCCTCAGGAGCCCTCTGGACACTACTCTCCGATCTCTGCATGATCCAGTGGTAATGGATGCGCTAAGACTCAGTCTCATGACCTCTACAGTGACCACCATCACTGTGGTATTAATGGGAACGCCTATCGCCTACGTCAGCGCTCGATTTCGATATTTCGGCAAGGAGCTGGCCGACTCCCTGATTGATCTGCCTGTTATCATGCCTCCTACAGTGGCTGGAATTGCCCTGCTCATGGCCTTTGGCCGGATGGGAATCGTTGGCCATTACCTGGACGCCTTTGGAGTAAGCATCGCCTTCACCACTCTGGCGGTGATCATGGCCCAGGTATTCGTCTCCAGCCCCTTTTACATCCGCCAGGCGAGGACGAGCTTCGAGGATGTGGACATTGCTCTCGAGAATGCGGCTCGGACCCTGGGGGGTTCACGGATCTACACCTTCTTTCATGTCATCCTGCCCATAGCCATCAACGGCCTCGTCTCCGGGGCCATAATGGCCTTCGCCCGCTCTCTGGGAGAGTTTGGAGCTACTATCATGTTTGCCGGCAACTTTCAGGGCAGGACGCAGACCATGCCTCTGGCCATCTACACAGCTATGCAGGGCGATCTGGACGTCTCCCTGTGTATTGCCATAATATTGGTGGCCATTTCATTTGTGGTCATATTCCTGGTAAAGACTCTGACCCGGCGGGTGTATAAGAATGCTGGAAATTGACATCAAGAAGAGGCTTCGGGATTTCGATCTCGAGGTTAAGATGATGATCAAAGAAGGTGAGATCCTGATGTTGGTGGGAGATAACGGCTGCGGGAAGACCAGCCTGCTGAATTTGGTGGCTGGGCTGCAGGACCCGGACGAGGGCAGGATAGCACTGGAAGGAAGGCCGCTGTTCGATTCCGGTCTGAAGATCCGCGTCGCCCCTGAAGGGAGGAATATCGGATATGTCTTTCAGAGCTACGCTCTCTTTCCTCACATGAGCGTATATGACAATGTAGCCTTCGGCCTGCGGACCAGAAGGCTTTCCCGGAGGGCTATTGAGTCCAGAGTAATGGAGCACTTGAAGGCTGCTGGGCTCTGGGATATCAGGAAGGCCAGGGCAGTAGAGGTCTCGGGAGGGCAGAGGCAGCGGGTAGCACTGGCGCGGGCATTGATCATCGAGCCCGATCTGCTATTGCTGGACGAGCCACTATCTGCATTGGACGTGCGCAAGCAGGCAGCCATGAGAAAGGAGCTTCGGGAAAGGATTCACGCCTGCCATGTGCCGAGCATCATTGTCACTCATGATCTGAGGGATGTGGCTTCTATTGGAGATCGGGCCTGTCTCCTGGAAAGGGGAAGGATCGCTCTTGCCGGAGGGGCAGATGAGGTTATGGGCTGGGGAGGGGGCCTGCAGGATAGAGAAGGAGAGCAGTCGGAGGAATTATAATCGGAGAAGGTCAGCATCTGGCCTTCCCCATCCCCTTTGCAGAAATTTGTACCTTTGCTCAGCTCTCTGGATTAACTCTTCCACAGTTCACCGTCTTACCCGGATACCGTTGCTCTCCAGATAGTCCTTGACCTGGCTCACAGTGTACTCTCCCCGGTGGAACATCCCTGCGGCCAGGGCCTTCTCCACCTTTGCCACTGTAAAGGCCTCCAGGATATGCTGCGGTGTGGAGGCCCCGCCGCTGGCGATAACCGGGATTGCGACTGCATCGCAGATGGCTTTTGTCAGGGGCAGATCGAAGCCGATATTCGTCCCGTCCCGGTCCATGCTGGTGGGCAGGAGCTCGCCCGCGCCAAAGCTCTCCATCTTCCGGCACCAATCAATTGCATCGACTCCTACAGGCTCTCTGCCGCCGTATATCACCAGCTCGAACCAGGCTTTTGCGCCGTCCTCCATCTCATAGAGATTTACCCCCGGCATGATGTTGGTGTTGCGGCGGGCATCCACTGCCACGGTGATTTTGTCTGATCCGAAGGCTCCTGAGGCCTCCTTCACAAAATCGGGATTCTTGACTGCAGCGGTGTTGATTCCCACCTTGTCCGCTCCGGCATCCAGGATCTGCTTGATACCATCCAGGGTGCCTATGCCTCCGCCAACGGCAAAGGGAATGTCGACCGCATCTGCCACCCTGCGGGCTACATCAACCATGGTCTTTCTGCCCTCATGAGAGGCGGTGATATCCAGAAATACCAGCTCATCAGCGCCTTGATCCTGATAGCGTCGGGCGAACTCCACCGGATCGCCCTGCCTTTTCAGGTCCACGAACTTGACTCCTTTGACCACCGATGGCTGGCCGTCAACCACCTTGACATCCAGGCAAGGAACTATCTTGGCATAATCCTTCATGGGCAGGGGAAAGGAGGGCCTAAAGTAAAATAGTTGCCCCTTGAATAGGGTGCCGGGCTCTGTTCTCCTGTCATAGCGCCTCTTTTTGAATGCCCTGTGAGCTTCAGGCTTGAAGTTCAAGCAGGCGAAGACATTCTGAATGTGGGATTGAGTGTTTTGAGATTGCGAATTATGCAAGCATAATACCACATATTTTTTCTTAAAAAATCTTAGTTTATCGTTTTTATTCTCAAATTGTTTTTTATACAGTTATCTCATTTTCAAAAATCGCATAAACATAGAAGCAGTTGAGGGAATATGATGAGAGACATTGAGCTATTAAGTGGAAAAGCCATTTTTGCGCGGGTATCCAACGCTAGTGTGACCGATGTGGTAAATTCTGGAAAGCCAAAAGAGCTGGCCGCCTATGATGATTACGATATTTGGCTGGGAGCCATAACCAGTTATGTGCCGCTTAATACTATTAATTCAAGTGGCTATACATAATTTCTGACGTTGTGATCGATTTCACCAATTAGTTTGAGATGAAGATGGTGATAGAGCATGAGAAATACAAAGTATACCAACATTGCAGCAAGTGCATTTGTATTATTGCTGCTATTAACAACCATAGCAATGGCAGGCGATCCGAATGGTTCCAATACCTATACGGATGATGTTGCTGGGATGAAGCTTGCCGTCAACTTTGCATGGACTCTGATAGGGGCCTTCCTGGTCTTTTTCATGCAAGCAGGCTTCGCCTTCCTGGGTGCAGGAGCTTTAAGGGTAAAGAATACAGTGAACTACTTTGCCAAGAGCTACATGGACTTCTCCATTGGTGCATTGGCCTATTGGGCCGTTGGCTTTGCTCTCATGTTCGGAGGCTCAAAGCTCTATGCAGGATTGGAGGACGGAAACAGTATCATCGGTTGGAGCGGATGGTTCCTTTCCGGGAACTCATATGACGTTTCCACCATGATGTTTTGGATGTTCCAGGTGGTCTTCGCGGCTACCGCAGCTACAATTGTGGCAGGTGCGTGTGCTGAAAGAATGAAGCTGCAAGCCTATCTCATTTACAGCGGAATAGTCACTGCGGTTATTTATGCCATCTATGGCCACTGGGTTTGGGGTGGCGGCTGGCTGGCAACGCTGCCATACGGCGTCGGGGTCAGGGATTTTGCTGGCTCCGGAGTAGTACACGCTGTGGGCGGTATGGTAGCGCTGGCAGGCATATACCTGCTTGGTCCCAGGATTGGAAAATTCAACAAGGACGGTGTGCCTAATGCTATTCCTGGTCACGATGTTCCAATGATCGTTATGGGTACATTCTTTCTGTTCTTCGGATGGTTTGGATTCAATCCGGCCAGCACTCTAGCAGCCACAGATCTGAGGATCTCAGTCATCGCGGTCAATACTTTCCTGGCGGGAGCCGCAGGTGCGACGCTGGTATGTTACTACACGTTCTTCAAGACCAAAAAAGTAGACATAGCTCTCACCTGCAACGGAGCCCTGGCAGGCTTGGTTGGCATTACAGCTTCCTGCGCCTATGTACCGACCTGGGCAGCAGTAGTAATCGGAGTGGTCTCAGGATTTATAGTGATGTACGGCATAAAGTTCAACGATTGGGTGCTCAAAGTCGACGATCCTGTGGGTGCTGTAGCTGTGCACGGCTATAATGGACTCTGGGGCTTGCTGACCGTTGGAATATTCGCAGACGGAACTTATGGTGGTGTCAGCGGTTTAATCGTAGGCAACACCAGCCAGATCATTGCTCAGCTCATAGACATGGTGGTAGTTGTGGTCTGGGCCTTCGGCACGGGCTACATCCTGTTCTACGTAATCAAGAAGATCGTGGGTCTCAGGGTATCTCCAGAAGAAGAGTTGACCGGATTAGATCTGGGCGAGCACGGATATTCCGCTTATCCGGAATTCGTTATTGCAGGTCCAATGGACGGTTTAAGGGAAGGGCAGATATCTGATAATTTAGAATGTTCAACCGAAGGAGCACGAACATGAAGATGATACAGGCGATAATCAGGCCATCCAAGGTAGAAGAGGTAAAAAATGCCCTTGATGAGACAGGCTTTACCAGCCTTACCTCTATTGAGATAAAAGGCAGAGGCCGGCAAAAGGGCATTACCCAGATATGGCGTGGCGAAGAATACCAGGTGGACATGCTGCCCAAGGTGAAGGTGGAACTGGTCGTCCCCGATGATAAAGAGGATGAGGTGGTGGAGATCATCAGAAAGGCAGCTTACACCGGAAATATCGGTGACGGCAAGATCTTCGTCCTGCCGGTGGAAAAGACCATCCGTATCAGGACGGGCGAGACGGACGACAAGGCGCTGTAGCCGTCTCTTATATTTTTTACCACCAGCTATGGCATCTTTCTCCGGCAAGAGGACTCAAGCTAATAATACCTGCCAACTATAGCACTCTTTGGGCAATGATGGCAGTGTGTTTTTTGAATGACGCTTTTTTTTTTACTTTTCTGCAGGCCTTGATAGACCTCGCTTCTGAGCCATGCATGGCGGTCGGCCACGCGTTTTTTTCTTTCTGGCGGGAGGCATCTCGATGCGGTTATTGATAGCTATATCTATCTCTCGGGCAAAATTTACCATTCCATCGAATCCCTCGAAGATAGATGTGCGGTTGTGGCATATATCGCAAATTGGTATGTTCAACTTTCGTATTGCAGGCTGATCTTCGGCCCCGGGAATGATAAGATCTACATTCTCTTTGGACAGCAATTCACCTAGGTCGCCAGGATTGAGCTTATCCGCGTCGACTGCATCCCTGCCAATATAATTCCTTATCCTCTGGCGATCGACCCAATTTCCATCCCGAATCCCAACGATCACAACCTCTATCCCCAGCTCGTTCAATGCCCTGATCAGAGATGCAGCCTTAGAAGCTCCGTTCAAGCAAATTGCAGCTCTATGTCCTGCGAATTTGGCCCTATAATGCTCTATCTTCCGCCTTATTCTCTTTGTCTCTCTGGCGATCATCCTCTCGGATTCTTCAATTATGCCGGGGTTTTCGAAGAACTCCGCAGCCGTTCTTAAGGCTGAAGATGTCTCTTCGATTCCGAGGAAGCTCACACTCCTGTAGGGTATGCCAAACTTCTCTTCAAGTCGCCTGGCCAGGGAGCCAATGGAGCTGCTACATTGTACTAGATTCAGATCTGCACAATGAGCCCTCTGAATCTCAGCAACTCTTGAATCACCGGTTATTGTAGATACCACCTCAATACCCAGCTCTTCAAAGTAGGATCTGATAGGCCATAGATCTCCTGCAATGTTGTAATCTCCCAGGATGTTCACTGAATAGGGGCTTATGGGCTTGTAGCTCCTGCTGCCTATCAGCCTCGAGAGTGCATTGCATGCTGCTTCGTATCCCATCTCCGCCTGGAAACCCATGCTACCCACCGAAATGACAGGTATCCTCAGATCCTTCGCCGCAGATTCACACACTTCACTGATATCGTAATCCATTGTCTCGGTCATGCAGGTGGAATAGACGAATATGGCCTGGGGCTTGCAGGCTGCAGCTAGCTCCCGCATGACTTGAGCAGATAATCCCAAATTATCGAAGAATATCTTGTCTTGTTTACCATGAAGCATTGGTTGGCTGGAAATGCTTCCACGCGCGTTCCAGGCATATGTAGCGCATGTAGCGCATTCAAGTGGCCCTCGGACCACATGCATGGCATCAGCTATTGGATTCAGAACAGATATCGCTCTGGAGTAGGCACAGGCCCCACGAGCTGTATCTTCATCGAAGAAGATCTTTTCGCATGCTAGAGACGTTAATTCATCCATTGCCTTCTGCTTTCATCTGCAGCCCAAATCAGTTTCATTGAAAAGGCATCCACAATTCCCAACTCCAGCAATAGGCTAAAATGCACGGGTATTTGGAGCTATTTGAGAAACATTAGGAAGAATATAGATAAGTTCGGAAAATGTCATAACCAACTCCGTGAACGCTCCCCGCCCGAAAGAACGCGCTTTTATCTCTTTTGCGAACAGACTGCAGAAAAACTTTTAGCTATTTGGCGATCAGTATGCTCAAATGAATTCCATTTATAGTGCCCCGGAGATTGGCGGAACGCTACAGAGTGATTCTATTTGACAACCGCGGAGCGGGGCGCAGCGATCAGCCACCTGGCCCATTAACCATGGAGCAGATGGCCAAAGATGCCGCCGGCCTGCTGGATGCATTGGGAATTGATCATGCCCATGTGTTCGGAGGGAGCATGGGGGGCATGATTGCTCTGCAAATGGCCTTGGATTACCCCGAGCGGGTCGACAAGCTGGTGCTTCCTGAAAATCCTCCAATCCTGCCCTCCGAAAGAGATGCTCATATGCCCTCATGCGCGCCCCAGCGCGAAAGCTCGCAAGGCAATCGAGCCCGAATAGGCGACAGCATAAATGAGGAGCCGTAAGTTAAATAACATAGATAATAGTAAGGTTAATTATGAGAATTATTTACACCAAAGTATTCGTTAACGATCAGGATAAAGCCTTGAAGTTTTATACACAAATCCTGGGCTTTGTGAAGAAGAGCGACATTGGCGCGGGGATTACAGGTGGCTCACCGTTGTCTCGCCTGAGGATCAAAACGGTACCGAGCTCATACTTGAACTGAACGATAATCCTGCAGCAAAAACATACCAGAAAGCAATTTTCGAGCAGAGCATCCCCGCGGCAAACTTCGGGGTTTCTGATGTTCACATAGACTATGAACGATTGAAGAAGCTCGGGGTGAAGTTCACAATAGAGCCGTCGGAAGTAATGGAGAATGTGAACATAGCTGTCTTTGACGACACCTGTGGCAACTTGATACAAATACAAACGATAGGATGAGGAACGCTTGAGAAGGCCGAATATTCGGTGACAAAAGGGCGGTGAAAGAGCCTGTGGATTTTCCCAAGTCTCTATAGTAATCAAATAATATACATGCGTCTTCGGTTAGCAGATCATTCCCAGCACAATCGCTATTAATATCTAAGTGGATCAACTTTATGAAATCGAGCGGGCAACTAAAAAGGATAACCTATGAGCCTAAAACCTCCAAAATATGCCAATAACGTCCGCGATCTGATTTATTGGTCGCATGCAAACCTCATCTTCAGAGTTCCAGCCTTTGATAAAATCCATGAATTTATGTAACTATTCAGCCCTGCTCGCGGAATCATTAAGAATTCAGACCGCAATCAAAG
>WOYM01000110.1 GCA_011620785.1 Methanothrix sp. | reverse complement strand
GATTTTTATTCTAAGTTTAATGCTATCTCTTAATATGGGGTTAAACTAATATATAAGGTTCTCTTTCTATTAAGAGAATGCATCTCAGCGAGAACGAAGTCCGCGCCCTGATCCTAATCACTCGCTCCCTGGAGCCAGTGAATCCCAGGGACATCCAGAAGGAGTTGGACCTCTTTAAGGGCTCTGTCTCCCGGATCATAACCAGTCTGCAAGATATTGGCCTGGTGGAGCGGGCTAAAGGTGCCATCCACCTCGCCAGGACGCCTCCCGCAGAAGCTTTCAAGCGCCTCTACTACTCCCACCGTGCCTCCCCCCTGCAAGAGATCCTCTCTGGCCGGAGGGTGGAGCTGCTCTCCCGCCTGGTCCAAAACCCCAAGAGCCTGAAGGCCCTGGCCAGAGAGACTGGCATCTCCAGCGATACCGTCTACTACTACCTGCAGGGCTTTCTTCAACTGGGCCTCACAAGCAGATCCATGGAGAGCAAGGCCTACCTCTACTCTTTCAACTACATCCTCTGGAAGGATCTTATGGACTTCGTATCTTCCCTCCTGGAGTACCAGGTCCTGCGTCTCGTCCCCAGTGAAGCGCTGCTCATTAAGAGCTATGGGGATAGTGTGCTCTTCAAAAGCATACGTCAGCAGGACGCTACGCCTACATCTTTCAGCGCCTACGAGGATTACGGGATCGAGCTGGGTTTAAGGGATAATTACTACACCCTGCCCAAAAGGGAGCTTTCTATTGAGGAGATCTTCATTCATTCCCTTGACTCTGCTGAAGACTACCGCCAAAGGCTTTTTTGCATATTGTTCTACCTGAAGAACAAAGATAAATTGCAGGGTGCCCTGCATCCCATGGCAGAGACCATCCGAACAGTCCTGAGGGGAGAGCATATCAAGGGCTATTCCACTCTGGAGGAGATAGAAGAGCAGGCAGAGCTTTATGGAATCCAAGATATCGAAGCGTGAAGAGGTTGAGGAGATACTGAGTGGCCTGGGGGAACGTCTGGCCGACCCCGTTCAGTTTCTGGTCATAGGGGGGAGCAGCCATGCTGGAGTACGGCCTTAAGGACGTGACGAAGGACATCGATCTGGTCTGCAGGGATGCTGCAAGCAAGGCTAGGCTCCTTGAAGCTGCCAAGAGCTTAGGGTTCGAGGTGTTTGGGCCGGAGAAGAGGCATTCTCGTCTGGGCCTAGACAGGGTTGCAATCAAGGGAGGGCACACTCTAGACATCTTTGCTGGCCGGATTTCCTACGATGAATCATCTAAAATAAGCTAATGCATGCGGATGCTCAGGAATTGCTGCAGGAAAAATCTGGAACCTGTAATCGATAGGTCCACAAGTTGGCCCTCGTGCTCTCCATCACATCCGTCTGCGGCATGATCAGGCAGAATCCTCTATCGCTTCCAGCACCTTCTTCGCTGCCGAGCACCTCTCTGCCCGGGAGGCATCTGCTGCCATCTGCTCCAAGTCCACAACACTGATCTGGCCCATCTGGAACCGGGTAACCAGGATGCCCGTCATAATGGCATCATCCTTCTTCATTTTCTTAGCCAATTTCCCCTATCTCCCTCTCGGCCTTCTCAGGATATCTTGAAGGCCTGGCCCTCTCTCTGTAGCACCTGGGGAAGTAAAAACTTCTGCTAGAGCTCAGAATTCAACCGCAAACTACAAGTATCTATAACTATTATATAGATAGTTTGCCGCTTCATGCAAAGGGTGGCGGGCGTGTCTTGGGCTTAACGTATTCCGATAATGCTCTGTTTGGCAAGGATGATTCAAGCGCTGTCCCTCCGGGGGACAGTTTGCGATCGAATACAGATCGGATCGCTTTCCTTGTTCCAGGAGATGCATGTCGTCGTGGCACTGCATTCGGCTACGGGCCTGTGAGACTGAAACTTCGGCAGCAAAAAAAGTTGCGCACTGTGACTGGTGCAGTAATCAGCCGAAAGGATCTCGCGCTAATACACGACCGGGACATGTTGCGGCACAAAGCCAAAGGCGAGAGGTGATCATTAGGCCCAGCGAGTTCGGGTTCCTGCAATTTGGACGCTGTGGCAAAATTCCAGTGCTAATGGAGCCTCGAGCCCGGCTTAAATATCGTCGAGCTTCGGGCAGGGTCAGGTCATCATTTCGGTGATTGGCTCCTCCTACAAGGGCGCTGTGGATTTTCGGCGCTGGCCCGCCTGGGACTTGAGATCTCATTCTCTGGATGATTTCTTTGGGGTGGAAATGCTCTTTTCAGCCTGAAGCGAAAGGCTTTTATCTCGGCAATTGACGTATAGTATATTGGCGAAAGTCGATGGCTATTTTTCCCTCCTACATCCAATTGACTTTTGCCTCCCTCCTTTTGATCTCATAGGTCACATCATTAGTTACACCAATCCCATAGTCTATCATGAGCTCGGCGAGCTTCTCGCCGTCAATCAGCACGATCTTCTTCTCGATCCTGGTGACGTAATCCAGTGCATCCGGGCTGAATTGGGATGTCGTGATCAGCACACCTTTTCGGGCTCTATGTCCCTCCAGGCTCCCGGCAAAGGCCTGCACCACCTGTCTGCCCACAGTTTCCTCCCATCTCTTGGCCTGCAGATAAATGGCATCCAAACCCAATCGGTCCTCTTTGATGATGCCGTCCACCCCGCCATCGCCGCTTCCGCCCACGGCTTCTCCTGCGTCTTTGCGAGAGCCGTCGTAGCCCATAGCAACCAGTAGCTCCACCACCAGATGCTCAAAGAGGAGTAATATTTTAATGCAAAAATTCATCAGACGGGCTCAGGCCAAAGTTTGAGCTGCGCTTAAAGAAATTCAGGCCGTTATTATGGCTAATTTAAATCAACGCAAACTATTTTTTTAGTGGGCGACGCGAGTCGGGCCTCCGGCCCTCCCGCGGGAGTGCTCTGGGCCCCCTCAACGCCGGGGTGGCTTGGATACAACGAGGTGAGCCGTTGATTGGATTGAGACATATCTGATATGATATTCTCCAGCCGGGCCCAGGTGAAAATGAAGGCTTGCCCAAAATCCAGTCCATCGCCCTTATTCTTCCACCGGCAGGGTCGTGTCCAGCACCTGGCCCACCTGCCACTCTTGGCTTGTGTGGCCACCACCACTGCCCCAGGCGGGGATCGTACTTCAAGGCGATATACTGTGCCCAATACAAGAACAGAACTCTTCGAAACTCCCTGAATATAGGATTCTGCAACCTTGGTGCTTTTTTGATCTCTTCCACGCCAGACTTCAATGATAACTGGCTGATATAGTCCAATGCCATGTGCATCTCATCCTAGTTTTCTATATTCCTAACCTCCCGGCTCAATTAGGAGCATAAACCAGTCAACCTCAATTTTAAAGCC
>WOYM01000105.1:8109-16539 GCA_011620785.1 Methanothrix sp. | reverse complement strand
GCAGATAGAATGTTTTGTTTCTACGATCATAAGAGATCGTCGATGACTTGATAGTCCAGTTAAGATAGCCTCTGTAATGCGAAGGAACAAAGAAGGTAGCCTTGATTCTTCCGTTGGTACTGGCAATTGATGCCAAACCGTGGATCAGATTCACAGTGATAACTCGTTGGTTGTACCTCATTGCCGAGAGCGGCTTTCGTTCTGGAAGCGTTTCGCATTTGGCTGCTTTCAGAGCTTCGCAAGCACAATCTCTCGCACCCTGTACCAGAGAGGAAGGAAGATCGGGAATGCTTTGACGAGTAAGCTTGTAGGTTGCATTGTGATTATCTACCTTATTACAGGATTGATTCTCAACACCCCATTTTGCGGAGATGGAGAACGCAATGGTGTAAGCTCTCATCGTATCGAGGAGAGTCATGCAATCCTGGTTAGTCAACCTAAGCTTAAATGTAATAGTCCTAAGCACATCATATATGTAGGTGATTGGAATCTATATACTTTGCGGACAAAACTTAAGAGGTGACAAGCATGCGCTCCTCCCCGCCCTTAAGGACGGGGTCTCCGCGCTGCTACGGAGATAACCGGGCCCAACAGCATTTATTCTCAGGCCCTTGTCTGCGAACTCGAGCGCGGCCGAGCGGGTCAAGCCAATAACGCCATGTTTGGCAGCCGTGTAGGGAGCGAGTCCGGCCAGACCAACAACGCCATCCCGGAAGACATGTTCACAATGGCCCCACCACCGCTGCTGAGAATTGCCGGAATCTCGTATTTGAGACAAAAGAACACCCCTGTAAGATCCGTCTCTATTACATCGTGCCAATCACAAATGTCATAATCGGGGATCTCTGACATCCGTCTTGCATGCATAGACGCGCTTGCCGGTAGGATCAAGACCGGAAAAGAAGAGATGGTCTCCCGAGGAACAGCTCCTGCAGCTGGACGCTGGATGCCGGGATCTATATGCCTATCTCCAGCAGCAGCTAGAGATGCTTATCCCATTTCATCACATTCGCTCCGCGCATTCCTTGTGCTTATCTCCTCTGAAACGAGAGATGTATCGCATGGAATTCGAACTGCATCCTGCGATCATCATCGAGAGCAGAGCCTTTGCAATACTAGTGGCTCCATTGCAGATGCTGATCGAGTCCCTCAACGATCATCTGGGCATCGACAGGTATCAGGTCCTCTACATCTGCGGAAACTACTCTCGCGTCCTGAGCAGACTGGATCGCAGGTTTAGAGATCTGGAGGTAAGGAGAGCATTTACCGTCTTCCAGCTGCTAACCGTCCTGGAGGAGAGCCACCACACCTTGATGATCCTGGAGCATGATCCCCTGCTTTACGAGGGGGCTGGAGAGATGGTGGAGTATGCATCTATGGCCATGAGAGAGGCAGCGAAGGGCAGCATTTTGCTTCTCTATGATGACTTATGCCGACAGAGTATTCTGCTTCGCCGAGGGGCCTTGTGCTGCGCCACGGCTTTCTGCAAAGAATAATCGAAAAACGCAAGCCAGTTCCACTGGCCAGACCACCTTGAAGAGCTTCTGATGGGCCGAAGCTTTGAGAGCGTAAGGATGGGGGTAAACGACCTCTCTCTTCGCTGGTCCAAGGCCGGTCGAGCTTTAAAGAAGGAGGATCAGTCCTATGCAAAAGAGCTCGCAGACATGGTAAAAAAGCACTCAAGCGAGGCATTTTATGCTATGGACGATCCTCTGGAGGCGGCGGTATTCTCAGTGCTGATCGAGCTGCTGAAAGATAGAGAAATCTATAAGCAGGATCCCGTAAAATAAGTGCTTTATGAGAAGAGAGGATTCCCTGAAAGATTCCAAAACGAATTCCAAAAAGAAACTGACGCCGCTACAGTTTCATGTCACCCAGCAGTGCGGCACCGAACCTCCCTTTCAAAATGAATTCTGGAATAATAAACGATCCGGCATCTACGTGGATGTGCTCTCAGGAGAACCCCTATTCAGCTCGAAAGATAAGTTCGACTCCGGCACCGGCTGGCCGAGCTTCACAAAGCCCCTGAAGGAGGATCGCATCATTGAGAACGTCGACACCAGCTATAATATGAGGCGGGTTGAGGTTCGCAGCAAAGACGCAGATTCCCATCTGGGCCATGTGTTCGATGATGGTCCTGGGCCGACGGGATTGCGTTATTGCATCAACTCCGCGTCCCTCCGCTTTATACCGGCAGAGGATCTGGAACGGGAGGGCTACGGAGAGTATCTTAGCCTTTTCCAGGAGGATGAGGCTCGATCTGGGCACATGGAAAGTCCCGGGAAGGACGATCCAGACTATGAGCTGGCCACATTTGCCGCAGGCTGCTTCTGGGGGGTGGAAGCTCTCTTTCAGCAGGTTCGAGGAGTGCTGGAAACAAAAGTGGGATATACCGGAGGGACTGCTCCCGATCCGTCCTACGCACAGGTTTGCACAGGAACTACTGGCCACGCTGAGGCCGTGCAGATAAAGTACGATCCGAAGATTGTATCCTACAGGGAGTTGCTCTCCATATTCTGGCGGATGCATGATCCCACCACGCCCAACCGCCAGGGTCCTGATATCGGCACTCAATACCGCTCTGCAATATTCTACCATAATGAGGGGCAAAGAATAGCAGCAGAGGAATCCCGGGAAGAGTTTGATCGATCTGGGGCCATTGCACGAAAAGCGGTCACTCAGATCGTTCCTGCATCGGAATTTTTTGAGGCGGAGGAGTATCATCAGGATTATTTCGCAAAGCAGGGAGAGGGATCCTGTCATGTATTCAAAAGGAAATAAAGCGAGAGCATAGCCTGCACGATCCCTAATATAACTATCTTCACCATCTGCCCGCCATGTGATCTAATTCCCAATTCTATTTATCAGCGGGTCTGGGATACGGGTCAGCTTGACGAATCAGGAGCAAGACAGAATATCTTTAAGTGCAGAGCAGAAGATGCAAAAAGCAGCTACTCCTCGATTTCAATTCCATGGTTCTTGAAGAACTCTCTTAGCGCCTCTTCTATTACCTGGCTTTGAGCGCGCATGCTGCTCTTGGCTTGAACTGTATAGATCTTCAAGGCTTTTGCTATTGGTTCTGATAAAGTCAGAGTAGTCTTTGGCATAATGTTTTTAAAACCGGTTCTTACACATATATACTTTGTGGTATATTGATTTTGACCTCATTATATGAGATGCAAAGGTCAGCTGTTGCCCGCGGTCATTGATCCGCCTGGAGAATTAATCCGCATCAGGTATTCTGCTTCACAAATTCAAGGATTTCGATTTAGATCAAGAGCTGAAATTATATTTATAATAATTTTAATTTAATATTATGTGCATATTGACTCCAAAAGTCTTAAATTTAAAGAGAGTTATAAGTATTATTACGCTGCCTGGATCTCTATAAAAGACGCCTTCATCCGGATGTATTTTACTCTGGAAGGGTCCTTCATTATCTATGAGGAAGGCAGACAAAGATGCTAATGGAAGTGGACAAAATGGTGGATTTATTATATTTGGCAGTGGTATTCTTTGTAATAGCACTGATCCTGGGAGTGCTCGGATGGCGGGGCGCAGGAATATCGATGGATATCGCTAAATGGCTTGTGATCGTATTCATCATTCTGGCAATATTATCGCTTGTATTTGGGGGCTCAATCAACCTGGCGACATTGCTTCTTGCAGTCTAGACTCTCTGGTTCATCGTATCTATGCCTATCTGGAGGGGTATGGCCTGTACATCCCTCCGCCAGGCAAAGAAGGTTTCACCAGACCCTTATCTTTTCTGCATAATTTTTACAGCAATTGACTCGCATAGTCCTGCAAGTATCTGAAAAGCTTATCAACCAAGAGCGAGTGGCAAGAGATATGAGACTCAACAATCAAGCCAAGGTTGGTCTGGCAACTGTCGTCTGCCTGCTCTTGCAAGGATATATCTTCACCTACGTCCTATTTGTGGAGCCTCATCCTTTGGTCTCAATTTTGCCCCTTTTCCCGTACCTCGCTTATGTCTATGCACGGGGGAAGAGAACCTGGTATTTCAATAAGCCCCTCTACTGGATAGGACTAGTTGCGATGGTGACCGTGCTGGATATTCTGCCTTTTGCAGTGGCAGCCACGCGCTCTTGATACCGCCCAAAAAGCCGGGCTAGACCGGGCGAAAAGCTATTATCCTGAATCAGCATAAGGGGGCGCTCGTGCACCGTGATATAAGTACAGAGACGATAATCACCATCACAGGCTTTTTAGGGGCTATTTTGCTCCTTTTAGGCGGCGTGGTCTTCAGATAGCGACCGCTATAGATGATAATATTCTTTCTTAGGATTCGCGCAATTTCCACCGTGCTCCAATTATGAATCCAACTTCATCCTCAAAAAGACATTGAAGCGAAGCTCAGATTCAATTGTCAAAAGCGAAGGGTAGATGTAGCATCATTTCAGATCGATATCGCAGGAAATTCGAGGAGGTTAAGTGATATTAGAAGAGCTATAAGTCAATTAATCCCTAAAGGTATAACTCCTCAAAGCATAACCTCCTTTGATATCTGAAGATGCCTTTTACCAGAAGGTGATGATATGAAAGAGGATGGCTTTGAAGAGTACGAAAAGGCTCTAAAGACATGCGAAAGGATGCTGGCCTTCGAGATGGATATTGCCCAGGAGAGCAATATATTCAGGAAGATCGGCGATATCTACCTTGAGATATTCAAAAATAGCAACGATCTGCAGAGCTGTGAGCATGCCATCCAGGCTTATCAGAGGTCGCTTGCCGTCTATACCCAAGAAAACTATCCCCATCATCGCGCCAGGGTAATGAAAAGCCTGGGATTTGCCTATGCCGCCCGTTCCGATCTTTTTGATCAAGGGGAAAGCCTCAAGCAGGCCATCAATTTTTGGGAAGAGTCATTGGCCATCTATTCCAGATTAAACTATCCTGGGGATTACGCCATTCTTCAGGATGAGCTGAGCGTCGCCTATCGAAAGCTGGCTGAGCTGGGGGATGGAGTCAATAACAGTAAGATGGCAATCGATGCTGCCAAAAATGCCCTCTTGATCTACAGCCTCAAAGATCATCCTCAGGAGTTCGCGAGGGGAAAAACGAACCTGGGCAGCGCCTATCTGACCCTGGCACAGTTCGCGGATGAGCCCGAGGATAGAATGGATAGCTGCAAGCAAGCTATTGCCTCCTACCAGGACGCCCTGCAGGTCTATGATCCGGGCCGCTTTCCGGATGAGTTCGCCCTGGTCAAAAACAACCTGGCCATAGCCTATCTGTCCCTGGCTGGGGCAGGGGATGAAAGGGATAAGACAGAGTGCTGCAGGCAGTCTATTCAGTCATGCCGCGACGCTCTTCTCATCCGAACCCGGGAAACCCAGCCGCTGGCGTATGCATCATCCCAGAGCAATCTGGGAAATGCCTTCCTCGCCCTGGCCGAGGAGGAGGCGAGCCTGGAGAACTGCGAGTTCGCTTTAGAGGCCTTCAGGAACGCCCTGGATCTCTACCCCCGGGAGCAGCATCCAACGCTATATGCTGCCACCCAAAATTGCATTGGAAGCGCTCACTTGGCACTGGCCCAGATCCAGAATCCCGCCGAGAACTTCCTGAAGGCTATTGGTGCTGCTCGCAAGGCCCTGGAGATATTCAATAGAGAGAGCAACCCTGAGGAGTATGCAGAATCACAGGGGATACTCTGGCTTGGCTACCTCACCCTGGCGGATATAGAATACCGGGCTGAAAACTGTCTTTTAGCCCTGGAGGCCTGCCAGGAGAAGCTGGCAGCCTTTTCCCAGGGCAAACCCCTGCAATATGCCTCATGCCAAAAAGACCTGGCCATCACCTACAGCATGCTTGCCGACACGGAGGTCTCTGTCGAGGCCAAAGCAGAGGATTGCAGGAAAGGAGCAGAAGCGGCATTAGAGGCGCTTAGCATCTACAATGAATCTGAGCATCCAATTGAGCATGCTGAGGCACAGCTCCTCCTATGGGCGGCATACTCTGCCCTGGCTGAGGTCGAGGAAAAGGAGGAGAACTGCCGCAAGGCTATTGATGCCTGCCAGGCCGCCGTCCGGATCTATGAAGCATCCCATCCGACAGAGCATGCAGATGCTCTGAAGAGCCTGGGCTACAGCTTCATCACCCTGGCGGAGGTAACAGATAAGGCGGAAAACTGCAGGAGAGCAATCGAAGCATGCTCTGCTTCCCTGGAGCATTACCAAAAAGATGAGGCACCAAGAGAGCATGCTGCGATCTTAAGAGACCTGGCCTTCGCTTATGTCACCATATCTGAGGTGGAGGACAGAGAGGAATGGGTCAAAAGGGCTCTGCGGGCTTATAAGAAGGCCTCCAGGATATTCGAGGGGGTTGCCCAGGAGCTTGAGGCAGAAAGAGACCCGGAAGCTGCAGAAATGCGCAATGATGTCCAGAGATGCCGCCGCTCCATGCAATCATGCAAGGGCATACTCAAGGCCAGCAGGAAGAGGAGATCAGAGGTTCAGCCACTGGAAAGCAGGTAGCGTCAGCTACCCTTCCCCTAAAGGGGAGAGGCTTGTCCCTGGAGGATTGAATGCTCCGAGACAATAGGCTGGTTGACAGCAGCCCTAAAAGCAATGTTCATTGCTGCGATGTAGTCCGCAGGCCCAGCATAGCCACACTGAATACATCTGAACTCATCTCTAGTTTGAAGCATTCCATTGAAGATAGCCTTCAGGGGATATATACATTCGGTATGCAGCAAAAGTATTCGTGGAGTGTACCCAATTCCTCCCGCCCCATGAAGGGAGCGGGTCTCCTTGGTGATTTACTATGAAGGATTTAGCAGAGAGCGATAAGATGGAGTACTTCCGCCGCTCCTACCGGTCAGTGGACGGTCTTTGGTTCATGATGATCGAGAAGAAACGGGGATTTGATGAAGCGCTGGAGCTTGACGAGGCTGTCTGGCGGGTTCTGCCCAAGATCCAGGCCCGGGCAATCAAGTCAATGCTGATGCTGGACTATGGCCTTGATGGGCTAAAGGAGGCGATTGCTGCTCGTCTGGTCCTGGAGGAGTTCGACTACGAGCTGAAAGAAGAGGAGGGCGGATTTGCAGTTGAGATCCGGCGCTGTCCCTGGCATGATATAATGGTCCGGTCAGGCAGAGAAGAGCTCTCAGAGAAGGTGAGCGAGGTCATCTGCCAGGCGGAGAACTCTGTCTGGGCGCAGGAGTTCAGTTGCAGAGGCGTCGAGGGGGAAGGCATGGAGATAAGGTTCGAGAGGCAAGAGAGGCTCTGCCAGGGAAGCAACAGATGCAGGCTCTGGTTTGGCCGGTAAGATAGGAGCTAAGGGTTTTCCGATTTCTCCTTTTCGATCTTCAGCGTAAACTATTCCGGGTCATGAAATCCGATCTTGGTATGGCTTCCATCGCAAAAGGGCTTTTTCCGGGAGGCGCCACATCTGCAGAGGGCAAAAGCTCCTTCTGCCATCTCATTGCCATCTGAATTGAATAGGCGGCAGTCTCCTTCAACCAGCAGGGGACCGTTCTTCACCACCCTGATGGAGGCGTATCGCTCGTTTGATGCATTTTTTTCAGATGATTCGGGTGCTTTTTCTTGATAGGTCAGAGCGCCGGAAGGGCAGCGATCTATGACCTTCATTATCTGCGCAGGACTTGCGCCCTGCATATTTATCCAGGGCCTGCTGTCGTGGTTGAAGACCTGGGGCAGTCCGTTTACGCATTCCTTCGCATGTATGCACTTTTCCGGATTCCACCGCACAATCAGCCCTTCGCAGGAGTACTCTTTCATTGCCAATATCTTGGCCCTTTTTCTACTTGGATCTTCCGATGGAATTAATAAAAAAATTAAATGTGTGTGCCATTTTTACTATTCAAATATTTTATTGTGCTCTTATGAGAATTCCCCATTAACTCTTCCAAAAGGATTTATATCTTAGACCGCAGAAGCGGCCAAATGTTTCATCTGTTGGAGTGATCTTTATGGGAATTATAAGCGAGTTCAAAGAATTTGCAGTGAAGGGCAACGCCGTGGATATGGCGGTAGGCATCATTATAGGCGCGGCATTTGGCAGCATAGTCAATTCACTTGTGAATGATATTATCATGCCTCCAATTGGCATGCTGACGGGGGGCATAAACTTTGCCGATATGTTCATAGCATTGGACGGGAAGGCCTATGCCAGCCTGGCAGAGGCGCAAGCGGTATCAGCTCCCACCATCAATTACGGTTTATTCATAAATGCGGTTATTTCTTTCATCATCGTGGCGTTTGCGGTGTTCATGCTGGTCCGGCAGATAAATGCTCTGAAAAGGCAGCCTGCGCCTGCTGATCCGACCACGAAGGAATGCCCATATTGCAAGGAGACCATTGCGATAGGCGCCATCAAATGCAAGCACTGCACCGCCGATTTGAAGTAAATCTATAGTTCGCTTTTCTTTTCTTTTTATATTTCTTT
>WOYM01000105.1:0-8009 GCA_011620785.1 Methanothrix sp. | reverse complement strand
CCGCCGATTTGAAGTAAATCTATAGTTCGCTTTTCTTTTCTTTTTATATTTCTTTTTTAATTATTATATTGATCCTCAATATTCAAATAACGTGACTACCTTCAGTGCCTCTGCTCTCCGTTCAGGGAAGCTATAAATAACCTTTATTATCCTGTCTTATGAAAATGAGAAAACGGCCCATAATCTCAGGGAAATGCATGAATTGGGAGACAGACCGGGCGTACCATCCTGCAAAGGTAGTAGTTCATGTTGATTGAGATTCTGATCATACTAATTCTCATATTAGCCAACGGCGCCTTCTCCATGGCGGAGATGGCAGTTGTCTCCTCGCGCAAGGCCAGGCTCCGTCAGATGGCAGATAGTGGAGATAAGGGTGCTGCCGTCGCTTTAGAGCTGATCAGCAACTCCAATCAGTTTCTTTCCGCTGTTCAGACTGGGGTAACTTTAATGGCCACACTTATCGGGGCCTTCGGCGGCGCGACCTTATCCGCAGGGAACGGTGGCCGGGGTGATCGAAGAGGATGAGCAGGACATCATGGAGAGGGTCTTCTACCGTCAGCGGGCCGTACACCATGTTTCCAGAATCCATCTGGCCATCGTCCTTGGATGAGTATGGCACAGTGCAGGGGATTGTGGCACTGGTGGACCTCCTGGAAGGGCTGGTGGGAGACATTCCCCATATCGATGAGCTGGGGGAACCCCAGATCCTGCGCAGGAGCGATGGCTCCTGGCTGGTGGATGGGACGATGCCTGTGGATGACTTCATAAGGATCTCAGGAGGGGCAGTTTTATGTTGAATGCCAGTAAAATTAAGAGGGAAATGAAGGCGGTTTTGATACTATCCGGCGGTCTGGACTCGACAACATTGCTCTACAAATTGCTGGCCGATGGTTATCTGGTAGATGCCCTCACCTTCAACTATGGTCAGAAGCATAAAAAAGAGATAGACTGCGCAATAGCCATCACCTCCAGGCTCGATGTCCCACATCAGATCATCGACCTCTCCACTCTGGCGGCATTCCTGGGGGAGAGTGCACTTCTGGGCAAGAAGGAGGTTCCCAGCTGCCACTATACCGAGGAGGCGGCCAGGCAGACGGTGGTGCCAAACAGGAATATGATCATGCTCTCCGTGGCTGCAGGATACGCAGAGGCCCATGAGATTCCGGAGTTGTTTTACGCCGCCCACAAGAACGACCAGACGATCTATCCCGACTGCCGGCCGGAGTTCGTAGAGGCTCTCAAGCCGGCAATAAGGCTGGGGACAGCCTGGAATCCCGTCGAGCTGCAAGCGCCCTTTGTGCATATGACCAAGGCGGATATCGTGAGAATGGGGCTGGAGCTGCAGGTTCCCTATGAGCTCACCTGGTCGTGCTACAAGGGAGGGGCTATGCCCTGCCGCTCCTGTCCCACTTGCATAGAGAGGGAGGAAGCCTTTGCCCTATGCGGTTGCAGGGATCCGCTGATAGGGATGGACAGCCATTAATTCTAGCGATCTGAATCCCTTTATCTTGCCGGATTGCGTTGGCCGGTGATTGAATAAGATGATTGAAGGCCTGAAAGGTGAAGAGAGAAGTCTGGAAGAGGATCTCTTAAACGAGACTGTGAAGTGGCAGGAGAAGGCAGAGTCGCTCTTCGGCCAGCTATCCGGGGATGAGAGAATGCTGGAGAACATTTCCTCTTATTTATCCGATTCTCACTATTTTCTGAAACAGAATGATCTGATCAGAGCCTTTGAGGCGGTCATCTGGGCCTGGGCCTGGATGGAGATCGGCCTGGAGAAGAGTCTCCTGCATAGGGGCCCAGCGGAAGAGATCTCTGATCAAGATCCTCTGATAGGTTAATCGAAGACCTCTCATGGAATGAGCCTGTTCGAGCTTAAACTAACTTCGGGTTACTATTATATACTTAGACGTAGCTACATGGGCTTGAAATGAGGATTGATTACAGGATCCGCCTGGATGAGGCAAAATCCCTGGCGGACATATTTGAGGTGGTAAAGACCCTGGTTGAAGAGAGCATGAACAAACGAAGGGGCGGCCTGATGCTGGGCATGGCAAACCTGGGAAACGATCCCCATGGCTTCCTGGGAGGCTTTTTCACCACAGGCTCAAATGTCATTGTCCTGAATAAGATACCATTGAATAGGATCATGGAGACCCGCCCTGAGCTATACAAGCCCTACGCATTCCATGTTCTTCTGCACGAGTACATACACTCCCTGGGCTACCTGGATGAGACAGAGGTGCAGGAAAAGGTCCATCAGATCACCAGAGATGCCCTGGGCGAGGAGCACCTGGCAACGCAGATCGCCGCCAGAGCATCCGGATTCATCAAACATCTCGCCTATCCCCATGTATCATGGAAGGCGGATGATGAGGGAATCGAGCTGGTAGAAGGATTCGACCGGTCCAGCGTCTCTTATATCGCTTGAAGATCGTCCTGAGTCCCTATTCCATCCCATTACCCGACGACTCCCATATTCCCGCATATATTTAAGCCATCAGAACCTTCTGATATCCGATATCATGAACCGCATGGACAGATTCGATCTCATCGTCATCGGCTCGGGCGCAGGGGCACTGGTGGCCGCTCAAGCCGCTCGAGCGGGAAGAATTACCGCATTGGTGGACCAGGGCCCCATGGGCGGAACCTGCCTCAACAATGGCTGCATCCCCTCGAAGATGCTCATCCATCCGGCAGACATTATCCGGAGAATCCAGGAGGCCAGGGCGGTGGGCGTCCATGCCCAAATCGAGAAGATCGATTTTCCTCTGATCATGAACCGCATGCATAAGGTGGTGGATGAGGGGCGCGCCCAAATGGAAGCGACCATCAGATCGAGGGAGAATCTGACCCACTATCCAGAAAGGGCGGAGTTCATCGACGAGTATGTCCTGAAGGTGGGATCAAGAACCCTCACCGCCCCCCAATTCGTCATCGCCAGCGGCTCTCGGTCTCGTGTTCCTCCCATCTCAGGCCTGGAGGAATCGGGATATATCGATAACGTATCGCTTCTTAATCTGAGAGAGCCTCCCCGGAGATTGATTATAATCGGCGGAGGCTATATCGGCTGCGAGTATGGTCACTTCTTCTCCGCTATGGGAACGGAGGTCACCATCCTGGGACGCAGCCCCCAACTTCTGAGTGGCGAGGATCCTGAGATCTCAGAGCGACTGCATGAAAGCCTCTCCCGCTACTGCCGGGTGGTCACGGGCTACGAGGTCTTGTCGGTGGAAAGGAATGGCGAAAAAAAGGTCGTCTCTGCCAGAGGGACAAAGGATGGCAAGATCCGGCAGTTCGAGGGAGAGGAGGTCCTCCTTGCCGCAGGCCGGCGCTCTAATTCCGACCTTCTCCGCCCGGAGAGGACAGGAGTGGAAATCGACAGGCAAGGCTGGATCAGGGTGGACGAATATCTCCAGACCAGCAAAAAGGGAATCTGGGCTTTGGGAGACGCTATCGGAAAGCACATGTTCCGCCATACTGCCAACTATGAAGCCCGCATCGTAGCCCACAATATTCTCCTGGCTCAGGGCGAGGCAGAGCGGAAAGCGGCTGACTATCATGCCGTTCCCTATGCCGTATTCTCTCATCCGACGGTGGCGGGAGTGGGCATGAAAGAGAGTGAGGCAAAGGCCCGAGGCCTGAAGGTGCTGGTGGGAAGGGCGAGATACACAGATTCGGCCAAGGGAGTGGCCATGGCTGAGGAGTACGGCCTGGTGAAGGTAGTTTTCGAGGAGGAGACCGGTCGGATCCTGGGGGCGAGCATCATCGGCCCAGAGGCGCCAGAGCTCATTCAGCAGGTTGTTTACCTGATGAACGCCGACCGGCAGGATCTTTCCACTGTGATGAGGTCTCAGGTCATCCATCCCACCATCAATGAGGTGCTGGGAAGGGCATTCTCCGGGCTCGAACGCTCTAGAAACCGGGAGCAGCCCAAATGAGATCCTTCTCCCCCCGGCTGGCGGCCAGAGCCCTCTGGCAGATGCGGATTCGAAAGAGGCCTTATGTCCTCTCCCATGGAGTTAACGCCCGCTGCAACCTCAGATGCTCCTTCTGCCAGTACTGGAGAGAGCCCGGTGGAGAGATGACCAAAAAGGAGATCTTCAGGATGCTGGATGAGGCAAGCTCCTTTGGCATCGGGGTCTATAATGCCTGGACCGTCGAGCCCCTGCTCAGGGAGGATCTGCCCCAGATTCTGAGGCATGCCAAATCCCAGGGCCTCATCACCAGTCTGGTCACCAACGGCCTTCTGCTCGCCAAGAGGGCGGATGAGCTTGGCGACCTTGATTATCTCTCCGTCTCCGTGGACGGGATCAAGAGCTACCGGGAGCTGCGGGGAGTAGACCTGGAGAATATCCTGGCCGGGATCAGGGCGGCAAAGAAGGCTGGCCATGAGATTCTGATCAACTGCGTGATAAGCAGCAAAAACACGGGTGAGTTGGAGGATCTGGTCCATATGGCCGAAGAGCTGGACACATGGATCTCATTTGAGCCCTTGCATGAGTCCCGAGGAATTTCGGACTCGGTCTGGAAGGACCTGGGAATCCGGGACAGATCTGAATATGAGAAGGCAGTGCACAGGCTGATGGATCTGAAGAGAAGCGGTTCGCCGATCATCAACTCCCTGACTTATCTGGAGATGATATCCTCTCTTGAGCCCCGGTTCACCTGCCATGCCAGCGACATCATCCTCCATGTGGCAGCGGACGGAAGCATCGAGAACTGCCGGGTCCACACTCAATCCCTGGCCAATGTGAAGGATGGGCTGGCGGAGGCCTGGCAGGCCTCAAAGATTGGCCGGCAGGAGGCTGTCCAGTCCTGCCCTGGCTGCCTGTTTTTCGGATATGCGGAAAACAGCCTTCTCTTCGAGTTCGTCCCCGAGGTTTTGAGGCATTATGAGTGGATGTAATCTAATGGACATGGCCAGGGTTCGAGGCGGTCGCGCTCATCGGCATATGCAGAGCGGTCAAAATTAGTAAATGTGAACATGTACCCGGAAGGGCATTTGCCCTGAGATTTCCAAACGAAGGCCGTTGGGCATCGTATTCTAAAATACGCAGCAGATAAAATTGGCTTGGATGCCAAAGGAGAATGAGAATGATTGAAACAATGGGGTAATCTCCTCAGGCGATGTGCAGTGGATGACCGCCGGAAGCGGAATCATACACCAAGAGATGCCTAAGGGAGATGAAAATGGCTCAATGTACGGAAAGAGCGATCAAATCCCAATGGCAGAACTGGAGAATGGGACAAAGGTCAGGGTCATTTGTGGAAAGATAGGAGATAAACAAGGACCGGTTCAAGACATCGTTATCGATCCGGAATATCTGGATATTACCGTCCCTGCTCGATCGGAATTCAAGCACGCCACCAAGCGAGGGCATACCGTAATCGCATACGTCATCGATGGCAAGGGATACTTCTGCCAGGAAAAGAAGCCATTCTCTTATGAGATAGAAGGCCAGAATTATTTCGATGTGAAGCAGGATCCTTTCCTGAGCAATGGAGATCTGGCCCTATTTGATGATGGCGACCAGGTCATGGTCTCAACCGAGAAAGATCCTGTCAGGTTTCTGCTTGTATCGGGAAGGCCCATCGGCGAGCCTGTCGCTTGGTATGGTCCCATAGTGATGAACACGAGAGACGAATTGCGCATCGCTTTTGATGAGAACAACAATGGGACTTTTATCAAAGCATTAGAGTGAGGAATTATCAGACTGAGGGCGTCGGTTTAGCCCTTGATTTTAGTCCTTTGGAACGGAATTTTGAGAATTATTTTTTGTTTTTAAAGAATACCCCGCAGCTTGCTGCGGGGATGGTCAGGAAACCGTCTTAAGGAAAGCTGCATATTCTGCATGCAATGATTGAGGTAAAAAAGGCAAATCATTGTGCTTATAAAAGCAAATGAATTTGCTGGAATTCGAATGACGCTAAACGATGTAAACATGCCTCGCTTTCGGATCTGGTTAACCTGATTCCACTTTCATGCGGCGGCGCCTTGGATGCCCCGTCTGCTTGCAGCGGGGTGCGCCGCCGCCGTTTCACTTTGTGGGCTCGATTTCTCAGAGCCTATAGCATGCTGCGAGTTTGGGGTTAATCTCCGCTTTCAGGTCGTTATCCACGTCGCCCAAAATGCGTACTATAAGAGATTTCTCCACAGTTGCGAGTTTATCCAGCATTATAACTGAGTCGGATAGTAGCCCAGTGCCAACAAAAGAAGGCCGGGTTTTGGGAATTAAGACGTCTTCCGGCGATATGGACGAAGGCATGATAGAGGAGATGTAGGCAACGACAATGTCATATTTGGTTTCATGAAGAACAAGAGCTGGCCTACGCTTAATCGAACTTAAATCTGTAAAAGGGAATGGGATTACAACGATCTTTCCTCTCATCAATAGATGTCAGGCTCATTATCTACATATTTAGATAGCGCCTGCTGCGAGAGCCTCATAAGTCCTCTGGTGATCTCTCTCTCACCGCCAGATTCCTCCAGGTCGTAAGGGAGATCTTGGGTTATGATCCGGCGCTCTAGAACCTCGCACATAGATATTACCTGGTAATTCTTGCTATTTAAATCTTGATAGCCAGGGCCGCGGCTTTCATAGCCTTGGCTTTCTGCTTGGCGGTCTTTTCATCCATCTTCCCACAGTTCCCAAGATGCACGTTCTGCACCTTTCCGCTCTCACTCCATGTAGCCATCCAATAGTGATAGAACCGGTTGCCTTTCTTTGTGGGTTTGACCTTCTCCATCACCCACACACAAGAGATCTTCCAGCCTGCTGCACAAATATGTGAATCTTCATTGGCTGATATTTATCCTCCAATTGCCGTCTGCGCTGATATCCAGGCAGTATATTCCGCTATCTTCTATACCTGTTGCTTTTGATCCATCGAATGGGCCAATTTTGTTCACCAGGAGATCAACTTTCTTGCCAGTGCTATCCAGCAGCCATATGGCAAAATTTCTCTCCCCATCATGCTCCATTTCGAACCGTGCAAGTCCCTGGCCTAACTCGAATAATTGGGGTACTTGTTGTCCTGTTCCGCTAAATGAGATTGGAACGCTTTGGGCGATCTGGGGTCTTGGTTGTCTTATATCCACCATCCATGGACCATCAGCATCTATATCCAAAACATAGTCATCCGTTTGGGATATTCCTACGGCCTTGGCGCCATCAAAATCCCCTACCTCATTGGCCAGAAGATCGACTTTATTACCACTGCTATCCAGCAACCAGACGATGAAGTTGCTCGAACCGGAATGCTTCATGGAGAATATCGACAGGCCTTCATCCAGGAAAAACTCCTGCGATGCCTCCTGGCCGTCTCCTGAAAAGCTAATATTCTCAGGTTCGGCAATTGATTCCGCGCATGCAATGCATGCCATCATTAGCAGCGCAGCTAATCCTAAGAATGTAATCGATCTCATTCGATCCCTCTATACTCTGTCCATATCAGGGGATCTATTGAAAAACTTTTGGTTTAATCTTAATTTTAGAGTGAATTCATTCTAATAGCAATAGGTTATGATCAATTGCTTCTATAGCAAGCACATTTTAATAAATGTGATGCCCAGATATTCTCAAGGAATATCTTCCTCTTCTTTATTGACATATTTCAGCTTCTTTATGATCACTGCTTGGCATTCTCAACCAGTGTAATGCTCTGAGCCTTGTGCCTGCCTGTCTTCACAATCACCCGCGGGCCAAATATCTTTCTGGCCTCGGCATAGATCTTCGAGGCATGCAGAGTATCACCTATCTCATGACAGTCTGCTATGCTTCCACCAGCCTGCCTTCCCGGCGCAGCTCGCCAGTTGCTTTCATCACCAGATCAAAATCAAGCTCAAGATCCCTTGCCGCCTCATCTGGATATGCTTTTCCTCGGCTCCTGTAATTGCTCATCTACTGCATCGGATTCTTCTCGAGTTCGCCTGCAATGAGGGAAGACTCTAGATTTTTATTCTAAGTTTAATGCTATCTCTTAATATGGGGTTAAACTAATATATA
>WOYM01000030.1 GCA_011620785.1 Methanothrix sp. | reverse complement strand
TATCTATTTATAATTATCGTTCTGGCAAATTGGTAGCTCTATTGAGCATGTACATTATTATGGCTCTAGACGATTCGATCAGGGAGATGTTTGCCATGATTGAGCTGGAGATCTGAAGGCTCAGGCATGACCGCACCGAGATCTACACCCGAGCGGTGCAGCCCATACTGTGGCTGGGCGTCTTCGGAACGATCATGGGCCGGGTCAATGCCATACCCACCGGCGGGCTGCCCTATATCGATTACATCACCCCAGGGGTATTGCTTCAGTCCACCATATTCGTCTCTGTATTCTACGGCCTGACAATCGTCTGGGAGAGGGAGACTGGAATTCTAAAGAGGCTTCTTGTGGCACCCACCTCCATTTATGCCACGGTCATCGGCCGGTCGGTCGCCTCCGGTGTGCGAGCGGTAGTCCAGGCCCTGATCATGCCCCTTTTCTTTGCCAGCAATGCCCTCTACCCCATAGATATGATGCCCTCTGCTCTGCAGCTGTTCGCCGTGCTCAATCCCCTTACCTATGCGGTGGATGCGATAAGGGGCCTGATGATCAGCGGGGAGCTGGGCAACATTCTGGCAGATGTGCTGGCCATACTGGCCTTCGATGTGGTGGTCTTCGCCCTTGCGTCGTTGAGCTTCAGGAAGATCATAGAATGAGGGATGATAGAAAAAGAGATGATGGAGTAGAGGTGGTAGATAAATAGATGATAGAGTAAAGAGAGGCAAGTGCATTGGTCGATAATAAAATTGAACCGAAAAATATCCTAATATATGGCGCTGGGGCAATCGGCTCATTAATGGGATATCTGCTCTCCGATCCTCGGTCCTCAGATGGCGGCATGGTGGAGAACGTGGCCCTGTTGGGAAGAATGGGGCATATGGAGAGGATCAGCTCCGAGGGCCTGGAGGTAGAGGCTCCCGATGGCAAGACGCTGGTCTATTTCGGTCACCTGTTCACCGACCTTGAAGAGCTTGGCAGATCGGACTTTCATCCGGATGTGGTGGTGATATGCGTCAAGACCTATTCGCTGGAGAAGCTCTGCCAGGAGCTCGTCCAATCGGGCCTCCTCGATGGTAAGCTGAAGAACGCCCGTTTTCTCCTGCTGATGAACGGCATGGGAAACAGGGAGCTTTTCGAGTCTCAGGTCCCCCAAGCATCTGGAAGGATTATTGAGGGGATCACATCCAACGGAGTCAAGCTCGCCCGGGAGGGCAAAATCGAGCTGAAGGGCAAGGGCACGACTGTTATCGAAAAGAATCTTCCTCTGGAGTTGGAGCATTTCATGAAAGCCCGGTTCGAAGACCGGGAATTTCAAATCGAGTTCTCCGCAGATTTCAAGAGGCAGCAATGGAATAAGCTCTTTATCAATTCGGTGATAAACCCCATCGCTGCCTTGGCCCGGCAAAAAAACGGCATCATCCTATCCGAGGTGTTTGGCGGCACAGTGGAGCGGGTGGTCAGAGAAGGGGTGGCATTGGCCCAAGAGTTGGGAATGGACTTCGATCCCGATGCGGTCCTCGAGCTGGTCCTTTCCGTGGCCGAGAAGACGGGGGAGAACAGCTGCAGCATGCTCCAGGATGTCCTGAAAAACAAGACCACGGAGATCGATTCCATAAACGGCTATATCGTCCGCCAGGCCGGGGAGCATTCTATCGCAGTTCCCGTGAACGAGGCATTATACGGCCTGATTAAAGCAACTGCCAGGGGCTCATAAGATTTGAATCTAGATATGGGAAATCTATAACACTTCCTTTGGCGGGAGAGATCCTCGTGGACTGGTTTGCATTCTCTATTGCTGGAGCCGCCTGCCTGGCGGTTACGGGGATCATAGACAAGTTCTACCTGGGAAGGTATGTTCGCAATACCCTGGCATATCTATTCGTCCTGGTGGTGATTCAGCAGGTATTCCTCCTGCCCGTCCTGGCTTATGCCGGCCTGGAGTTCGTCTATCCTCAGAGCCTCTATGCCCTGTCCATCGGAGTGGTGCAGGTGATCCTCTGGGCAGCATACCTGCGCGCCCTCAAGGTCGAGGAGACGAGCAGGATTGCCGGCCAGGTCTACGTATTTCCGGTATTCGTCTTTCTGGGGGAGTTCTTCCTTTTAGGCGAGACCCTGCGGCCCTCTGACTATGTGGGGGGTGCCCTGCTGGTCTTGGCCGCTCTGCTCATCTCCTACCACCCGGCCTCCCATCCTGGGAGAATCGCCGGAGGAGGCAGGATCTCACCTGCTCTGAAGTACATGGCAGTCTTCTGGATCTTCACTGCTGCCTACTCCCTGGCCTCCAAGTACCTCCTCGGCTATATGATCGAGTGGCATCTGATCGTCTGGTCGTCGCTCGGCAGCCTGGTAGCAGTCTTCGCCTTCCTGGCCAGAGGAGAGGTTCGAAGCGAGGTGGGGGGCTATTTCCGATCCGGTCCGAGGCTGATCTCGATTCTTTTCTTGAATGAGCTGTTCGACTTCCTGGGGAGGGGATCGCTCATATTTGCCTACGCCCTGGGGTCAGTGGCCCTGGTATCGAGCGTCTCCGCTCTGCAGCCCTTTATCACCCTGATCTATGTGCTGATTCTGGGCTTCTTCTTGCCCGGGATGCTGGTTGAGGACTCAGACGGCAGGACGATTGCGCTGAAGATCGGGGCGACGGTACTGATCGTTGCCGGGGTGTACCTGGTGTCTTGACTGGCATGGGCTCGTGGTATTGAATGAGGAGGAACTCAGGCTTAGTCAGCCGTTCCGAAAAATCACAAGTACTTTTTGCAGCAGGAGCCAGAAGATTACACCCAAATCCTTTCATACCAGTGAGGACATAAGGATTGAAAATGAAGCTCAAGATCACTCTCGCCGGTCCAAAGGTGCATGATGTCGGCTACCGGGTGTTCTTGCTCAAGAACGCAATGAACACCGCCCTGCCAGGGCTTTCTACCTACAACTGGGAAGGAGATGGCAAGCAACAGGTAATTGCCCTGGTAGAAGGGGATGAGGCTCGAATCAAAGCATTCCTCAAAAAGATTGAGAAGGATAGGCCAGAGCTTGCTCAAGTCACTGAAGTGACCTCTGAGCCCTACGAAGGCGAAGTTGGTCGAACCAGCGAGGTTGCCATGCTCTGCTCATTTGTTCAGCTAGATAAGGCCATACCGCTGCTCCTCGACATGAGAGACGATCTGAAGGCGGTGCGGAAAACTTCTGACGCAACCCTCGATGAGGTCAGAACAATGCGAAAAACTACTGATGCGACCCTTGAGGAGATCAAGGGCATGAGGGAAGACATCCAGCCTGGATACGCCTCGAACTTCCGGCAGATGCAATCCGATATCAGGGCGATAAAGGAACGCCTGGGGATGCCTTGATCATAACCTGATCAGCGATGACTTACTCCCTACATCTCTCGTTAACCTGCAAGTCGAGTC
>WOYM01000048.1 GCA_011620785.1 Methanothrix sp. | reverse complement strand
CGGCTCTTCGCTAATTTTTATGGGCAACCTCAGGATATCGAACCCAAGGTTCATGGCTCGATATCCTGCAAAGTCCGACCTCGGATGGATTTGTAGCGATAAGCGATAGCAATAATGTGGAATCGCGGCATTCATGCCATCGATAAAAAGTAGTTTAGCTGCAGCTGCAGCCTCCTCCATGGTCGTGGTCACAGCTGTCATGATCCTGATCGCATGTGTCGGCATTGCCACAGGAGCTGCAACCGGAAAGTTCGTCCTCTGGGCCGCGAATAATAAATCCAGTTCCGCGATCATCATCAACATAATCGATTATGGTCTCTGCCAAGAGCTCTGCATCCTTTGGATCCATGTGGATTTTAATTCCCCTGCTCTCAAATATGACATCATCGTCCTTTGGGTCATCCAAATTCATGCCATAGTTCGCGCCAGATGGATCGACTGCCGCCAGGAACATCCTGATGACCTTATCCTCCACCACCTTGCTTTTAAGCATATCAGCCGCTTCTTTTGTAATCTCAATCATGAATAGCACTCCAACAATATCTGCACAAAACTGATATTTAAAGGTAGCATGCATCTGCAATTGGAGCCTGGAAATCGGAGCATAGGATAGAGGATTTATCATAGAGCAGTGGTATGTGGCAATCATGGGCGTTGATTTAGGGGAGCTGCTAAAGAGAAAGAAAATAGAGATTAAGGATCTGTCCGGCAGATGGGTGGCGATAGATGCCTTCAACACCCTCTATCAGTTTTTATCCATCATCCGGCAGAGAGATGGTACCCCTCTCATGGACCGCCAGGGAAGGGTGACCTCTCATCTCTCTGGCCTATTGTATCGCACCACAAACCTGATTGAGGCAGGGGTGAAGGTGGCCTTTGTCTTCGATGGCGAGGCGCCAACCTTCAAGGCCGTCACCCTGGCTGAGAGGTCAGAGACAAGGGATAAAGCGGCGTGGGCCTGGGAGGAGGCTCGAGCAGCCGGTGAAGACGGATTCAAATATGCTCAGGCGGCTTCACGGATCAACTCTGAGATACTCAATGACGGTAGAAGGCTCATCCTGGCCATGGGGCTGCCGGTAATCCAGGCCCCATCAGAGGGCGAGGCCCAGGCGGCTTATATGGCCGCCAAGGGCGACGTGGATTATGCAGGCAGCCAGGATTACGACTCCCTTCTCTTTGGAGCGCCCCTGGTGGTGCGCAATCTGGCCATCACCGGCAAGAGAAAGCTGCCTCGAAAGAACATTTATGTGGATGTGGAGCCGGAGGTGATCAACCTGGAGCAGGGACTGGCGAACCTTGGAATCACCCACAAGCAACTGGTGGAGATTGGCATCATGTGCGGCACCGATTTCAATTCCGGCCTGGAGAGGGTGGGTCCCAAGACCGCTCTGAAGCTCATTCGGGAGAATGGAGATCTGGAGAGCATCCTGGCGGACAGGGATGATAAGATCGAGGACTTCGAGAAGATCAGAGAGTTCTTCCTCCATCCTCCTGTCACTGATGACTATAAGATCGCCCTGAAAAAGCCCGTGTCAGAAGAGATCGTCTCATTTTTGGTGGAGGAGAGGGACTTTGATCCCGAGAGGGTGGAGAAGACGGCAAAAAGGCTAGAGGAGGTCTACAGGAGTGGACAGAGCACTCTTGACCACTGGTTCTGAATTTATCGATTTCGGCTATGAGCTTGACCTCAATCTAGCCGTGCAGTTGATCAAGAAGAGCGGTGCGGCGCGAGTAGGCCTGCAGGCTCCCGAGGGGCTGAAGAGGGCTACGCCAATAGTAGCGGCCCGGATCGCAGAGGAGACCGGGGCAGAGGTGATCATCTCCGGGGACCCCTGCTTTGGGGCTTGCGATGTGGACACGAGGCTCTCGGGAGAGGTGGATCTGATGCTCCATCTGGGCCATGCCGGCATTGGAGAGGAGCCGGAGAAGGTAATCTTCCTGGAAGCCAGGATGAATGAGGACCTCAGAGGGGTGGTGGAAAAGGCGATCGGAGAGCTAAAATCAAAGAGGGTGGGGGTCGCCACTACTGTTCAGCATGTCCATAAGCTCGATGGAGCGCTGGAGGTCCTGGCAGAGCACGGAATCGAGGGCCTTTTGGGTTCGGCATCCGGAAGGATTAAGTATCCTGGACAGGTCCTGGGATGCTGCTATGCCTCTGCCAAGGCGCTTGATGTGGACGAGTATCTCTTCATAGGCACGGGACAGTTTCATCCCCTGGGGATCGCCCTGGCCACAGGAAAGAGGGTGCTGGCAGCAGATCCTGTAACATGCGAGATCTTAGAGATCGATCCAGATCCCATGCTGCGCAGGCGCTTTGCAGCCATCAGTAGAGCTGCCGATGCCAAGAGCTTTGCCGTTCTCGTCTCCAAAAAGCCCGGCCAGAAGAGGATGGAGCTGGCAAGAAGGATGATGGCCCTGGGCGAGGCCCGGGGTCGTGAGATGTTTCTGGTCTATCTGGACAACATCGAGCCGGACAGGCTGCTCAATCTGGGGGCCCGAGCAGCAGTCTCGACCGCCTGCCCGAGAGTAGCACTGGACGATGCCGCTAAGTATCGTATTCCCGTCCTCACCCCGCCTGAATTCGAGGTGCTGGTGGGGAAGAGGGAGTGGGAAGACTACCTTTTTGATGAGATCGATGATATTAAAACGGCCAGGAGAAACCTTAAGCAAGCACCTTGAGGATCAAGAGCAGGGAGCCAACCAGAGCTTCATCAAAACTTCTTGACCCTGAAGTCTATTACCACATTGAGCCTGTGAGGGGCATAGCTTCTTACAATGCTCTCGTAGAGCACCACAATTGTTGCACTCATCTTCTCCGCTGCCTCCCTTATCAGCAATTCGTCCCGGTAGAGGTCGTCCTCAGGAGCAATGCAGTAGTAGTGGACAGTCCCTCCTGTCTTTATCGCCCCAATGGCAGCAGGCAGGAAGAAGGATGCACTATGGGGGAGGTTCATGATAACATGATCCGCTGCATTCTGGTATCGCAGTGCGATCTCATTTGCATCCCCCTCCAGGATATCGATGTTCTCCACCTTATTCAGTCGGGCGTTCTCTCGCAGATATTGAACAGCTACCGGATTCTTGTCCATGGCCACCACCCACCTGCATCTCTTGGCCATGAGAATGGAGAACGGCCCCACCCCGGCGAACATGTCCAGAACGAAGTCAGTGGGCCCGACCAGGCTCGCTATCCTCAGCCTCTCCGTTCCCAGGCGGGGAGTGAAATAGGCTCCCTCCAGGTCTATACGATAGCGCAGCCCGTGCTCCTTATGGGTGGTGGTGGTTCTCTCCTCCCCTGCTACATGCCGATAGCGACGGGTGCGGTACTCTCCTTCCACATCAGAGATGGGTGCAATCACCGTCTTGATGCTCTTGCTGGAGGACATAAGGGCTGAGGCAACCCTCTCTGCCTCTCCCACCTCCAGGTCCTCTATCATGGCGATATCGCCCACGATCTCAAAGCTTGGCCTAAAGCCCAGAATGTCCTCTGGGGTCAGGATCTTCTCCTCGGGCACGAATCCAAAATTCACGACATCATAATCTGCTACCAGCCGCAGCTTTTCTGCTTCCTTTTCGGACAGCTCCCGCACAGGCAGATAGATATGGGACCCATCCGAGCAAATCTTTCGGCCAGGGTCAAATGCCTTCAAATCCACCAGAGCCCGCCTGAATCGCTCGCCATTCTTTCGCTCAACTTTTATCCCCAGGGATTCGTCCGCCATTAGAGAGCGATAGAGTGGCACTGTTAATATGTCTATCCTGAGAAATGCACGGAAAGAGCCTTTTTCCTGATCCTCTTTCGAGAGCCTTCTTCCAAGCTTTCCCGGCCTAACTCGATTCCCTCAATCCTCTTCAGCTTCTGGATGGATTGGACCGATGCCAGGATGGCCTGATAGATGGGCATGTCCCCAGGAATGGAAATGGCGTCCGCTGAGAAGAGGGCTTTTTCCTCCGCACACCAGAGGGATATGGATCCTGAGGAGTGGCCGGGAGTGTGGATCACCTGCAGGGTAAGGCCGCCCAGATCGACGAGATCGCCGTCCAATAATGTAAGGTCCACATGCATTGATCCCTCCACCAGTGATTTGAAGCCGGGAACGGGGCGCTCTTTGCCCTGTAGCTCGACATCCTCAATCCAGGCCATCTCCAGAGAGTGAGCGGCAACCTGGCAGCCGGATAGGCTCTTGATCCTCTTCGCCGCCCAGATGTGATCGGGATGAGAATGGGTGAGAATGACCGTTGAGATCTCCTCCGGGCCGTGGCCGGTCTCATTCAGATAATCCAGAATTATATTCTCGGATGAAGCCACAGCGGAGTCGATAAGAGCTATCTTTTTGCCATATATGAGATAGCAATAGACAAACCTGGGAAGCTTCTGGCCGGAAGGATCCGTTATCTGAAATGGGATTTTTAAGGCGTGAATGTGATCTGTTATCTTCAATCTGGTCCCCCAATGAGGTCTTTCTTATGCTGGATAATAATTGCTTTGGTCTTACGGTTTCGTATCCTTTGATGATGGATTCCATTGCAGCACTTTCTCGAATAGAATGCAATTATAAGGGCTTCTTATGTCGCGAACGCTTCCCGATATCGTTCTTATCATTGCGAGCAGGTCTGTTTCCAGAGAGCAGAAACATCGCAATATGATTTATGCGACTCAGGACCAACAAGAAGATTTAAGATGAACTTGAAATTGTTTGTCTATGGGGTCCACAATAAATGTAGAGAACGTGGTGGCATCCACCAAGCTGGCAGATGAATTTGATCTTTATAAGATCGAGGCCGAGCTTGAGGGTGCCGAGTACAAAAAAGAGAAGTTTCCTGGCCTCGTCTACAGGACAAAAAACCCCACAGCCGCTTTTCTCATATTCACTTCCGGCAAGGTGGTATGCACTGGAGCCAAGAACGCTGAGGACGTCCACCTGGTCATAACCAATATGGCTGAGATGCTCAAGTCCATTGGCATCGAGAATATTTATTCCGAGCCGATGATAACTGTTCAGAACATGGTGGCCTCAGCAGATTTGGGGACAAAATTGAACCTGAATGCCATCACTCTTGGCCTGGGCATGGAGAACGTCGAGTATGAGCCGGAGGTTTTTCCTGGGCTTGTTTACAGGATCAAAGTTCCCAAGATAGTAGTGCTCATATTCAGCTCCGGCAAGCTGGTTGTCACAGGAGGCAAAACTGTAAATGACTGCGAGGAAGGCGTGCGGATCGTCAGGATGGAGCTTGAGAACATGGGGCTACTTTAACCAGTTTTTAATTTTGAGATTGAGCACCTCAGACCAACACCCACATTTAAGAGAAGCAAGAGATTGTCTATGTATGGGGTCCACAATAAATGTAGAGAACGTGGTGGCATCCACCAAGCTGGCAGATGAATTTGATCTTTATAAGATCGAGGCCGAGCTTGAGGGTGCCGAGTACAAAAAAGAGAAGTTTCCTGGCCTCGTCTACAGAGTCAAGGCCCCTAAAGCTGCTTTTCTCATATTTACTTCTGGCAAGATAGTATGCACCGGAGCCAAGAACATTGAGGATATTCGCAGGGTCATCATCACCCTGGCCGAGACGCTCAAGTCCATAGGCATCGAGAACATCTATTCAGAGCCCGAGATAATAGTTCAGAACATTGTGGCCACAGCAGATTTTAAGGTCGACTTGAATCTGAACGCCGTCGTGCTTGGCATGGGCATGGAGAACGTCGAATATGAGCCGGAGCAGTTTCCTGGTGTGGTCTGCAGAGTCAAGAAGCCCAAGGTCGTAGTGCTCGTATTCAGCTCCGGCAAGCTGGTTGTCACAGGAGGCAAAACTGTAAATGACTGCGAGGAAGGCGTGCAGGTCATCCGGAAGGGGCTCGAAGACATGGGACTGCTTTCATCATCCGGATCGGAGCAGCAGATAGCAGGGGCATAACCATATTCCAAAAGCTTATTGCCCAAATGGCTCCATTTCATGCAGGAGCACCTGGCAGCCTGTGAAGACCCCAAATGCTCCTACAAGGATTCCCGGCATCACCAGGGCCAGCCGGCCTCCGTCAGCCGCCGTCTGGCGATCATTGGAGTCTAAAAATTATGGGCCCGGTTTTGAAACACCAGGCCCTGAGATTCACTGGCGCGACCCGGTCCAGCCTCCGGACCAGCCGCCCTCCGATCCGTACCTCCAGTTGCCGGAGAAGGATTGACAGTCCTCCAACATCACGATTTCCATATCTCCGCCATCATCCGGCGGGCTGTATGAGGGAGCCTCGGACCAGGTGCCAACCAGCTGGCTTCCGAATGCCGTCCCGTCGATTCGCCCCTGATCGTGGGTGTAGTTCCCGGAAACCTGATCGCCGGACTGCTGAAGCTGCATCGTCCCCAGATATGAGCGACTCCCCTGCAGCCCGTTTCGCTGTTCTGCGACCAGGTATCGGGATCGGAGTCAACCAGAGTATAGACGCCGGACGGCAGTGCCGCCCCGGGCTCTACCATCCAATAGGCATCTGAATGGCTATTGTTCCCGGAGTCTGGCCGGAGCCGTAGTTCCAGTGATAGGTGCGAATCCTGGTGATCGTGTAGGGACGATCCAGGGTGAACTGCACCGGACTGGTGGGAGCGTTGCCGACTCCTCCCAGGGTATTGACCTCCATTATCAGCTCTTCCTGGGCCTCGACCTCACCGCCTGAGGTGGAGCCCTCGGCCGGATCCTTATCTGAGGCCTCGCCAGCAAAGCCGCTCAGCTCAACCGTGGTGTCCAGGCTTGAAGGTATCGATTCCGAGCCGGACTGAAGGTTTGAGATCTCTCCACCTGCCTGAATTGTGCCGGTCATCTGCGCTCCGGTCTGAACAGCCATGTTCTGGAAGGAGGTGATGCCCGCTGATTCATCCTCGGTCCTGATCACATCCAGATCCACCATGCCCTGATCGGTAGCGTCGATGGAGAGAGAATAACTGCCCTCCGCCGGGAGCATGTAGATCTCCACCTCGCCATCGGCCAGCACCTCTGCGCCGGGAATCTCGTTTATGATCTGGCCGTCAACAATGCCCGTTTGCCTGCCCTGAACATCCGTGAAGACCGCGTCAGCAGGGCATCTCAGCACAGCCATGATGGCGTTAGCCTTCCTCAGAACCTCTGCCATTTCGTAAAGGCCCTTCTTGAGGGACGGAACCAAAGCGTTCACATCCTCCAGCGGAATCTGCCTGAAGACCGGATGGGCGGAGATGGCGCTGGCAAAAGCAGCTTGGCCCTGGACACCGGGAAGTTGGGATCATAGACGTAGATCACCGGCTCACGCGAGTCCTTGAGGGCGTCTTTCACCGCCTGATGACACTTGGCCGGCGACTGATCCCTCTGGAAGAACCGGAAGTCGCTGATCATGGCCGTCCACAGGGGCAGCATCTGCGCCCGGTGATAGACGGCAATGTTGGTGGATGCCTCCTCCAGGCTCATCTGCGAGGTGGGTTTTGACAGGGGGCTCGATCCCGGGTCCATGAAATACAGGGCCGAGGTGGCGGACATACCGTAGCAGTGCCCTCCAGCTCCCACCTCCATGCTCTCTATTGAATATATTGAAGAGCTACAGCAGCCAGTTAGGCCTCCTTTACCAATAACTAACTGTTGTTATGCCCTGGCAGGTCTGCCATATATGGAGATTGACCTATTTGTATGATCTGTACCATCGCTCATACCCCTTATGACTCCCGAAGCAGTGAAGCACATAGATATTCTCTCCTCTGATCTCGCAGACGATCCTCGCCTGTTTTGTCACCTTTACTACATGGCAAGGGATCCCGTGCTTCATTTGTTTGCGAGGAGGCACCACCATCATCTTATCCAAGCGGTTCAGAAAAAGGACCTTCAGCTCCTGCGGGAGGTTCTCAAGCTCCTTTTTTGCAGAATCTGAGAAGACGAGTTCCATAGATCGTCAGGGCTCAGGATCAAGGATCTTTTTTATCTCTTCAAAGGAATGGGTCTCGGCCTTTTCGGCTTCCAGCTCGCCCATCTCCGTCATGACCCCTCTATGTACCAGCATCAGCTCTTCTTCTTCAATAATCCGTTTATATGCCATTATGGCCTGACGTATAACCTCCGTCCGGTTTCCCGCATAGCCTTTCTCGATGATGCTTTTTATAGCAACCTCGTACGGAGCCCCAAGATTAACATTCACAGCTCCTCACCTTATGCACATTGAATGTACATTGTAGTAAATAAGGATTACTCATGCGGGCCGATCACGGCGCCGATAATCGACTCGGTCCCGTATGGAAGCTTTTCCTCCTGGCATCTCGCGAGGGACATCCTGAGAATGACTGCGTGCAAAAGCTTTATAGATAGCCCCAGCCCTGATAATGGATCTTCATTTGCAGAGCTTTTAAACACACCATGCGCTCATTACATTTACATCTACTCTTTAAAAGGTCATCCCGGTCTATTGCATAGTAAAGGGCCTGCCTGATATGGATAAATTGTATGCTTTAAAATTTGAAAAAGTATACTCAAATTCCCAACTCTCTGGATTGTGGACCTTATCTTCTCCACATTGTCCTAAATCTGGATGCCTGAGAGAAGCTGGCTGCAGATGACTTGGAGGAAAACAGGGAGAAAGCTTTATATTCGATTATTGTCTTGGAATATTTCGTTAAATACCGAATGAACCGAATAGCAGAAAGCGAATCTCCAAATTAGGGAGGAAACCTTGCATAGATTTGATGTTGATATATCGTCTGAGGATAGAATGGAAATCAGCACAGCGGTTAGAATAGGATCCTGGGATCTTCCTCCAGGTCCAAAACCGGGTCCACAGCTGCCCAGGAAGAAAAAGCCGCAAATTCCGTGAAGAAAGGTCAAAAAACTCTTTTTAAATGGGTGTAAATCCTGCAAAGCCAACTGGATCTGGCGCAATATCTGCCCAGATCCGCCAAAATGGTCCGCAGAGCAGCCGAAATTTCGTTTCCAGATCAGTCATTAATGCGCGAGCATCCATGGGATTGAATAGATGCATTTCTGTGCTCATGAGGAAGCCTCGTTCTTGCTCAAAATAAGTATTCGCTCTAATTTGAGACGAATTTCAGCCTGCAGCTAGGGAATTATTTAAGTATTAGTTCACAGGTAAATTGGTCACAAATGATGGTCGTAACGCACCGATATAGTGATAAATATAACGAGGAGGATATGAGATGGCATTCTACACGTTGGGCCTCACCTTTGAACTTGTGATACTCCTGACAGTTATTGTACTTGCTGTTTGGATATATGGTATATATTTTAACTTTAAGAAATGGGGCCTCGGATCCACCGGCTACCACGACCCGTTGCGCAGAAGCTTCTGGTTATTCCTTGCCACCTGGATTCATGAGGCATTTAAGGACGGCATTTGGGTATTTTTGAGGACAGTGGTGCTTGATGTTCTTCTTCTCAGGAGGACTCTTGCCAGGAGCCCGGTACGATGGGTAATGCATATGTCCATGTTTTATGGATTCCTGGCACTGGCGACACTCTCCGGCCTTGGACTCATGCTCGATATCGTGGAGTACTTCAATTTAGCCGGATTTGCCCACGAGGCAGAGATGGTAAAGGAGATGCTGGCACTGCCCTTCGATGTGTTCGGATATCTTCTGCTATTCGGCTCCACCATTGCCATATCCAGAAGGATCCTGATCAAGTTCGTGCGGGATAACACCAGCGCATATGATGCCCTCTTGATCGGAGCAGTCTTCTTGATCACTGTCACTGGATTTTATGCTGAATGGATGCGCGGCAACTCTTTCCTGGTCGGGAACATGTTTGAGTATCCCATCTACGCGCCCCACTTCGCTCTGATTCACACCTTGCTCGCCCTTGGTCTGTTCGCCTTAATTCTGCCCTGGAGCAAGTACATCCACGTGATTGCCACCCCGATGACCCTGATAGCCAACCGAGGAGGAGAGTAAAATGGCTGATAACAAAGAATCAAAGCCCTTGATGACGGGCTTTATGATGTCCACCCAGCTCCTGGAGGTAGATGGCTGCAACAGATGCCAGGAGTGTATGAAGTGGTGCCCGACATTCGCTGTCAGACCTGACCGGCCCGGCATCACGCCTATGTACAAGAACGCCCGCTGGAGAGAGCTGATGGCCAAGAGCCAGAGCCTGCGAGCCAAGATCTTCGGGGCCAAGCCGCTCAGCGACGATGAGATGAAGGTATTCACCGAGGACACATACAGCTGTACCACCTGCGGCGTCTGCGGAACGGTCTGCGAGGCAGGAATCAAGACTGTAGAGCTCTGGGAGGCCATGAGACCAAACCTGGTGGCCAGAGGCGATGGACCTGTTGGAAAGCAGTCCTTCTTCCCCAAGCTAATCAAGGGAGACAGAAATCCCTACCAGGCCAAGCAAGAGGAGAGGCTGTGCTGGGTTCCAAATGATATCAAGGTGCAGGAGTCTGGAGATATAGTGTACTTTGCAGGCTGTACTGCCGCATACCGCCAGCAGGCACTGGGCGTCGCCACAGTAAGGATTCTGGATAGACTCGGCGTACCCTTTGCTATGCTCGGCAAGGACGAGTGGTGCTGTGCTTCCGCTCTGATCAGAACTGGACAGAGGGATGTCATGGCAGAACACGCTGTACACAATGTCGATGCCCTGAAGGACGCAGGAGCAAAGAATGTCCTCTTTGCCTGTGCCGGCTGTCTCAGAAATGCAGCCATAGACTGGCCCATGTGGTATGAGGGCTACATTCCCTACGAGACCATGCCTCTCTCTGTATTCCTGAGAGACAAGATAAAGGCTGGAGAGATTGAATACAAGATACCTCTGAACTACAGGTTCACTTACCATGACCCCTGCCACAACGGCAGACATCTGATGCACCTTAAAGGAAAGGATTGGGCCTTTGAGGCACCCAGGGAATGTGTTCAGTCCATCCCGGGGGTCAAGTTCCAGGAAATGGTAAGAAATAGGGCTCTGCAGAGGTGTTGTGGAGCAGGCGGCGGCGTGAAGGCCGGCATTCCTGATCTGGCTTTAGATTGCGCAAAAGCCAGAGTTCAGGATGCAACCGAAATCCAGGCAGAAGTAATAGCATCCACCTGCCCATTCTGCAGGTTGAACTTGATCGATGGCCGCAATGCTGCTCAGTCCCCCATAAAGATGGTGGATATAGTTGAGATGATGGCCGCATCCATGGGACTGGACATGACCATCCCCGAGAATCCCTACACCAAATTCCAGGAGCAGGATGTCCTGGTCTGCGGCCCGGCCGAGTGCAAGCTCGACACCGTGGAGCGCAAAGAGCCAGGCAAGGATCTGGTGGGCGAGGCTCACTGAAAAGATCAGGATGCCCGGAGTTCCGGACATCTTTTTTCCACATTTTTTTTAGAAAATTTTATTCCAGCCACTTGCCTGTGAAGGCCCGTGGAAGGAGATCACGGGAGGAGGCGGTCAGAGCATCTCCCTTGCAGTTGGCCATTATTACCAGGATATCCTCCCCGAATTCTATCAGGCTCTGCCTGCAGATGCCGCAGGGGGATATGGGCAGGCAGCCGTCCCCCACGATCGCTATCGCCTCAAACTCTCTCTCTCCTGAGGCTATGGCCTTTGCCATCGCTGCCCTCTCCGCGCATATCCCCGCGCCGGTGGAGGCATTCTCTATGTTTCCTGCGGAATAGACGTTCCCTCTTTTGGTGAGAAGGGCAGCGCCGACCTTGAAGTGGGAGTAAGGAGCATATGCCATGGCTATGGCCTGACCGGCGCATTCGATCAATTGGTCGTATCCTCCGGCATATGGTCTGGGGCCGATCCCAAGGGCGCCGATATACATGCATTCCGCTGGCGGAATGGTGGGAATCTCGCCGCTTGCCTCCTTGATGGGAACGCCTGAGTCTCTTATTATCGCTGCTGGAATACCCTCGTCCCCCTCTCCCATCACGATCTGAGCAGCGGATACCAGATTGTCGGCTATGGCCTTGCGGGTGATCTTGAGCTCTCTGCCGAAGAGATCCTTCTGCCCCCGGGCATCCTCCACCGCTTCAAGGCCGGAGCAGGCCAGCGCCACCCCAACGCAGCCCAGCCGGAGTGGATGAGTTCTACTGTCTCCGATAATCACCCCTATCTTCTTCCCGTTTGCCATTCTTTCCCGGATGGCTATGGCAGATCCTTTGGGATCGGCGGGAAAGAGGACCACATGACCTGGTGGAGCGTTGGAGTTGTCGATACCAGCATTGGGAAAGAGAAATCCATTGTTCAATGTCAGGACCACTCCAGGGATGCCTCCCACGATCTCGTCCGACTCCCTGAGGATCAGCTCCATCTCTCGAGGGTCTTTTTTGTACTGGCCGGCCAGAGATATGGCCAGATCGCCTGGCAGGATCTTATCCAGATCAACCACCCGTCCCTCAGAGGTGGCGACAATGCTCTCGGAGACGACCAGTATATCTCCATCCTGGAAGGCCTGACCAGACCTATTCATTGCTCGCACCAGGAACTCCACAAGGTCGTCTCCCGGCCTTACCAGGTCCGATTTAATTCCCAAAACCTGCAATAAATCACCTGTAACGCTCTGGGCTGTCGATCAGCTCCAGGGCCTCCTCAATGATGGCGGCCAAATGGCCGAGCCGGAAAGGCTGCCCTTTCAGGTTCCTGACCAGGCTTGATATTTGAGCATGAGTGCCGAGGATTAAAATCTCTTGCGGCCGCTTGTCGCAGCGCAGGGCTATCTTTGGAATGGCGGCATCTCCTCCCCGGGCGAGCATCTCCTGCTTTATTATCAGGGCCTCCATGCTGCTCAGGCCCCGCACCGCCAGGATCCGAAAAGATCCCTTCTGGGAGAGAAGCTGGTATGCGCCCTCGTCCACCTGTATCCGCTTCAGATGCTCTGCCAGATCCATTCCCTGGCCGAGATAGCCTAAAGCCTCTACCTGCATATCGCCAACTGTATGGTCATCCACATCGCAATCCATATCGCAATCGCTGGTCACAATCGGCCGTCCGCGGATGGCCCTGGCCATGGCGATCGCCTCCAGGCTGGCGGATATGTCATGTGTACGGACGATATGCACCCCCAGATAGACGGCAACTGCCGTTGCTGCCAGGCTTCCGGCAAGCCTCCCACCAGGATCGGGAATATTCAGGCTCTCCCCGATGAATGTTTTACGGGATAAGGCGGCCACTACCGGCCGCCCGATGACGCGCAACCGGTCAAAGCCATCCAGGATGGCCAGGTCCTGGGCTGTCGTCCTCTCGGGCACCCACTTGCCGATCCCTGGATCTATGGAGATCTTATTCAGAGCAACTCCTGCTCCCACGGCCTGCCTCACTTTGTCCCCCAGGAGGGGAATGATCTGGTTCAATAAGGGCAGGTCTCCAGGCCTCTGATCTGAGGCCATGATGATCAGAGAGCCGTCATATTCTGCTACCGTTGAGGCCATATCAGGATCGTGCAGGCCAGAGACATCGTTGATGCAAGTAGCTCCACAGGACAGGGCCTTTTCTGCTATCTTCGCCCTCTGGGTATCCACGGAGACCACGATATCCAGGTTATCTGTGATCTCCTTTAAGGCAGCAAAGAGCCTGTCCTTCTCCACCTCTTCGCTTATGGGGGGAGATCCGGGGGCTGTAGAGACCGCACCCAGGTCGATGATATCTGCACCTTCATCCTGCAGTCGCCTGGCAGTTGCTAGAGCCTCATTCGAGCTGGCCACTGAGCCCTTATAGAACGACTCCCGACTGAGGTTGATGACCCCCATCAGCCGCACAGGCTGAAGATCTCCAACCTTTACCCAACCCACCAAGCCTTCAATCACTTTCAACACCACTAGCTCAATGATTCTATTCCCTATTCCGAGAGCCAGAGCAGGATTCCCGTTCTCCTCGCCCGGCGAATCGCCCGGTCGAAGAGGATGAGCCCCAGCAGCAGATATAGCGCAGCCAGAGATAAACCTACAGCCAGATGATGGGGTCCGGGGATAAATATTGACCTATAATACTCCAGGAAATAGGTCAGAGGGATGGCCCTGGCCAAGACCTGCAGAAAGAATGGGAGGACATCCACCGGATAGTAGATCCCGCTGAAGAGGAGTATCAGGCCGCTAATGCTCCAGGCGGCAACATCAGCCTTTTGGCCGAAGGTAAGGATAGAGATGCAGACCGTGATTCCTATGATCGCGGCCATGGTAAAGACTCCCGCCAGAAATATCAGCGGGGGGATCAGCCCGCCCGCATAAAACTTGAATCCAAACAGATAGAAGCTGATCGATGCCAGGATGGCAAAGACCACCGATCCCCTCATGATGCCGAAGAACAGGGATCCAAAAATCAGATGCCGACTGCATATCGGGGCGATGAACGTGTGCTTGATGCTCTTGGACCACATATCAAAGAGGAGGACATAGGCAACATCCATCTGCACCACCTGGAGAATGGTGAGAGCGATGGAACCTACCAGCAGAAAGGAGACCATCGATTCATCCACCATCAGAAATCTAGTGAGAAGGCCGATGGAGAGCAGGTTGACCAGGGGCCAGAAGAACAGCTCGAAGATAGTGAATACGTTCCTCTTGGAGATCACCCAGTTCTTGTAGGTGGAGGCCAGATACTTGTTCAGCTCACCTTGCCAGCTCAAGGAATACATCCTCCAGATCGGGCTCTTCAATATCGATATCCATAATCTTGGCATCTTGAAAGCTTTTCAGAATTCTGTCCAGGCTATCCTCATTTCGGTCGATCAAGATATCCAACTGTCTATCCACCTGCCCATCCAATTGTCTATCCACTGGCCTTGCCACCTGTCTGTCAATCTGACCATCCACTATTCCGGGGTTGCCGTTGACCGCTAAGACCCCCTCCAGAGCTCCCAGGGCATCAAGGTTCGCCAGCCCCCTGTAGGTTATCTTCACCCTCTTTCCCAGTCCGAGGTGGTTTTTCAGGTTCTGAGGGGTATCCAGGGCTGCCACTTCGCCTTTTCTCAGAAAGGCAATCCTGTCGCAGAGCAGCTCCGCCTCGGGCATATAGTGGGTGGATATGATAACTGAGATCTCCTCTTCCTCATGAATTCTCTTGATCAGATCGTGGGTCTTGGCGGACATGTCCGGGTCCAGGCCGGTGGTCGGCTCGTCCAAAAAAAGGAGTCTTGGATGGTTTAGCATGGCTTTGGCCAGGGACAGGCGCTGCTTTAAGCCGGTGGAGAGGTTCTCGAACTTCACATCCCTGTACTCCCCCAGCTCAAAGGCATCGATCTGGTCCTCGACCGTCCGATTGAGGCCGAGGCCATAAAGGCCGTAGAGCATGCCATAGTGGACGAGGTTCTCTCTTACCGTCAGGCTCCAGGGGAAGTTGGGTTTGGCAGTGCTGATATTGATTATCTTGCGGATCTCTCCTCTATCCCGTCTGGCATTCAATCCCAGAATGGACAGGCTCCCCTTCTCCGGGTAGATCAGAGTGGAGAATATGGAGATGAGAGTGGTCTTCCCCGAGCCGTTGGGGCCTAGCAGGCCGAAGATCTCTTCTCGATCTATATCCAGAGATATTCCTTTCAGGACAGTCTTGGCAGAGCCAAAGAGGCTCTTGTAGCTCTTGCATATCCCCTTAGCCTGGACCGATTTTTCGCTCATCTTCCCGATCTTCCTTTGTATTTCTATGCTCTCCGCCTATAGCCGCTTGATCCTTCTCTTCCGGCCATAAAGAAGCTTTTGTCTGCGCAGAATGATGGCGAGCAGAACAAGAAGGGCCAATAGGGCAATGAAGAGAATGGCCCCATGGGAAATGAGGCGGCCCGATCCCTTTAAGCTCAGCTCAAAGGGGAGGACCAGATCCATCTTTTTCGAGCGCAGGCCCAGGCCGAGTTGATACTCCTCCCAAGCGGCATCTCCATCAACCTCGACCAGGAAGCTGGCTGAGGCCATCTCACCCGGCGACAGGTCTCCAAGAGGATGGTCTGTGCTTTTCACCCGAAAGGGAGGAGCAGCTATAAGGCTGGCCGAACAGTTCGGGAAGATATCCTCTCCGATGTTCTCCACCGCGATTATCAGAGACCCTTCTCCTCCCCGATGGAGTTGGGACTGCACCCCTGCGATGCGCAGGTCATCTTTATCTCCGAATGCATAGATTCTCAGATTCAGGCTCTGGTTTGATGGCTGGCGCAGGGGAAAGGCCTCGCCGTCGCTTATGCTCACGTCCACCTGGCGCACATAGTCCACCTGCAGGGGAAGGTCATACCAGCCATTGGCCCTCCGATCGATGCTGATGTTGAATTCCAGCTCTCCTGACTCTCCCGCCGGGAGGAGGGCAATATGCTGCGGGCCGGAGGTCACCTGAATGGGGCCGGTCGACTGCAAAGCGGCTCTGATCTCCATGGCCACGGAGCTTTTCATCTCCTCTCTTTGCTCTTGCAGGATATCATCGGGGGAATCGCTGCTGCTTATAGGTATCAGCTCCTCGATTCTGCCCTGGTTGGCAATGCTTATTCTCAGGACGTTGTCGCCCGGTGAAAGGGCAGGATTTGTCGCTGAGGCATTGAGCAGGATATCGCTCAAGGACTTGTAGTGATCATCGGCAAAAAAGATGATATCTTCTGCCTGGCCCAGGCCGAAAAGGATCAGCAGAATGCAGATGATCTTCAGCAGCTCCATATGATTTCAGTTGAGTTTGCATCCTTAATTAAATCTATCTGAATGCCATACTGGAAGCACTTTCACTCAACCTATCGAGAGGCTAATATATCCCGGATATTCTCCTTTAGGTCCTGTAGTGTGCTTATTGTATAGATCATCTCAATATCTCCGCGCTGATGGTGCTCGACTATCTTCTTCAAGTCACTGAGACGCCGGTACCACCCTATCCCATCAGTTACAAAAAAATAATGAGAGTCTTTATCCTTAACTTCCAAGACCTTGAGAATATCTCCAAGTACATCTGTGAGTTTACTGCCAGTTGCTTCATACCCCTTGGCCTCGATTATTATATGAGGGACTTCTTTGGAGGGAACGGCAAAGTCTGCTTTTGCTTGTTTCCCTGATCTGCTGAC
>WOYM01000064.1 GCA_011620785.1 Methanothrix sp. | reverse complement strand
ATTGCATCAAAAGAGAGGAGTGCTATATAAAGCAAGCCTTAACCGATGACACATGAATATTAATCTAAAAGCGGTGATCGAACAAGAGTTTGATTCGTTGTTTACAAGGACCACGGGATACATGGAATTGGATAAGCGGATAGCTTCGACTTTTAAAAATCGTAAAGAGCTACTCACAGTTCTTGAATCTCCAGCGGTCCCACTCCACAATAATGGATCAGAGATCGCTGTTCGCGAAGGTGTACTTAAAAGGAAGATCAGCTATGGAACAAGGTCCGATTTAGGCAAAGCGGCCTGGGAGAACATGTTGTCAATACGCGATACTTGCAGGAAGCTAAAAGTTGGTTTTTTTGAATATGTTCGAGATATTTATTCTAATGATTTTTGCATGCCGAGATTGGCAGATTTGCTCGCAAAAGCCGAGTAATTGATATCCTATCGAGCATGTACCAATGGTATGATCACCAAGATTCAAAAATGCGCGAGATTTCTCTTAGAAGGCCTAACTCAGCACCTAATGCATTCTCCCAAATACACATCCTCAAGCCTTTGAACGATTATACCTGTAGTCAGCCAGAGTCTTGGGCCCCCATAGGATTACGACTGCGACAGCCGTGACTGCCAGGAGGAAAAAGGCAATGACTGGATCGTAATGAGAACCGTATATGGGAAATAAAACCAATTCGCTGAGGTTGGCGCTGGCATGAAATGCAATCGCTGCGAATAGGCTCTTTCCTGTGTTGTTGTAGATCCAGACGATGAGAACTCGCAGCACAACTGCGGCTCCACACTGGCCCAAAACCCAGAGTGGAGCATTATGGCCCTGAATATAAGGGATCGCATGCCATATCGCCCAGACTATTCCCAGGATGACGCTGGCCTCCAATGCAGTCCGGCGAGCCTGCAATGGGTCGGTAGCATATCCCGTCCAGCCGATCTCCTCCCCCACCCCGCCAACGAAAAAGAGTATGAAGAATGCTGGCAGCGCAATAAAAGTGAACTGGGAATCAGGGACTGGCATCCCGGTCAGCTTCATCGCTGCATACTCCAGGGCCATGAGGAGGGGCATCAAAAGAAGGATGGGCAAATACCAGATCCTTGATTTGATTCTTCCATAATCAAAGCACCTGGATAATTGCTGCTTTATGCCATTTGATCCTTCCTCTCTGTAGATGAGGATCAGTGCTGCAGCCATCGGACAGACGAGCACGAGGGCGCCAGCAGGCAGACTGAAGGGGAGAGGAAGCTCTTGCTCGGCAATGCCACCTGCCAGCCAGAATGGTACGGATAGTGCGAAGAGCAAGATGAAGAACTTGAGAGGGGACCTCTTAGCGGATCCTGGGGATGTCATCGCTTACCTCAAATGTTCTCCCCCTGATATCTCCCCTCATACAGCTTCTCAGCTTCATTCTCCAGCCTCATGAACACAAGCTGCATCAGCCGGGCGTTCCTCTTCAGCCGCAGCCCAGAGGGATTATGGACCACAAGCAAGCTCTGGCTGCGCCCCCGGTACCCCGGATCCCAGAGGGCAGTCTCCAGGCTAGCCCCGCAACGCAGGAGGCTGGAGCGGGCCCTTGCCAGGGCAGCCACATCTCCAGGAATATTTACGATCTCATTGAACGTCACCAGATAGGCCCCGGCAGATAGATCGATCCAGCCGGATTGGTCGAATTCCAGTGGTACCGTCTCCGGCAGCTTTCGTTCACTATTTTCAAAGGCCACCGCCCCGGAAGATGTGAAGCGCTCGATCTTCTGAACTGTCAGCTCCATACCACACATCTGGGTCTGAGTCTTCGGGTCGATCATGGATTCCACAAGCCCCTGGGCCTTGCTTCCGGTAAGAATGGTCACAATAAATCACCTTGAATATCTCAATTAGCAGGATTTCCCCTGAGACATAAATATTTTGCATAGAGATATTGCGCTGTCAAATATTCGCTATCAGAATATTGTCCGCCATCCCTCACCAGAAAGCTCTATTAACCATATGACAGGATACCATCTTGGAGCCCGATAATCCTGTTCGAGATCTTAATACTGCCCATTACAGTCATCATACTGCTTCTGATCCTAGCACTGCCCCTGATATTCATCTTCCTCTTTTTGCATCTCTCCCGGTCTGCCTTCGAGATGGTCGGCTTCAGCCACTGGACTGCCACCCTGGCCGTCTTCGGCTGCATTCTGGGAAGCCTGGTGGACATCCCACTCATGGAGGCCCCAATCTCCGCTTACCCTGGATGGTACATGACGGCGATGAGCCAATACCCGGCAGCATTTCCCACCACCTTTCATCCCCTCTATCTGGCGGTGAACGTCGGAGGTTGCATCATACCTCTGGTCGTCTCTGCACATCTCCTCCTCCGGGGCAGGGCATCGTTTTTCAAATCCGTCCTCGGCGTGGCGGTGGTGGCCGCCGTCACCTACTATGCCGCAGAGGCCATTCCCGGCGAGGGAATAGTCCTGCCCTTCTGGCTCTCTCCTCTTCTGGCAGCAGTTATGGGCCTGGCCCTGGCCAGGGGATACCGCCGCTCTCCTCCTCTGGCCTACATCAGCGGCACCATAGGAACATTGATTGGAGCGGACATCCTCAGCCTGCTCACCCCGGGAATCCTGCCTGCCCTATCGCCCCTGCAGCTTCTCCGCGCTCAGCCGGTTGTGCTGTCCATAGGCGGAGCAGGGGTCTTCGACGGCATCTTCCTCACCGGAATCATCGCCGTCCTCTTAGCAGCAGGCATCGTCTGCCTCTTTCGAGGCTCATGCGAGGGAGCAGACGAGTGATCAAAGCAAACTAAAAAAGAATAATAGATCCGGATCATCCCGCGTTTTATTCTGCAATATTCACTGGATAGATGAGCCTCTCTGCGATGGTGCCGTTTTCCCAGGGCTGAAGGAGAAGAAGATAAACCTCCGTCTCTCCAGGGATGACTGCCCGGTAGGTGAAGACCTCGTCCTCCGGCACCCCAACCATCTCCAACCTGACATTGTCCTGGGTTGATCTCGCTCCATCCAGGGTCAGGAATTGGGGATCGAAGTCGGTCCACCACTCAAATCCAGTAGAGGGGTTTGAGGGGATGGTGATGTTGAACTCCTCACCAACCGTCGCGTTGGTCATCGGCTCACAGGGGGCATTGTCACATACGCTGCTGCCAAGAGCCAGGGCGATCATGGAAATGGCCAGGGCCAGGGCAGAGAATGCATATCGTTTCATATATCTGACTCCTCCAAATTATAGCAATTTCTAGTCTTCTTTCTATTTAAGAGAATATCTTGAGATCTACAGACCCACCTCACCGGTTCTTATTGTATGAGCCTCTTCGACCGGTACCACGAAGATCCGGCCATCGCCTATGGCCCCCGTTCTGGCCGAATCCTCGATGATCTTGACCGCTTCCGATATCCTTCCCGCCTCCAGCACGAGCATGAGCACCGTCTTTGGCATATCATAGCTCTCCCCGGCAACCGCAATTCCCTTCTGCTTTCCCCGGCCGTAGACATCAAAGCGGGTCATGGCAGAGAATCCTTCTGCCTTAAGAGCACTGACAACCGCATCCACCCTCTCCGGCCTGATCACCGCCCAGATCATCTTCATCAAATGAGAATCCATGTTGCTATGCTCCCGATTCCTAAATATTTACATTGTGAACATCTTGTATCCCATATTACTCGTAACTGGATGGATATATGGAGCTATTTAAGAAAAATTGGCAGGATTTCAGAGGAGCGCAGAAGAATTGAGAAATCATAAGATATTAAATACGAGTGAGGAGAGTAAGCCCCCTTCTGTTCTATGACGGCATTCAGCTTAGCGCCATACCCGAGCTTGGCTGGACGTCCATGTTAGCAGCTCTATTTTGGCTTGCACCCACAGGGTTTCGCCGTTTCATCCGCATTCAGCGCGACCTCAGCCTTGCGGCATCATAGCTTTAACGCTGCGCGGTATCGTTTCTGTGCCAGAGCCGGAGCTCTCGCCCCACATCCTTTGGGATGTCTGTGTGTCCAGTGGTGGAGGGACTTTCCACACCGGCCGGAGCTGGCCAGCGGCAGCCGTCCTTCCTCTCTCGCTATTGCAGATTTGATAAACAATATATAAAACTATGCTAGAATGAATGCGAAATCATATTATTTTAGATATTCTTCCATGATGAGAATTGCGCAATATTTTCCGCACATAGAGCAGGTCTCTGCCCTATCCTGGTGATGAATCTCTCTGGCTCTATCACCATCAATAGCAGCCGTGAACTGTCCTTCCCAATCTCTCGCCCTTCTATACCCTGCCAAATTCCTATCCTCGGGTCTTGGACCGTACTTCAAGATATCACCTACATGGGCTGCTATTTTGAAGGCTACCACCCCTTCCCTTACCTGAGCCGCATTGGGAAGGGCAAGGTGTTCGGATGGAGTGATATAACATAGGTAATCCGCTCCAGCTCCTGCCGCAAGAGATCCGCCGATGGATCCAGAGATATGGTCATACCCTACGCCAATATCGAGTGGAAGAGGGCCCGCGACGAACAGAGGCCTAAAGCCTGTCACTTTCTTGTAATAGGAGACGTATGCCGCGATCTTCTCAGGGCTTACATGCCCGCCCATCCCTTCAATGATGACCTGGACACCCAGCTCATTCGCTCTCCTGGCCAGCCTCGCGTTCATCTCTATCTCCATCTCTTGAGGCCCATCCATCTGGTCGTGGATACACCCACTCCTCATAGTGTTTCCTAGAGAAAGCACGACGTTCTTCTCTGAGAGGGCACCACATATCTCGTCGAAATGTGATAAAAATGGGTTCTCCCTGCTGTTTTGCAGCATCCATGCCGATGTAAAGGATCCTCCTTTGGATACCATGCCCATTATCCTCTTCGAGTTCCTAAGCTTCTCCAACATCTCAAGAGTGAAGCCTGCATGGACGACGATGGAAGAAATCCCCATGCTAACATGTTTTTTGATCCCTATATTGGCATTGATCTTTGTCTTCAGACCCTCACCTATGCCAAGCGGAGGCTCTCCATCTCGCTGCATTATAACGACGCGTCCGGAGGCCATTTGTCTTCGCAGAAAATTGGGCTCTACTTCTTCTGAATCAGCCACGTCATCTATTACTGATGTCTCTCTGCCAGCGATTACAGCTAGTAAAAGGCTCCTGTTCATCGGACCCACTTTGCAGCGTTATCTTATAGCATCTGCGAACAGATACTTAAGCTTCTCGAAATACGTTTATATCCTCCAGCGATTTTATTTGAACAATGGCCCGAGACCAGAAGGATCACTACTACCGCAAGGCGAAAGAGGAGGGCTACAGGGCCCGATCGGCCTACAAGCTCCTGCAGATAAATGAAAAGTTCCATGTCATAAAAAAAGGCGACTCCGTGGTCGACCTGGGGGCGGCGCCAGGCGGCTGGCTGCAGGTAGCCCAGAAGCTCTCCGGAGGAAGGATCGTGGGAGTGGACCTGGAAGGCATCACCCCCATCCCAGGAGTGGTCACCTTCAGGGCGGACATCACCGCCCTGAGCACAGTGGACCTGGTAAAAGATGCCCTTGGTGGGGATGCAGATGTGGTGATATGCGACGCCGCCCCCAATCTCTCCGGGGCCTGGGACAGGGACCATGCCATCTCCATAGACCTGGCCCGTTCCGCTCTTGAGATGGCCAAAAAGCTCCTCCGGCCGCGGGGCAACTTCGTGGTCAAAGTGTTTCAGGGAGATATGTTCATAGATTTTCTCAATGATGTCAGACGGGAGTTTGCCGTTGTTCATGCCCATTCGCCTGCGGCCTCAAGAAAGGAGAGCGCAGAGACCTATGTAGTGGGAAAGAAGCTCCTTTCTGCCCCGGTCCGCAAAGGGGACATGCTCAATGTTCGGATAGAATCTGTGGGCAAATCTGGAGACGGCGTGGCCATGGTGGAGGGCTTCGCGATCATCGTCCGAGGATCGAAGCTGAAAGAGCAGCTTCGAGTTAAGGTGGATGCCGTTTTGCCCAACTTCGCCTTTGCCGATATCGTGGAGAGAAAGAGTTAATAACCTGCCCAAGAAAAGTGAACGGAGGGGCTAGACCATGGAAGACGATGCAGTGATTTTCATTGGAGACAAACCAGTCATGAACTACGTCCTGGCAGTTATGACCCAGTTTAACAAGCCTATTGCCAGTGTGATATTGAAAGCAAGAGGGCGTGCCATCTCCCGCGCTGTGGATACGGCAGAGATAACAAGAAACAGGTTCATGCCCAATCTCACAGTCAAGAACATAATCATCGGCACGGAATCCATTCCCAATGTGGAAGGAAAGCCGGTGAATGTCTCTTCGATGGAGATAATCCTCACCAAACAGGAATGAGGGATGGGGCTGCATGAGAAGTATTTGCGGCCAGACGGCGAAAACGAAAGCATCAAGATGATTGGCGCTACCTCCGGGAGCATTATCGACTGCAAACCATCGATCCATGAGATCGTATCGATTTTTTTCAGGCGATTTCTCCAATCTTTTCTCTGGCTTCTTTTTTCCTGGCAGAAAATAATTTAAATGCCCGAGACACAACGGATGCATGTGACAGTATTCAGAGCTTATGATGTCAGAGGTGTCTACGGCACCGATCTCACAGAGCAGTTGGTGAAGAGAGTTGGTGAATCCTTTGGATCTTATGCTGAAGGTGGTTCTGTATCCCTGGGAAGAGATACCAGGACCAGCGGCCCAAGCCTCCAGCAGGCTTTTCTGGATGGAGTTCTGAGCACAGGCTGCCAGGTGAACAGCTTTGGCATCATCCCCATTGCCATCATCAGCTTTATCACCTGGAAGGAGGGGCTCAAAGCCGCAGCCTACATATCCGCTTCTCACAATCCACCGGAGTACAACGGCGTGCGCTTCAGAACCTGTGACGGTTACGGCCTGCTCTATCAGGAGTCCTCCATAATGAAGTACTACCGGGAGGGAGGCTTTCTAGCTGGCCAGGGGGTCAAGACCGATCGCGATCCAGGGGAGGCGATCGAGAGATACAGGGAGTATGTGCAAGAGAAGCTGAACCTCAAGCGTCCCCTCAAGCTGGTTTTAGACATGGGAAATGGTGCAGCCTGCACAATGGCCTCCTTCTACCAGCGGTTGGGCTTTGATCCTTTGATTTTGAACGGAACCGCAGACGGCCTGTTTCCCGGTCGAGGTCCCGCTCCCAATGAGGAATCCTTACGCCCCGCCTGCCAGATGCTAACGAAAAAAGAGGCAGATTTCGGCGTGGGATTTGATCCGGATGCTGACAGGGGAATCGTCATCGATGATAAAGGAACTGTCCTGCCCCCGGAGAAGGTGGCGATCATCATCACCCGGGCAAGGTACAAGCCCGGTGACCTGGTCATCTCAGGTTTTGATTGTTCAATGATCCTGGAGCGAGAGCTGGAAAAGGACGGGATAAAGGTTCTGCGAGAGAGGGTGGGCGATGTCTTCGTGGCCAACCGGGTGAAAAACTCAAACGCGGTTCTGGGCGTAGAACGAAGCGGCCACTTCTTCCTGCCCGAGTTCCAGTACTCGGATGATCCCTTCGCCATGAGCCTCGCCCTGGCTGAGATCGTGTCCAGTGGAGAGAAGCTCTCAGATCTGGCGGGCATGATTCCTGATTATCCCTATAAACAGATGAGCATCCACCTCAATGAAGACCCGGCAGCGGTTATGCTCCGCCTGGCCGATTCACTGGCCTCCCTTGAGCCGAACACAACAGATGGCTTGAAGATCACCACCGAAAGCTACAGCGTACTCATCAGGCCGAGCAACACCGAGCCTATCATCCGGCTGTATATCGAGACCACCAGAGGGGATATGAAAGAGCTGGAGGAGCAATACAAGAAGATCATCCACCAGGCGATGAAAGCCTGAAAAAAAATTTCGCCAGAGCTGATTCGAGCGTGAGCCATAAAGACATCTGCATTCTCATACCGACCCTCAACGAAGAGAAGTCCATCCAGCCCGTCATCAGCGAATTCCAGAAGCTGGGCTATGATAACATCCTGGTCGTGGACGGCCATAGCACCGACAAGACTGTGGAGAAAGCCAGAGCATCCGGTGCAAAAATATTCATTCAGTCTGGATCGGGCAAAGGCCAGGCTCTAAAGGAGGTCTTCGGCCATATAAAGGAGAGGTACATCCTCTTAATCGACGGGGATGGCACCTACCTTCCCAGCGAGGGGGCCCGGATCCTGGAGCCCATCTTAGAGGGACAGGCAGATCACGTGGTGGGAAATAGGCTGGAGAACATTCAGGGAGGAGCCATCAAAAGGCTGAATATGTTCGGCAATAAGATGATCAACCGCTTCTTTGCGGCAATCTACGGGATTTCTCTCCACGATATCCTGTCCGGGTACAGAGCCTTCACCACGGAAGGAATAAGGATGCTCGATCTATCCATGCCTGGCTTTGAGATCGAGTCGGAGATGACCATTGAGAGCGTAAAGAAAGGCCTGAGGATAATCGAGGTTCCCATCACCTACCAGCCCCGGTCCGTCGGCACCAAGACAAAGCTGCATCCATTCCGCGACGGCCTGAAGATCATCCTCACCATCTTCCGCATGGCCAAGACGGAGAACCCCATGTTCTACTTCGGCCTGATGGGCTCATTCGTTGGATTGCTCGGCTTTCTGGTAGGGATCTATGTGGCCAGAGACTGGTTATTCTGGAGAATAGAGCATATTCCCTTAACCATACTGACGGCGATTCTGATCATCGTCGGCATCCAATTGTTCATGATCGGCATGCAGGGAGATATGATGGCCACCATGCACCGGGAGATGATGAGAGAGCTGTACCGAAAAAAAAGATAGGGCGTTCCGCTAAAAGCTCTTATTTAGCGGAACTCGAGCTTAGCCTCCCTCTTCGCCTCGAAGAGATATGCCCTTCCCGGCTCGAGGGTCTCATTTTCACCTAAATTGGTCCAATCCCCGCCCTCATGCTTCCAGACGAATGCCGAGACCAGGCCCTTCTCCACTGCCTCCGGGTACCTGTACCTCTTATGCTCGGCATTAATGGTGATGTTAGCCAGATCAACGGTCTGATTCACCGGCAGTCCGATCATATTCCAGCCCACATGCAGGTCCAGCCGGTAGGGGAGGTCGACGGGCTTTCCCGGTATCTCCATTGTGAAGTTACCGGTGCTGTCTATGAGATATCCCTCACCCGCTTTGAATTGAGTCACATTGAGCTTGCCTGCCTCTTTCATGCCGAAATTCCATCCATCTTCTGCAATGGTGAATATGCTCCTGTAGGGTTTGTTCTTCAGGTATCTCTCAGCAGATGCATCCTGCGGGTTCAGATAGATGGACACGGCATTCCAGCCGGCAGTGACATTGATCCTCTGAACCTGACCGGGTATCAGCTCATACTCTATCTGGTAGCTCCTCTTCTCGCCAAGCCTCGGCCTGATGATGGGCCACATAACCTTCTTCTCCAAGCCCCGGGAATACTCATCATGCCAGAGGGAAAGCCCTCCCTCCTTTACCACGATCTTCTCTGCGTCCTTGGGCAAGAGCACCTCACCTATGATGGCGGGAGTGGCATCCAGGTTGAGAAGTCCGCTGGAGCTCTTCGACTCAATCCAGTACACCCAATCGGTAGCGCTCTCGTTAAGCGGAATCACTGCCACATTTAGATTCGTCTGATTCAGATCGGTATCGTTCTCCGCCGAGAGAACGGTGGCATAAGGAAGAGAAGGAGCTTTTGGCAAAGCAGGCTTGAAGCTCGGATCGCCCAGGATTACGTTCATGTAAGAGGTCTGGTTGAGCATCTCATGAACGGAGATATCCCAGGCAGGCAGGACCTCATCGTAATCTGAGTTCGGCTTTAGGCTTTCAGTGCCTCTGGACTTCAGCCGGAAGAGGTTGTCCGCATCCAGCTGGGCCTGACCCACTGTGGAATTCCTGAAGACCAGGGACTGATAGAAGCTCTTGTAGTAGTCGTCTGAGAGAAATATGTAGGATAGGGCAGAGCCTCCTATGTAGTTTACCGCTCCCGCCCTTATGAATGCCAGAGCGATGGAATCCTCCAGGTTTCCGGGGACATACATCCTCGTGCCGGTCACATTCAGATAGTATCCCTTCAGGTTGGTGGTAACACAGGCAGAAGCAGTGGTTGTCTGAGGAGGCAAAGTCAGCTCTTTTACCTGCGACCCGGTAAGAGCTGAATCCGTCATTGACCAGGCAGACAGACCCCACGAATCCTCACTTCCGTGATGATCGAAATGAGCGATATTCTGGCCGTTGTTCAATTGCGATATCGTCTGCTGATAAGTAGCCTCTTCATGACGCAGATCCTTAACCATAAGACCTGCCTCCTCTAGATACTCCTTTATGCGTATTCCCACAGGAGCCTGAGGAAATGAGAGAGCAGGAGAGGATATAACCAGCCCATTATTCTTCCAGCTTCCAAATAGCTGGTCATAAGCCATTGTGCGGGCCATGAGCTGGGAGGCATCGTAAACCGATAGCCCCATGATCCTTCCCACAGCCACCGTGCTGTAGTTGTTCAAATCCGGCTTGATCTGATAGTCTCTGTAGACCTCATACTCCATAACCTCCGACAGCTTCTGGATGAGCCCGGTGGATATGAAAGGAATAGAGCCGGGATCGCCCACCACCATGAGATACTCCGGATCCAGGTTAAGCTCCGCCACCTTTTGATTTAGCGTCTCCTCCACCACCAGGGGATCAATCTTTTGGGGATCACAGGCCACATCAATCAGAATGGCTTTATGAGATGATGCCGCCCCCGCCGCCACCATAGAGAGCCTGGGAACCTTGGTATGGCTGAATGCTGTGATATTCAAGACCTCGACATTGGAGCGAACCTCGATGGTGTAGTTTTCAGTCCGGGCCTCATCCGTCTCGATATTGAAAAGCCAGTTACCTGGTGTCTGAAGGGACACTCTCACATCATAGAGCCCATCCCTGGTTATGTTTGTCAGCTTCAGGCGGCCAGATCTCTCGTCCGGGCTGTAAAGGTTTAAAGCGAGATAACTGCTGTTCCTCTCAATGTTCCAGGAGATATTGGTGCTGCCTGAGTAGATCCATTTGGGATAGGTTAGATTGATTATAGGCGGATCGTCCACATTTCTTAGAGTATGGTTGTAAGAGAAGCCTTCATAGGCAGCAGTAGCTCCAGTGTCCAGGCGCTGCGACCAGCCGGCATCCATGGGATATAACAGCTCTACCTCAACATTCAGGCTGGCGGACTCTCCAGGCTCGAGCCGGCCGAAATCCCAGCGGATCAGAGATCCATTGAGAAAAGCGGAGGTCTCTGTAACCGGCTTTCTGCTGTAGGGGTCGGTCACATTGACCTCCCCGTATGCGGTGCTCGCCAGCCTTATGAGCCGCCCCATGGGAAAGATATCTCGTAGCTGCACCCCCCTGAGCACCTCATCTCCACTATTGGTGAGGGTAAAATTGAGCCTGACCACCTCTCCATCTTCTTCTGCAGGAACCTGGTCAGGGGACAGCTCCGTTCTCACCAGCAGATCACCAACCAACGAACGCTCAACCGCCTTGCTCGACGCCGGCGGCAGGAGGGATAGATCATGGGAGTTGGTCAAGACAACCATTGATGGACTCTCGTTCCTTCTTTCCATCTCCTCGACCAGCAGATCACCGCTGCCCTCGATAAGGGTGATATTCATCTGGCTCAGGTTTTGTCTCACTCTCTCCCCTGTCGGGCCTACCAAGATTGCATCCTTTGCCCCCAGCCGGACGAGAGCCGATCGGGTCTCCTCCGGCAGCGCCTCATTCACAAACAACAGCGGCCAGTTCAGATAGGATGCAATAGTAGCCGCCTGGAGAGCAGCAGTATAATTCTCACCCACAATTACTGCTCCTGGAGAGCTCGCCCAGCAGCGACTTATCTGCTCACTCAGATCAAAGCTGTTGTTGACCCTTATGTTCGAGTCGCTCCTCCAGGAGATATTTCCCACCGCAAGAACCTCTCCATTAAGCTGCTGCAGCAGCCAACTGGCCGCAGAGGAGGGGGGCTCAAGCTCAGACCAGAGGGGTGTATGGACCACATCGTACTCGAAGACGACTCCCGAGGCACCTGATACCACCAGATCCTCGATATAGCTTACAGCTCCCTTCACATTCTGGGTGGAGAGGACATAGCCCACATAATCATCATTGAGGCGAACATAAACGGGATTCGTGCTCTCTACGCTGGCCAGCTTGACGTCCTGGGGAGAAACGGGAGAGATCAAGGCAAAATCTGCCACCTCGGTCATCCGGGCAAAGTTGTATCCCTTGCTTCGGTCAAATGGGCTGTCCAGTGCCACGCCGAGCAGCACAGGGCCCAGGTCAGATGTGATGTTCCGGGCATCCATAACGATATCCATGAGCTGGTCCTGCTTCCATTCAGCCCACCTCTCCCGGTTGTAGCTATTGGCATTGACCTTACTGATATCTATTCCCGTGTCCTGATAGAACTTCTCTTTGCATACATCGCAGTAGCAGTGATTCTCATCCTGGAATCCAAACCGATATAGGACAACTCCATCGACATGATAGTCATCGATCAGCATCTCAATCTGGTTATAAAGACGGTCTTTTACCTCTGGATTCACCGGGCAGTAATAGCTGCTGTTTCCCCCGATCTCTGGATTAGGCTCCTGCAGCATAGAGCGATCGATGGTGGACCGATCCGGTTCTGAGGTGGCGAGGCCAACCTCAGCCATCAATTCCATCTCTTCACTGTCCAGACCTTCCAGCGCCTCCGATGAAGCCTGGGATACAGGAATCTCTAAAGTGACGGCAACATAAGCTTTGATTCCGTCCTTTTGAGCCGCCTTCACCAGCGCACCGACCTTCTCGCCGGAGCCATGTACGGTTATAGCGCTGATGTTTGCCCCTTTGAGGGTATCCAGGATTGCCGAAGCACCGTATCGCTCCAGATCGCTCTCTTCGATCCAGCCATTTCTCTCTCCAGCATGCACCTCTTTGGGGAGGATTAGCATAGGCTTGATGACGGTCTCGTTCTCCTGAGAATAGATGGCGAGGGGAGTAGCAGCAACAGATGCATGCCAGTCGTCTGCTCCCACCAGGATGATATCCTCGACCTCGCCTTTCACTCCTCTCGCCAGTGGTTCATCGTCTGCGGCGGACAGCAGAGTGGCGGACAGTATTGCCATAAATAATAATAAATAAAGACGCTTCAAGCGCTCACCTCCTCTAATAAGATACCCGCTTCCCTAAGTGCCTTTGTATAATCCTCTTCCACTCTGCCCACGACCATCGCCCGAGAGAGGATTGTATTGCGTCTGGTCATCTCCTCAATAGCTTCTATGGAGGCACCAGTGACGTTGCCTCTGCATACCACCATCGGTAATCCCTCGTCCATCGCTATCTTATAGGCTCTGAATATGTCTGCCTCCCTGGGGGTGGTCAAGACAACTTTGGATGTGCCATTATCCCAGATCAGCTTCGTGAACAGCCAGCTCTCTTCAAAGAGGCTATCGCTTTGAATGCGCTTGAGTTCAATATCTTTCAGTTTCTTCTCAACATGAGAGGGGATCACAGAACCGTTGCCCAGGATCACGATTTCAAGATAGCTCTGCAGCCTCTGCAGGTAATCATCGGAGATCTCATCCGCTGGAACCATAAATATGGATGGGCTCCTATTGCCAAATAGGGCCAGAGTACCAATAGTGCCATAGATGATGTCATCTCCGGTGAGCACCGCCAATCCCTCTGGAGGCGCAGCCACAATGGTGGCGGTCTCCTCAGGCATGGGAATGCCGTGGGAATCCAATAGCTGGAAGGTAAGCGGATACTCGCCCGCTTTTGATGCCAGGAAGGTGAAGTTGGCCAACCCAGGCTCCTCTGGTGTGACCGTTACCATTTGTGACTGGGGGATGATTATAAGCTCATCCGGAGAATGCATCGAGATCAATATGTCCTCTTTGACGTCCAGAATTACCTTGAATTTGCCCTCATAGCTCTTGTTGATGGCGATCTTCTCCGGGACCAGGATATCAGTATCGTAGCCTCTGACCACCATTCCGAACTCGACCTCTGCCTGGATTGAGGAGTTCATGGACCGGTTGCCCAAGGATGTGGCAGTGATGGTGACATTCTCCCGAGACCCGGGCTTGTCAGTCTGTATCTGCAGCTTGATCTCATGGGTTGCCCCGGGATTCAGGGGCAGGTCATAGGGCATGCTCATGGGCTCGTCATCATCCATAAGCACGACGCTCCAGCCCTCGGGCATAGCTCCTGCGTCAATCGAGGCGATATCTCTGAATGAACCCAGATTCTTGACTGCCAGATTGAACTGGGCAATATCTTTAGCGCTTGCCCGAAGATAGGCTGATTTGGCATCATCCACGGTCATGGCAATGCCGTAGCTCTCCTGCACAACGACATTAACATGAAAGTCTATTCGCACCGGAATGGAGGGAGGAGCGCTCTCCATCAAGTATACAAATCCGGTGTAGACACCAGGCTCAGTCTCCGGGGGTATACCGATATAGATCTTGATCTCCGCCTCCTCTCCAGGAGAAAGAGGCTTATCCTCTGGAACATCGATAAAGATAAAATCCCTGGCATTTCCGATCATTTCGGTTTTAGCGATATTGAAGATGGTTGAGTCCCCATTATTCATCACCTTAAGAATCCTCTCATCTCCATCCCCTGGATGAAGAACGATGTCAAATCTTTCCTTATCTGGTGCCAGCTGGGCGGCGCCGGCGCCGATCAGCAGGAACAGTATTATAATCGGGTATATCAGCCTCATCTTGCCCCACTTGTCATATACTGGATCTTTGCACAGTGAAATATCGCATCTGCTCGCTTTAAATCCTTTGCCATTTGATTGGTCTTTCTGGACAGACTGGTTTATATCTGTTATGTGTGAGAACAGATCTGGTGTGTTTCTTTGGACCGTGAGAAAGAAATCCTCGTGGCCACGCCCTTTAAGAAGCGGGGCAAGAAAAGCCTGAAGATCAGCGATTTCATATTTGCCCTCTCTTTAGACCTGAAATGGGGATCTCCAGAGAAGGTACGCGCTCTGCTCAGAGAAGCGGAAGCTGAGGGGATGGTGAAGATGGATGGAGAGATAGTGTCAGGGACGTTTGATATCGATGCGGTGGATGTACCCCTGGGATTTAAACCCTCGACGGAAGAGGCCATACTTGACCAGGGAATTAGGCTGATCACCTCCCAGACGGGCATGAGCAGAAAGGAGGTCATAGCCCTCGCTAATGATAAGCAGGATTCGCTGAAAAAGCTGGTGGAGATGGATGCAGTGGTCCTCTTGCTAGCGAGAGAGATGGGGCTAGATGTTCATGATCTGGCAGCAAAGGCCTATGAGAATCTCCTTGCCCGCGCCCGGGAAGTTCAGCAGAGCTGAAGAGAGGCGGAATCGGAAAAAAGGAAGGACGATATGGCGAGAATAGCGCTCTATGAGCTGTTGGGAATTACCAAGGAGAGGGCCGATGAAATCGCCAGGAAGGTGAGAGACTCCTTTGCGCAATCGGATACTCCCGAGGAATGGATTGGAAGGCTGATAGAGGAGTCTGGAGTGGACAGGAGTAATGCGGATATATTTGCTTGCGGGTGGTTTGCCGGAAAGTACGCCGGAGTATCAGAGGTCTTCAATGTGGTGGAAAAAGAGATGGACAGCATGGAGAAGGGTAAAGCAGAAAAAAGAGGGCTGGAGAGCCGGCATCCTGGACAGAATGGATATGCTTAATGCAATCAGTAATCGTAACCTTAATCTTCCATGGGAGCGGTCTTGGGAATTATGACTCCTCGAGTCCTCTTTACAACCGCTTACCGAAATAGCTCTGAGCCATACGACTACATCGGGGCCAACACCCGGTCGTGGTTCAGATTTTACTGGCCGCGCATTCAATCCTTCGGCCTGAGATTCCTGAAGCAGAACATTCCGGAGATTGAGATACTGGAGTTCCCCACCTGGGATGAATATGAAAAGAAGCTCCAAGAGGGCTGGGATGTTGTTGGCCTCTCCTTTTACCTTAGCGAGACCCACGAAGCAGTAGAGATGGCAGAGGCGGCACGCAGTGCGGGCGCAGGAGAGGTCTGGGCAGGAAACTATGGAGCTCTGACTACAGCCGTGCAGGACAGGTTCGACAAGGTCTTTGTGGGATATGCGGAGCATCAGCTGGCGCCCTATTTCGGCAGGCAGATAAAGGATATCATCCATCCGCCGCTCATCGAGTATCTGAATACGCCCTTCAATATCAAAGTGAACATCTATGGGGTCCTTTTCACTACCCGAGGCTGCCCAGTGGGATGCAATTTCTGCCAGACTCCGGTTTTCTGCAATAAACCCAATATAATCTCCCTGGAGAGCATCGAGAGGGTCCTTGCCTACTACAAAAATTTGGGCATAAATGTGGTGATAATCGAGGATGAGAACTTCGGCTGCAACCGCCGCCATGCGGATGAGGTTGTGAAGCTCCTGGACAAGTATGAGATGGTCTGGGGGTGCATGGCCCGGGCTGATTATCTGAGAAAGAAGATCGATGATTGGGCTGATGCCCGGAAGAAGAACGGCAAACAGATATCCGGCTTTGGCGGGGCGGCTATCGGCATAGAGAACCTGCATCAAGAGCGTCTGGACGAAATCAAGAAGAAGGAAGGCACCGAAGATATTCTGGAGACGCTGAGAATGCTGCAGTCTCGAGGCCTGGGGATGGTTGGCTACTATATGATCGGCTTTGAGGAGGACACAAAGGAGTCGCTAAAAGTGGACATAAAGAAGCTGGCTGCTCTCAAGCTGGACATAACCCAGATATGCGTCATTACTCCTTTGCCCCAGACCCCATTGTGGAGGGAGATCGAGGAGAAGTACGGCATATTCGACCAGGACTATCATCACTATGATGGAAAGCATCTGGTCTGGAACCATCCCCAAATCAAACCGGATGAGATGCTGGAGATCTTAGACCGGTCGCTCCGCCAGGTCCATTCCTGGTATGTGCCCCTGCGCATCTCTGGAAGGGTCTGGTACAATGCTTATCGCTATGGAGGATGGAATGGGCTGAAAGAGGTT
>WOYM01000011.1 GCA_011620785.1 Methanothrix sp. | reverse complement strand
TCCTGCTTGCCGATCATTTGATCCTGCTTGCCGAGCATCTGGTCCTGCTTGCCGAGCATCTGATCCTGCTTGCCGAGCATCTGGTCCTGCTTATCGAGCATCTGATCCTGCTTGCCGAGCATTTGGTCCTGTTTATCGAGCATCTGGTCCATCTTGCCGCCCAGGTTATCATTCATATTCTTGATCTCAGAAACGATCTCTTTTAGATAGACTGCAGCCGTGTCCAGCCTGGAGTCTGTCTCGCCTTTGAGCACAAGCTTGCCGAAATTGTCGAATTCATTGCATGCAGGAGAATATACCTTTTCAATGGACGAGACATAGATCAAAGTATTCTTTATATCTATAGCACTCTCAAACCATTTGAGCTTTTCATCCTCGCCCTCAGCTATTATCTTCACCCGGCCATCCGTTTGGTTCTCGATCATGCCCTTGAGGCCAAACGCATTGGCTATATCGACTATCCTGGCTCGATAGCCAACCTCCTGGACTTTGCCGGATACAAATGCAGTGAGCTTCATCATATAGAATTCCAACACTCTTTGTATAAAGTCTTATCTAAAGCCTCGGTTATCCAGTCATCTCCTCTTATCATAGCCTCAATTCAGACGATGACCGACATAGCCTTCAACAGGCAACTGTTTCTTACCTACTTCCTCAATTTCATTAGTGATTTAAAAACCTTTCGTCTCGCATCTAGCTCCTCTCGCTCGTTTAGGAGAACTCGCAGAATGCCATTAGTCTGCAAGCAATACGCTTTCCTTTTTCTCTTGGCCTGCACTAATTTCCCAGGATCTGAATGATTCTCTGCCCAGCAGTCCCATCGCCGAACGGATTCTTCCAGCCTTCTCTAATGCCATGCATCTTTCTGGCGCCGTTCAATATTCGCTGAGACCCGGTTCCAGCAAGAATATTTGCCCCCGCATCCACAGTTTCCGGCCTCTCCGTATTCTCCCGCAGCGTCACACAGGGCACGCCCAGAATGCACGTCTCCTCCCGGCCCCCCGCCCGAGTCCGTCAGCGCTAGCCTTGCATTGGCCTCCAGTTGCAGAAACTCCAGGAACCCCAGCGGCTCAATGGCCTGTATGCCGTCGAGCTCGAACCCAAAGCTCTCGACCATCTTCCTCGTCCTGGGGTGGACCGGGAAGACCACCGGCAGGCCGAACTCGCTCTTGACCATCTCCAGGCCCCGAATGATCTCGCCGAGGCGCTCCTTGTTGTCCACATTCTCCTGCCTGTGGGAGGTGACCAGGAAATACCCCCTGGGCTCAAGGCCAAGGTCTGCCAGGATGTTGACCTTCCTCATGGCGATCTCCAGGTTCTGATAGACCGAATCCACGATGGTGTTGCCGGTGACGTGGATCTTCTCCTCGGCTATGCCCTCTTTGAGAAGGTTTGCCCTGGAGGTCTCGGTGGGGGCAAAGCAATAATCGGAAATGTGGTCCGCCACCACCCGGTTGATCTCCTCGGGCATGCTGCGGTCGTAGCTGCGCAGGCCAGCCTCCACATGGCCCTGGATCGGTTTGATCGGATTGCAGATAACGGATTTTAACCACAAAGAGCACAAAGATCACAAAGGCTCTGCGTTACTCAACTATTGAATGCGAATCACCTATCGAAGTATTATCCTTATCTTCGATTTCTCTTATTATCATCTTGACCTCATCTTTCGATTTTATCCCCGATCTCCATAAAGCCCGGAGTATTGATTGGAGATCAAGGACATCGATATTCATGGAAACAGCAAACTGCAGGGCCGCAAAATCCATTGAAGAGAACATATAGCCTCTGTTTTTGCAGATGCTTATGGCTTCAAGTTCTCCTTTGCCGAGAGATTTGTTGCCGACGAGCATCTCTTTATAGAACTTGTTCTCGCCTTCTGAAGGATAAACAATATCAAAGCTTTCGAAGACATCTAACGGGAATGTATATCCATAATCAAGAGATACAGATAACTCTTCAAAGATTCTTGGAGTAATATATATTGAATGATTTGAGAATAAGCACAAAAGTAGATTCAAGCGCTCTATTTTGGCAAAGGCGCTCGCTATATCGGTATCCACTATGATGGCTTTATCCAAGAATCGCGTCAACCCCCTTTTCTAGCCGTTCCCGAGGCGGAGCATGTACTATTCTCTTTATTCCTCTTGATTCTAAAAAGCTCTTAAATCCCTCTATAGAGATCCCGGCAATCTCTGCTGCCCTGCTCATAGATATCTTTTCTGATTTATACAGCTCAACTGCCATTTCCAATCTAATAAAAGGTTTTACCTCGATCATCGTTCTGAAGGCCTCATCCATCAAAGCTTCTCGATTCTTGTAATAGCCTGCTCGAATCAGGCCCTCAATTCCTTCTTTGAGAACATCTATATCTGCAGTCATATGAAGATTGTTGCCTCTGATTACTATAATAATCTTACCTCAGATGATCGGATTCCACATCGGGTCGTTCTGCCATCAGCACTGCTTCCAGATCTGCCAGGATCCGCCCCGTCTGCTCTCCGTGATTGCCGGAGCCTGCATCTAAATTATGATCTGGCTGCGGGAGATCCAGCTGCTCGAAGAATATCCGGTCCATCTGATAGGAGTAGTGCTGGCCGGTGTGGATGATGCTGTAATCCAGGCCGCGGCGCTGGCACTCACGAATCACCGGAGCCATCTTGATGATCTCCGGCCGGGTCCCGAGGATGATTGCAATGGTCATGGGTAGTTGTCGCCTTTGATTTGTATTTGATAGCAAATCGGTTTGATCGGATTGCAGATAACGGATTTTAACCACAAAGATCACAAAGGACTCGCAAAGGTTTTAGTCTTCTGTGTCTCTCTCGCCTCTGTGAGGAAATTAGTAAAAATACTACGCTATGCAGCAGCCTCCTCTGTGAATCTCTTGGCTGCAATGATGGTCAAACCAGTGAGCTTGCCTTCTTTATCGTAATTTCTGATGATCCCATCTTCGTCCTCCTCATGCTCTATGGCATTTGGGGGATAGACAAAGCTGACATAAAGCACATCAGCTTCTTCATCGTAGTCAATCCAGACCTTCTTCGTTGAGGATCTGACCACGTGTGGAATCATCTTTATTAGCTCTGCTTCGTCCATATTATCTCTCGACCCGATCACTTTCAAGGGCACCAGTTCTTCAGGTATTAACTTGGTCGCGTCCAGATGATCAAACGGGAATTTGTCTGCTTCCTCCTGAGTGAAAAGCTGAACCGCGAATTCCCACTCAGGGAAATTACCGCCGGCAATGGCGTCGAACATGTCGCGGCGATGGAAGTCCTGATCAGCGCCGCAAAGCTTGACAGTCTCATCCCAGATAGTGGACTGCAATCCGAGCTTGGGACGCCAGTGGAATTTGACGAAGGTTGAAACACCTGCCTCATTAATCAGCCGGAAACTATGCACGCCAAAGCCTTCGATCATTCGTAGTGAACGCGGTATGGTGCGATCGGACATGATCCACATCACCATATGCATGGAT
>WOYM01000003.1 GCA_011620785.1 Methanothrix sp. | reverse complement strand
ATATGCCCTCGATAAGAGGGGCAAGAGAGGCACGGCCCAGGTGGATTCCGCCTTCCTGGAGGAGATCGCCGGCTGGAGGGAGATCCTGGCCAGGAATATCGCCCTGCGAAACCCGGACCTTGACACCAGGGACCTCAACTATGCCGTTCAGGCGACTGTCAACCGCATAGTCTTCCTCAGGATCTGCGAGGACCGGGGAATTGAGAGGCTGATGAAGATGGAGGACCTCCTTCAGGGGGAGCGGGTCTACCCCAGGCTGTGCGAGCTGTTCAGGCGGGCGGACGAGCGCTACAACTCCGGCATATTCCATTTCGAAAGGGAACCGGGCAGGGAGAATCCGGACACTCTCAGCCTGCGGCTAAATATCGATGACAAGCCTCTGAAAGACATTATCCGGCGGCTCTACTATCCGGACAGCCCTTATGAGTTCTCTGTCCTGCCGGCGGAGATCCTGGGCCAGGTCTATGAGCAATTTTTAGGAAAGGTCATTCGCCTCACCGACGGCCACCGGGCGGTGGTGGAGGACAAGCCGGAGGTGAAGAAAGCGGGCGGGGTCAAGTACACCCCGGCCTACATCGTGGACTATATCGTAAAGAACACCCTGGGGCCCACATTGGAAGGGAAGACGCCGTCGGACGCAACGAAGATCAGCGTTCTTGATCCGGCCTGCGGCTCGGGCTCATTTCTGATTGTGGCCTATCAGCATCTGCTGGACTGGCATAGAGAATGGTATGTGCAAAATCTCGTCCCTATGCTGCAAAGCGGCCTGAGGCCCTCGTCGGTCCAGATAAGGCATATGCTGCCGGGAATTGAGGGGGAGAGGAAAGGCAAAAAGATGGGGAAGGAGCCGGAGCTTCCAGTCTTTCAGGGCCGGGGCGGGGAGTGGAGGCTGACCACGGCGGAGAGAAAGAGGATTCTCTTGAATAACATCTTTGGAGTGGACATCGACCGCCAGGCGGTGGAGGTGACCAAGCTCTCACTTCTCTTGAAGGTGCTGGAGGGGGAGAACGAGGAGACGATCTCCAAGCAGCTCACGCTCTTTTCTGAAAGGGCGCTGCCGGATCTGAGCAAGAACATCAAATGCGGGAATTCGTTGATCGGCTGGGACATCCTGGAGGATAATCCGGATCTGGGGCAGGAGGATATCGAGAGGATCAATCCGTTTGATTGGAGAAAGGAGTATCCGGAGGTCTTTTCCAGAGGTGGCTTTGATGTGGTGATAGGCAATCCGCCTTATGTGAGACAAGAGGGGCTTGGAGAGTTCAAGGGCTATTTCCAGAAGCATTTCAAGGTCTATCAGGGAACGGCTGACCTTTATGCATACTTCATAGAGCGTGGCGTCTCTCTCCTTCAAGAAGGGGGCATCTTCTCTTACATCGTGGCCAACAAGTGGATGAGAGCGAACTACGGCCTGCCCTTGCGGAGATGGCTAAAAGAGCGGTGCATTGAGGAGATAACCGACTTTGGAGGTCTGCCCGTATTCCTTGGGGCGACCACTTATCCATGCATAATACGCATTGTCAGGAGGCCACCTCAGGCAAGCTTCCAGGCAACGCAGGTCAAGACCCTGAATTTCAATGATTTGGGCGAATACGTCAATGAGAACAGCTACAAAGTGAATCAATTGACCCTCGATGATTCAGGCTGGTCGCTGGCCGATGAAGCCACACAGGCGCTGCTGGACAAGCTGAAGGAGAAGGGCGTGCCCCTGGGCGAGTATGTGGGAGGAAAGATCTATCGAGGTATTTTGACTGGCCTTAACGAGGCATTTGTAATCGATGCTCAAACACGAGAGCGGCTGATAGCTGAGGATCCTAAGAGCGCTGAGCTGATCAAGCCCTTCCTGGCAGGCAGGGATATCAAGAGATACCAGCAACCAATGAGTGACAAATATCTGATCTTCACCAGGCACGGAATAAGTATTGATGATTATCCGTCTATCAAGAATTACCTGAGTCAATTCAAGCAGAAGCTTGAGCCAAGGCCAAAAGACTGGAAGGGCGCATCGTGGAATGGAAGAAAACCAGGGGCGTATCAGTGGTACGAAATTCAAGATACAATAGACTACTATGAAGAGTTCGAAAAGCCAAAGATATTCTGGCCGGAGATTGCGGGTGGTGCAAGATTCACTTTCGATGATTCTGGCTACTATGCCAACAATAAAACCTACTTGATTCCTGTTTCCGATCATTTCCTTTTGGGCCTCTTAAACTCAGCACTACTACGATTATTCATTCATAGCGTGAGTACGGATCTTCAAGGAAATAGTTTCAATTTTTCTGCCATATTTGTTGAGCGAACACCCATTATTTCAATTGATTGCACCGACCCCGCCGATGTCGCCCGCCACGATTCGCTAGTCTCACTGGTGGACCGGATGCTTGCCCTCCATAAGCAGCTCCAGGAGGCCCGCACGCCGCATGACGAGACCGCCCTCCAGCGGCAGATCGAGGCCACCGACCGGCAGATAGATGCTCTGGTCTACGAGCTTTACGGGCTGACAGAGGAGGAGATCAGGATTGTGGAAGAAACAAAATAAAAGTGTGGAGGATGCACGATGGCACCCATCTTTCCAGCTATGATGATTTCCTAATATCCTCCTTCATTTGCAAATACTGTTCCCTTGTCAACTCACCCCTAGCATATCGCTCTGCTAAATGATCTTCGGCACTTTTGCTGGATTCGATGAGCTTCCCGCTCTTCATCTGCTTATAGAGAAAGTAGGCAATTAGGAGTATTACTATTAGCCAAATCAAGTTCATCCAAAAGCCCATAAACGGATACCATTCCATCATCGGGTAATACGGCATTGTGCTCTCCTCGCTTTATCTCTTTTACTGTTTCCTCAATAATTCAATAAATTCGTTCTCTTTGCCTGGCTTAATTATCCAGATACCCAACGAGAACCGTTGTAACAACTCGTTCATTATCTCATCACCAGCTTTAGATTGGTGGTATCTAATATGTCTTTATTAATTATAACCTTTATCGGAGCATACTAAGAATGAAAATGCACTCGCCCACAATTTCAATATAACCGAATCCGATCGAAGGAAGATGCTCTCCAACAGAAGACAGACGAACCCCACGAGAGATCATGGATGCCGGCTATCAGGAGATGAGACGGGATCTCTCCGGAGAGCTATTAAAGCGCATTAAGAGCAGCTCGCCGCTATTCTTTGAACATCTGGTGGTGGAGCTATTGGTGGCCATGGGTTATGGCGGTTCTCGCCAGGACGCTGGAGAAGCTGTAGGGCGAAGTGGCGATGGCGGGGTTGACGGCATCATCAAAGAGGACCGGCTCGGTTTGGATGCCATCTTATCTGCAGGCCAAGAGATGGGAGGGAACTGTTGGCAGGCAGGTGGTGCAGGCCTTCGCCGGGAGCCTGGAGGGACATAGAGCCCGAAAAGGCGTGCTCATCACCACATCGCAATTCAGCCCGGATGCACTGGATTACGTCACCAGGATCGAGAAGAAGATCGTGCTGATAGAACTGCTCTTGGCATCAGCACCGAAAAATGCTTAACGAATTGGATTGAAGA
>WOYM01000119.1 GCA_011620785.1 Methanothrix sp. | reverse complement strand
TATCTATAACTTCGTGCAGCCCAAATGCATCATAATATGAGATTGAGTCTGTAATTATTACTATGAAGCTTTTGCTCCAATTGCCTTTCCTTCCCGGCTTGAATATCACCAGGAATTCTGGCCGTTCCTGTTGTACTTCATGATTCCTGCGGCATCGCGGCCATAGGTAGGACATAAAGCGCATGGCCCGTCGGTGTGCCTGAAGAACATTCAACGGCCGGAGCAGAAATAGTTGAGATCCGGTTTTTCGTTTGTCTTATTGAAGCTGTTCCGTGGGCGCTCTCCTCTGCAAACAGATTTCATCTCCTTCGGATAAACTATTTCCGTTGAAAAATCTCAGGCAATGGTATAATGTGGCCCGAGGAGCTATTCGAAAGGCAGCATGATGACGGCATGAAAGAGGCCGTCCTGAAAGATGCGGTGATCATAAGGAGAATGAGTGCCAGTGATTTAAATGCTGCTCTGGAGATCGACCGAGAGGTCTTCGGTGGCTATGACCCGAACATATTCGCCGCTTTTTACGAGTACCATCCGGCCACCACACTTGCCGCTAAAGTTAACGGCGATTTGGCAGGCTTCGTCCTGGGATTCAAGCATGCTCCCTTCGAAGGTCGGATCTTCTGGCTGGCAATAAGGCCGCGATATCAGGGCAGGGGGATAGGCATGAGGCTGATGCTGGCCGTCCTCAAGTCCTTTCGCAATTTAGGAGCATTGGGTGCTACTCTTGAGGTAAGAGTCAGCAACAGGAAGGCTCAATCTCTTTATTCCAACCTGGGATTTCAGATAAGAGGCATCTGTCCCTCTTACTACTCCGATGGAGAGGCAGCATTTATCATGAAGGCCCGCCTTTAGCCGCCTCTTGTCTGCTATTACTCCAGGCCCCGGGCGGTCAGACGGAACTCTGCAGTTCTATTTTCCGGCAGGGAGCGGTGCTTCATCAGCCGTGCTCGCCGCAGGCCCTCGCCGGTCTTTTCCAAAAGAATTATCGCTTTGCACATGTGCTCCAGATATGTGCCGCCCAATGGCCGAAGGGAGTTGCTCTCGATATCGGTATAAACCTGATTGGTTATGACCACAGGAATCCTATGCCTCCGGGCGATCTCCTGCAGCTCCGAGAGCTGGACGGTCAGAGCTCGACGGGCAGGCCGGCTGTCCTCCGCCTCCAGGAGCATGCGGTAAAGCGACGTCGCCGAATCAAGAACAACCAGCCCCAGATCCCTGCCTGCGATCTTTGATGCCTCCCTGATGGCCATTGCCTGCTGCTCGAGGCTCATGGGCTCAAAGATCATTATCTTGGCCGCCATCTCTGCAGCACCAGGTCCCGCAATCTGCTTGAACCTCTCAGCAGAGAAGCCTTCCGTATCGATGAAGATCACCCGAAAGCCCCTGGCCACCGCAGCCACCGCCAGCTGCAGGACGATGTTGCTCTTTCCCGATCCCGATTCACCATAGAGTTCAGTGATTATGCCCGATTCAAATCCTCCGCCCAGGAGGAGGTCCAGGCTCTGACAGCCTACTGGTAAACGCTCAAGCATGCTCATTGAAATCGAATTGCCTATCACTAATTGCCTATCTCTTATGGGCGAAATCGTCTATCCTGTCCATCAGCTTCTCCATCGCTTCTCTCTCTCTGGGGTTGCCGCAGCGGTTTATAATCCTCTGGGTCTTCATCAACTCCTCGAAATAACTATCGCTTCGAAGTGACATATATCTGGTGGCAGCTACCGCTGCTTCCACTACCAGGTTGGCTCCCCGGTTGACTGCCCGGAAGTCCTTTCTCAATAGCTCCCCTTTTACCGGCTCGATATTGGCGATTATGATATCCGAAGCGAAGGGATCGCACTTGAATAGCAGCCAGGCCTCAGTGTCTTTTAGAATCGGCAGGCCATCGAAATGCGTGAAGTACTCCTGGGGCAGGTCCTCTAAAGCTGTCTCCGCGAATATCCAGGCGTCGTGGGTGATATTGGCCACAAACCATTTCCTGGTGAGGATATTCTCATAGGTGTGTGTTCCCAAAAATAGGCGGACATATAGGCTATCCTCACTCCTGATTATGCCTAAAGGAGCAGCATTGACTCTGCCACCTGTCTCTGTGGTCGCAATTATCTCGTTTATGCCCTCCAGTATTCCCAGCTCATCAAGAGCCTCTTTGCCATAGAACATGATCAAAACCGCAATCTCCTCAGAAGGGAGATAAATAAAGATGCCGCAATCAGATCTGCTGTGGATCCGGGATTCATATCCCTATTCAGCAGTTCGCAATCCATCTCCCTGGCCTTTTTCAGGGTGGAATCAATGAGTGCATCAGCAGCCAGACGGGATACCTCCTCCGCTCTTTCCCTTCCGAACTTGGCGGATATAAGGCTGTCAGGCACATCGGCCAGGGCTTCAAGGAAGGTCCTTACCACGCCATCATTGAGGCCGTAAATGGATACCATCTCCTGCAGCCTTCCGGCGAGCTGGAATGATCGCTCAAAGTCCGTGGCCCATTCGCGAGCAACAATATCGTGATCCAGGGAGAGCCTCATCAGTTCGAGAAGCGATTGGTTGCCCTCGATTAGCTTTCTTTCCCAATCCTGATCCTTCAGGCTGAACTCATCGACCTGCACCACTCTTGCTCCCGCCAGATCAAAAGCCCGATAGAAGTCTATCGCATCCTGGACGGTGGTGCTTCTCAACACCCTTGCCAGCTCCTCCTCCTCCAGCTCTTTTTTCAGCCCATCTGACCCGTTCTCCAGCCCATCATCCTGGCTCGTTTCCTGGCCTTGTTCCTGACCCGCCGCCCGGCCTGCAGCCAGGGCGAGAGGGATCAGTAGCACCAGCGAGCCAAAGTGGGTGTTGCTCCTCAGGTTCCAGTCCCCCCAGGCCTGCACTCCTTCCAGTATGAGCGACCCGGGACTTCCTTCGCCACTGGCCGCCTTTCTGAAGACGGGATAAGCAGAGACCGCGCTGGTCAGGAAGTGATGAAACCGGATATCAGAAAAATCGTGGCAGCGGTCGACATTACCTGGCTTGGGACTGGAGGAGAGCTCGAAGAGCATGGCAAGCACTGCGCACTGGGCCACTCTATCCGATCTCTCTAATGACCCGAACATATGTGATCAATGGATCTTTTGCAGGATCTTCTCTGCCAGCTTCTTTTTCAGTTCCATGTATTCCTTTTCGGAGAGCTTCGCCCTGGATAGCGCCTCGTCCCGCAGGTAGCAGGGCTTGCTGATCTTGCAGCACCAGACCAGGCTTCCAAAGCATGTACCCTCTCCCTTCTCCAGGAGAGTTCCTTTGGCAAAAGCGAGCTTCCGGTTCACGAACTCCTCCGGCGAGAGGCCCGCTCTCTTAAGGGCGCCGAACACCGCGCAGTTCTTGACTGGAGGACAGCAGAAGGTCAGGCCGCGCAGGTCTCCGCCCGCACAAATATGCTTGGGGGCGTTGCACCAGCCGCTGAGAAGATCATATTCGAGCATGGCCCCGGCGAGCCACTGGACGAACTCGGGATCCGCTCCGCGAAGAGATACCACATCTGCCCCCATCGCCAGGAGGGTTCTGGCATCCTCAAAATCTCTCACATCAGCCAGAGCCATTATCGCCGGACCGCGAATATCAGCTGCTTTCTTGACCAGCTTGGGGCTAACTCCATTAAGGCCGCGCAGGTCGAGGTGAATCAGGTCCAGATCGCTCTCGTTGAGCTTTTGCAGCAATGTATTGGATAGATCCTCTGGCCTGATCCTGAGAGATAGGGTGACTCCAGAGCGCTTCAAAATAGGGATCAGCTCCAGCAACCTGATGGGATCGCGAATGCTGGACATCTTCAGCTCAAGCAGGCAGAGGTTCTGGGCTGCAATTCTCGCCGCATCCAGTAGAGGCCCATCCTCGGAGCATGTTGCACAAAGGCCGAGGGCGGCATCGCGCCTCAGTTCTCTTCCCTCTTTTTTTGCTGCTCGCTGTCCATCATGGATATCTGGGAAGTTAGCCCTGCCCTCACTCCATTCCTTGAGCCTCTGCTTTTCGTCGATCAGACGGGATTGCATCTGAGAAGGGGAGACGACATCAAGGTCGAAACCATCCAGCAAGATCAAACCGACTGCATTGTCAGCCTCCGGACGGTTATTGGAAGAAATAACAGCAATGGGACTATCAATATGCAAATATCCTACTTCAACCATAAGTGGAAAGGTACTGTCGCATAAGATATCAGGCTTTCGCCTCCGTGGCCATTTATTCTGGCCATATTCTGACTATTATCCATGGCTGTTGCCCTGAGCCATCGCCTGGGCCTATGCCACCTTTATATCCGAGAAAATCCAATCACTTCCCGTGATATGATGGTGAGCTTCAAAGTAGATGCTGATGCAAGGGCTATTGTTCAGGGATCGGAGGACCAGGAAAAGTACCCCATAGTGGCCAAGGTCAAGGGCTCGGGAAAGGATGGAGCGTTGAGCATTCAGGTGGCTGGAGATGGCTCTAGCCCCATATCCGCCCGGATATCAGGCGACTCTCAAAACCCCATTGCGGTCGAGCCCATCAAGCTGGCTCCAATCACTGTGGTCCCGGATCTCAAAGAGGTCGCCCGGACGGTGGACTTTGAATCCATTATCGGCGCTCTCACCCGGCTATCTCAGGGTGTGAAGGTGAATGTCGCCACCTCGGATGCGCCCCTTTCCATTGCTCTGGGGAAGGTACCCGTGGACCTGAGCATCTCCGTCTCCTCACCCACCCAGGAGACCGTCTTCAAGGTGGAGATCAAAGGAACTATAGGAGAGTAAGAGGACCATCAGCAGCATGCAGCCTGAGCAGGGAAAAGATATCGGTGAGGCCGACGCTATTGGCATTGCCAATCTTTTAAGGAAATACGGGTGGTTCTCATAATTCCCTCATGGCTGGTCACTCTCATGGTGGCCGCTCTTCCAGTATCTGAGGTTCGGGGAGCCATACCTTTAGCCATTGGATATTACGGATACTCATGGTATCAGGCATTTATCATATCCGTCCTGGGAAACCTCCTTCCCGTGGTTCCTCTGCTTCTATTTCTGGGTCCTGTATCCGATTACCTGCGGCGTTATACCATTGGAGATAGATTCTTCACCTGGCTATTCGCTCGCACCCGCAGCAAGTATATTCAGAAGCATGAGAACTTTGGATTGATCGCCCTGATCATCTTCGTGGCCATACCCCTTCCTATGACTGGGGCCTGGACTGGCTGTGCTATTGCCTTCCTCCTGGGCTTCCGGTTCCTGCCCGCCCTTGCGGCCGTTGCAACAGGAATATTGATCGCAGCCAGTATTGTGACTGCTACGGTTATGGGGATAAAAATACTGATCTTTTGAAGATGAAGGGAGGATGAAGATCCTATCTCTTACTAGCTTATCCTTACCTCCACTAAATGCTCTTTTTTATCGTCGACGAGGTGTACAGTCCCATCGGTCTGTATAATCCCATCCACAGTCACTTCTTCCGCGGATCCAATCCGCATAACAGTGATATGATAGAATGTCTCACGATAATGATAATGTACTTTGAAGGATTTCCAGTCGTCTGGAATGCAGGGCTGAAATCGCAGCCTGTCCACTTCCAAGGTTATACCGAGCAGTGATTCCAATATGAGGCGGTACATCCAGCCAGAAGCGCCTGTGTACCATGTCCATCCTCCCCTCCCTGCATTCGGAGGGAGAGCACAGATATCTGCTGCCACGATATAAGGCTCAACCCGGTAAATTGCTACCTGATCTGGGGTCGAGCCATGCATCACCGGATTGATCAGATCCAACAGCTCCCAGGCCCGGGCACTGTCGCCCAAAGAGGCGAAAGCCATAATCACCCATATAGCTGCATGAGTATACTGCCCACCATTCTCTCTCACACCTGGAAGATATCCTTTGATGTATCCCGGATCAGAGCTGGACCTATCGAATGGCGGCTGCAAAAGCTGTACCAGAGAATTATCCCTGTTGACGAGCCTGTTATCCACTTCCTCCATTGCTTCCCTTGATCTTTCTGGATCTCCCGCCCCGGATAGAACCGACCAGCTCTGTGGGATTGAATCTATCTGGCACTCCTCATTGGCAATGGATCCAAGTGGATCTCCATTGTCGAAGTAAGCCCGGAGGTACCAATGGCCATCCCAGCCGCTCTGCCTGATATTCTCCCGCAGAGTTGCAGCCTCGCTTGCACAAAGCTCAGCAAAGGCGGAATCGCCAAAGAGATGGGCAATATCCTTGAACTTTGCGAGCACATCGTATAGGAAGAAAGCATTCCAGACACTTTCGCCCAATCCCTGGTAGCCCACCCGATTCATGCCATCGTTCCAGTCGCCCGTTCCCATTAGAGGCAGGCCGTGCTGGCCGAAATGCAGGCTGCTCTTGATGGATCTTACACAGTGCTCATAAAGGGTGCCCGATTCAGCAGACCTGGAAGGCAGGTGATAGCAAGAGTCTTCCTCAGGCGCCAGGAGCCCGCCCGTTATGAAGTTGATGCTTTCATTAAGCACACCAACATCCCCTGTTACCGTTACGTAGCGATGAACTGCCAGCGGCAGCCAGAGGCGATCATCAGAACTGTGTGTGCGCACTCCCCGTTCAAGTGGAGGGTGCCACCAGTGCAAAACATCTCCTTCCACGAACTGATGTGAAGCACAGCGCAGTAGATGCTCACGGAAAATTCCCGGCTCTGCATAGACGAGAGCCATTGAATCCTGAAGCTGGTCCCGGAAGCCATAGGCTCCGCTCGACTGGTAGTATCCGGTTCGTGCCCACATACGGCAGGCAAGTGTCTGGTAGAGGAGCCAGCCGTTGGTGAGCACATTAAGAGCTTTATCTTCCGTCTCCACATGCACCACGCCAAGGGTATGATTCCAGTAGCTCCAAACCTGCTCCAGAGCGGTTCGAGCGGAATCCGATCCTCGAAAACGTTTGACCAGACTGCGTGCATCTTCTACATTCTGCCCAGCTCCGCAGGTAAATACGATCTCGCCTTCTTCCTTATCCTGCAGATCGATTCTGACCTGAATGGCCGCACAGGGGTCCATGGCAGCACCAATCCGGTTAGATAGCGTCTCTCTGGCTAAAGCAGCTGGTTTCTTCATGCTGCCGTTCTTTCCCAAGAACTCAGTCCGATCGCCAGTGAAGCTGTTGATTTTCGTATTCACATCCGAGAAGACGATTCTTCCCGGAAAATCCGTATTGAACAGGTTTCTAGAAAATAGGGCCCCGGTCCTTGGATCAATCTCTGTGACCACATGCATTCCTGTCTTGGAACGCAGGTCTCCCAACACCGGCTCAATGTAGCTGGTCAGGGAAAGCTGGCGGAAGATGCCGGATTCATTGCGAACAACAAGCCTACAAAACTTCACCGGTGCGTCCATTGCTACATATACCCACAGCTCGGATGCAATTCCGAACTCTTTATGCTCGAAGACGCTATAGCCAAAGCCGTGTCTGCAGGTATAAGGCGTCTTGCCACGGGCGGGAAGTGGGGCAGGGGACCAGAACTCTCCACTCTTATCATCTCGGATGTATAGGGCTTCGCCGCTGCGATCGCTTACAGGATCGTTGTACCAGGGAGTCAGACGGAACTGCTGAGAGTTTTCAAACCAGGTATAAGCGCTACCACTTTCGGATATTACCGTCCCAAAATTGTTATTTGCTATCACATTCGACCAGGGGGCAGGTGTGACCTCACCAGGAGCTAAGCGGATTATATATTCGCGTCCATCCTTTGTGAAACCACCAAGACCATTAAAGAAGATGAGGTCTTTGCCTGAAGATTCAATCGGCCCGTAGGTCTCGACCTTCAATGTCTTTTCTGGCTTCAAGAGAGGCATCGGCGCGCGTGGTCTCCTCTCGTGTTCGAGCTGCTCTTCGAATGTTCCCCAATAATCGGTGAAAATGGCACTAGCCACGGCCTGCATCAGGACTCCTGCCTCTTCAGATATCTGGTCATCTTGTATTACATAAACTCCACCAAATCTCTTCGGGTCAAATATACGTGTGCTGACGGAGATCAGACCCATAATTTCATCATAAAGCTCCTGCCGATATCCCGAGCTATCCTCATTCCAGATCACCAGATCCACGGCAATTCCCATCATATGCCAGTAGGCATGAGCCCTCAGGAGCTGATGGGCCAGATTGATATTGGATCGATCTGTGATCCGAAGGAGGACAATTGGGAAATCGCCTGATATGCCAAAAGCCCACAGGCCTGATTGGCCAAGCTGGTTTTTCATGAGAACGCCCGAGCTTGCCCGCCAGTTCGAGTTGGGATAGATTATTGCGCTGGCAAGGCGCATAAAAAGGTGAATATCGCCATCTGTTATGTTGAGCTGCTGCATGATCATTTGATTGTGGGTCCTGGCCAGGTTGTGTACGCGCTCGGCCATTCTAATATCATTATATTTATAGATAAGTTTAATGGCTTCGTCTTCCGTCTCTGCAATTCCTGTGATGAAGTTCACCCGTTTTGTCTCGCCGGGATCTATCGTGACTGTGCATCTTATGGAGACTATCGGATCCAGGACAGGGCCCTCGCTATTTGATAGACTCGCCAGTCCCGTCATTGCCACAGGATCGGCAACGTCTCTTCCTCTACCTATGAACCTGGACCTATCCGTCTCAAAAGAGATCGGATCATCTGTAACATTCTTCGACGCCATCATATGCAGCATCCAGGGCGTCTTCTCATCCTTAGACCTCGGTCGTCGAGTGCAGAGGATAGCAGAATTTTTAGAGAGGATCTTCGTCTCTACAAATAGGTTGCTGAAAGCAGGATGAGTTGCGTCAGCGGCCAGAGCCGTAAGAACGACCTCTGCATAGCTTGTAAGCTCAATCTTCCGCTTTACAGATGAACGGTTGGTGAGACTTATGGTCCTCAACTCAACCTCATCCTCAGGCGAGACTACAATTTCGGTACGGGCATCAATCCCCCAAATCATGGACCGAATCTCTGCCTTCGATCCCTCGAATATGACCTGATAAGCCCTTGAATCTCTGCATACAGGCTGATATCCTGCCGACCAGAACTTATTGTTCACGAGGTCACGGATATAGAAGAACTGTCCCTCATTATCCAGGGTAGCATCGCCATGCCAGCGAGTGACTGCAATATCCTTCCACCGGCTAATGCCTGAACCTGAACCGGTGATCATCACGTTATAGTTACCGTTGGAAAGGAGATGCACATTGGGCAAAGCACTGCTCGGATCACTGAAGACTCGCACAGTACCTTTGCGCTCCAGCATGCCCGCCCTCCAGATTGATGAAGATGCCTCCGCTGCATGAGGATAAAAAGCCTTAGCCAGAGGAATCTTTTCCTGAAGAAGCAGATCTGCAGCCTGGAAGATGGGATTTGCCATGAATCGTCTTTGCATTGGTTGGTCCAACAGGACATAAGCCAACGAGAGAAAGCTCATCCCCTGATGATGGGACATGAAGGACTGGACTACTGCGCTTCTCTGATTCTGGGTCAGACGGGATGGGGTATAATCGATAGCTTCGTAGAAGCCATAATCTCCCAGACAGCCCTCTTCTGCCAAACGCTTCAGATTGACACAGCTCTCTTGAGGAATGACCATCAGAGCCATGGCGGAGGCATAAGGCGCTACTACCAGGTCGTCGGCCAGCCCGCGCTTCAGTCCAAGTCCCGGGACTCCGAAAGCCCTGTATTGATAGATCTGATTGACATCAACGACATTGTAGCCAGATTCTGAGATGCCCCAGGGAACTTTTCGTTGTTGTCCATATTCGATCTGCCGCATAACTATCGATATGCAGGTCTGATCAAGAAGGGTGTTTTCATAAGTCGGCATAATCAATAGCGGCATGAGATACTCAAACATTGTCCCACCCCAGGACAGCAGAGCGAACTCTCCGCCTGCTATGGTGAGCATGCGACCCAGAGCAAACCAGTGTTCCTGTCGGAGCTGCCCCTGGGCAATGGCCACATAGCTGCATAGCCTGGCCTCGGATGCTAAGAGGTCATAGCAGCTCTCATCAAGTTCTAAGTTCTCGATATTGTAGCCGATAGAAAGAAGCCGACGCGACTTATTGAAGAGAAAATCATATTTTATTTCTGCCAGTTCGCCGCAGATCTGAGCAAGCCTCTCAATAGATCTAATTCTCTCCTCTGCACGCCTCCTGGCATCAGTTGTCTTTGATCTCAGTTCCTCTAGCCAATCTCGTTCCTCCTGGTATTCTTCGCCTGCAAAGCAGCTGCTGATCTGATCTATAACGCCTGCCAGCTTTTCTGCAACTTCTGGGACCTCTCCTAAAGATGGAATATAGTTATGTTCGAGCAGCTCAGCTTCCAGCTCGCTTCTCTTTCCAGCCAGCTCATTCGATTCATGCTCCGGAATTTCCTCGGGAATTGGATGCTCCAGTATCCAGATGGGCAGCATGAGCCAGGGGGCAAGATAGATCAGATCACTCTTATGATCCCGGAGCTGCCGCTTGTAAGCTCTAGCCCACCATAGCAGATCGCCATCATCTTCCCGCTCAACAAGGCTTATCATCGATGCCGTTGCTTTTGCTTGCCGGTCCAGCAACTGCCAGGCCGCCGAGAGGTTCTCTGGGGGCGACTGAATCTCAGCTTTGAATCGATCAATCTGTTCGAGCACCTGGAATGGTGCAATTCCTTTCTGGTCCTCTGCTGACTCGCCGCCCCCGGTGGCTGCATCCTTCATTATCTCCAGAGTATCCTCCAGACCGCAAAATACACGATCTGACAGAATCTTCTGTTCTATTAGCTCGAGCTGGCCCTGCTCTAAGGTCAAAAGATGACCCGCCAGGTTACCGCTATCAACAGTTGAGATATATCTGGGCATCATCGGCTCTAATTTTTTAATATCATACCAATTATAAAAATGACCCTGAAACCGTTCCAGGTTTTTCATTGTATCCAGGGCACTAGCATTCCGCCTTATCAGCCTTCCCGCAGAGATATAGCCAAAATCGTATGCTGTCAGGTTCGCGAGCAGTGACAATCCCATATTCGTAGGCGAGGTGCCGTCCGCCACCACCGAACGCGGATTCTCTTGATAGTTGTCCGGCGGAAGCCAGTGGCTTTTGGGCTTAACGAATGTCTCAAAGAACCTCCACGTCCTTCTGGAAAGCTTGCGCAAAAAGAGGGTCTGATCTGGGGTCAATTCTGCCCTGGGCGTATCGAGGGGCAGGCTTATCCACCAGGCAACAGCAGGCGCGAGGATCCAGGATGCCAGCAGCGGCCAGCTAATGCTCAGCAGACCAGGGCGCCAAAACGCTAGATCTGATATCAGGCTGATAGCTACTGCCGGGGCTATCCACATCGACCTGTAGAATCCACTCAAATTACTCTGTCCACGGTTTTTGGCGCTGCCTGAGGTGTTCCATTCCAATAGGCGCTTATGGGTGAATAGCAACCGCCCTTCGGTGCGCACAACAGCATCAAAGCTGAAGTATGCCTCAAAAGGCAGAAATATCAGGCTGAGAGTTGCCTGAGCCAGATATCTGGCAATTGCCCTCCCCGCATAATGCAGATGCATGTATAAAAAGAGTCCTTCTGACTTGCTCAATATTGTCCGGATGGAAGCCAGCACAGGCAGAGCAAGAACTGCTCCTACTACCATAGAGGTCCAGAAGATGGGGTGCTGAAGGCCGACCCAAGCCAAGAGCAGCAAAGAGATCTGAGCGGGCGCCACCAGGCTGCGCCGGAGGTTATCGAAGATCTTCCATCGGGATAGCCCTGAGATTGGATTGTCCATGACCATGCCGCCGGGACCTGGCACGCGCGTGAGAAGCCAGCTGGCAATCTGCCAGTCTCCCCGGATCCATCTATGCCTCCGGCTAACGTCTGAGGCATAATGGTAAGGATAGTCCTCATAGAATTGGACGTCGCTGACCAGTGCCGCTCTGGCGTAGCTGCCCTCCAGAAGATCATGGCTCAGGATCAAATTTTCTGGAAAGCGTCCGCCCAGTGACTGGGAGAAAGCATCTACATCATAGATCCCTTTTCCAGTAAATGATCCTTCCCCGAAGATGTCCTGGTAGACGTCTGAGACCTCCCGGGTGTAGGGATCAATTCCCGGTTCTCCTCCAAAGAGCTTCACAAACCGCGATCTTCCTGCTTCATTCATACCTGAGCTCAGACGAGGATGGAGTATACTGTAGCCTTCGACGACATATCGCTTATCCTTATCGAACCTGGGGCGGTTGAGGGGATGGGCCATGGTCTCCACCAGAATCCGGGCAGATTCGTATGGCATCATGGTATCTTCATCAACTGTTATGACGTATTTTACCCCAGGGAGGATTGATACGTCACCTGTTATCACAGAAAAGCTGTTTTCGGATCCGCCTCGCAATAGAGAGTTCAGCTCCTCGATAATGCCTCTCTTTCTCTCATAGCCCCGCCAGATCCCCTCCTTGGAGTCCAACATGCGCAAACGGGGAAAGAGAAAGAAGATACTCTCATGGTATCGTTCATTAAGTGCCTCGATTCCCTGGCGGGCCCTCTGCAGCAGGTGCTCATCCTCTGGCATCACCTCTTGTTTGGCGTCGACCAGGTCGGTCAAGAGGCCGAAGTGGAGGTTGTGATCACGGTTTGCCAGGTATCTGACCTCAAGACCCTCCAGCAGGTCATCGACCTTTTCGGGGCTGGACAGAACTGATGGTACCACCACCAGCGTCCTCATCTCATCGGGAATGGCTGACGAGAAGTCCATTCTGGGCAGAGCATGTGGATGAACAACCATTGTTGCCAGCCAGTTCACCAGGCCTACTGCAGGACTGCTTATGCAGATCACCAGCAGAATAAAAGCCAGGATCTGCACCCACCCGATTGATCCAAGAGTATGAGCATATGTCAGAACTATGATCATGGTGAGGGCGGTAACAATCAATATAGCGCCGATATAGAAGAGCAGAGGGAACCGGCGAAGGGTACTGTTAACGGACTCGATCAAGGACAGGCTCAAATCCGCCTCTTTTTCCAGATAGGGAAGGCCCTTATCTATCAGATAGAAGCCAACATGTGCACTTCTATCGTCGATCCCCCTGGACTTGGCACTCTCCTGGGCCAGATTTACTGCTCTATGGGCGACATCTTCTTCAGTCAGCAGGCTGCGCTTTGCAATGCGCTCCACTGTATGGCGGTAGCGATCCCGCGTAGCAAAATCCATCTTGATATAAGTGCCTGCAGGATCAGTGCAGAGTGCCTTCTCGACAACGCTCATTTCCTCCACAAATCGTCTCCAGTCCATGGAGTCAAGAAAACGAAAGCTTGCGATGCAATTAGCAATGGAGACCTTATCTGCAGGAGCCTGCTGTATATCCTCCTGGACCAGATGTCCAATTGACTTTCCTACCTCGGAGAGACGCTCTTCAATCCAGAATAGAGGGAGAGTCATAGCCTGTCCCTGTCCCTCCAGCTTTCGGGCAAACTCGGTTACAAATGCACTGGACAAAGGAGGATCCGACTGGGCCAGATCGGCCACTGCAATAATCAAGCCCTTCGGCTCTATATCTGCCGTCTTGATGATCTGATCCGCCCATCTATTGGCCAGATTGCGGTCGATCCTGTCCTGAGTGATTCGCAAAGAGATGTGCCGCAGGTTCTCTATCAATGCCAGCCGGAGCATGATTGCAACCGCCCAGAGCTCGCCCAGATTTAAAACTGATTTTGTCTGATAAGCATCCACGAAGCGCTTCAGGCTTTCCGCATCCACCCGGCCATCGGTATGAACAATTAGCTCTTTGGCAATATCATAAATGCGCGGGTAGCCGGCCAGCGATCCATTAAGCATATGCGGCAGCTCTTTGCTGTAGCCTTTGGGCAGATGCTGCCTGGCCATGAGTATCTGCTCTTCCATCATATAGAAGTTGTCCAGGAACTCCTCCGAAGCCGGCGTAATCCTGAGATTCGCCGCCACTGCTCCTGTCAGCAGCTCGTTTGCCTTGAGAAGGATCGCTTCGTTCTCGGCCAGCCTTGGCAAGAGCAAATCCTTGCCAGGCATAGGGTCTACCTCATGGCGTTCTGCGAGCTCAGCTGCATGGCCTTCCAGCTGGCGGGTACTGGACAGCTCGGATCGTTGTGGCTGCTCATAGCTGTGCTGAAATGGGAAAGCAGTGCTGTCGAAGCGCGCCTTTAGCCGATTTAAGGTCCTATAAATTCGATTTTTGCTCTGAATCAATTCTTGACACCTGGTTTGGCTTGAGGAAGCTCGATTCTGTCTATTGCAATGCAGTCTGGACAACACCTGGAGAGAAGATCACAGAATTCTAAATGAATAAATGGTTTCAATTAGAGTTCCGGATGGGAGTGCTGGCGATTTGCCGAATGCTCATTTTGCATAGATATTTGCGCATTATTGCATTAGTATGTTTCTCTCACGCTGGATCTTATGTACCGAGATGATAATAGACCACGATTCCATATAAATTGATTGCACGCTGGCTTTGAGGCCTGGCCATTGCAAGCTGATGATTTTTGCCATAAAACAGCACTCGGCCACCAAGCCCCAAGGACGGGATATGCCTCGGACCGATCACTGCCGTTTTTCCGGAACCTGGAGATCATCCAGTCCCTCTGGGCGGACTGATTGACCTGCCCAATTGGAACTATGGAACCGCCATTGAAATATAAATGGATGCTAGCTATAATCAAGGTGGTACTATGAGATCAATGCTAAGGATTTGGCTAATATTTTTGATCATCCTGATTACGGGGATCTGTGCGGCTCAAATTCCTGACCTCGTGGGCAGCTGGACGGGATATGCGCCGGCATATTTTGTTGAAGATGGTGTTCATGATCTGGTGGAAGACGACCGGATTGTTCTTGCTGTCGTCGAGCAGAATGACCGCCTCTTCACAGGAAATATAACGTTTATGCGAGATGGAGAAGAGGTTGTCGAGGCCTTTGCGGGAGCAATTGGTTCGGATAACAAAACGTTATACATCGCCGAGAGTAAGGGATATGGCTTTGGAGCGATAATCTCTGAAGATGAGTTTGAGATGGTTTATCTCGAACATGGAAAACCAGCGATAGCTGCCATTGATCAATTCCATAGGATAAAAGCATAGTCTGCCCATCAAAAATTCCTTTTTTCCGCCTCATACGAGTTCAAGAGACGTACGCCTTCAAGTCGCATTCCGAGGGCTTGCGTCCCTGTGGGGCGGGGATGCCGCATTGTTGCATTGATTTTTGCTGGCAGTAATTCGAGTGCCCTGGTTCCGTCCTGGGGTAATGTCTGTCACCTCCCGAGGGCTCGCGCACCTTCGAGGCGGGGTGCGAATGGTTGCCTGGATTATAATTCTTTTTTTCGCTGCGTAATTGATATTTTGAAGACCAGGCATCACCTTTATCAGGAAACATGCATAAAATAAAGACCAAATGAAGACTCTAATCCAGATACATAAAGAAGGAAAATACTTCGTGGCAATTGACCTGATCACAAATGTAGCTGATCAAGGATTTACAGAAGACGAAGCGGTCTCTAACCTTAAGAAAGGCCTTGAAGAGCATTATCAGGTCCTCCTGGAATTGGCACCCAAAGGGCGAAAGCTCTCATTCCTTGACATAGAGGTCGAGCGATTTGCCCAAGCTTCCGGTAGTCTCGGCTAAAGAAGCCATCAAGGCTCTGGAGCACCTGGGCTTTCAGGTCTATCGCCAGACTGGCAGCCATATCCACCTATGGAATAAGGAGAGAAATCTGGTCGTAACCGTCCCTAATCACCCGGAGTTAGCAAAAGGCACATTGATATCAATCATGAAGCAGGCCAGGCTGGAGAGAGAGGAGTTCATCTCTGCGCTCAGGAAGTAAGGAGGAACATGGCTGCGAGACTGAAATTGCGCCTCGACGCCGCCTGGGGCGCGCCCGGGCGTGGGAGCCCGGCTGCACACTGGGGACCGGGGGAGGCGGTGCATGAGAGCATGCAGGGAAGGAGTAAGAGGATGCTCTTCAATTGGATTTGACTGGGGCAAAATGCCTGAGACACCCAATGCTTACATACCCTAAGGATCAATTATTGCGTAGAGAGGTCTTTAGAGAAATGGCAACACACTCCGAAGATAGAAAAATCAGTCATCTTCCATCTCTGGATCAAATCATGCAAAACCTTCGTGTGCATTTGCCGCAGCTTCGCGAAGAATATAACATCCGCTACGTCTGGCTCTTCGGATTATTTGTGCGAGGCAAGCAACATAGACACAACGACCTAATTGAGATTGAAATGCAGAAATTAGGGAGCCCTGGCTCCAGGTAAAGATAGAAAAGGTTAGGTGAGCACGACAGCTCTCTGCAACTCGGTCTTTCAGGGCACATAGTAGCCCGATCGCCCATGCAGCATGGCTAGAGTAATAATAATAATCCAGTAATCTTCTTTATTCTTAAGCTTGATTTTAAAACGCAATAGCCCGCAGCTTGCTGCGACTGGATAAAGGGTATGCATATTTAACTTATTCTTGGATCTGCTCAACGTGGTTCCATTTTCATGCGGCGACGCCTTGCATGCCCCGATGCTTGCATCGGGTGCGCAGTCGCCGTTTTGACTTGCTTTATTGATTCGTTCATTCCCTTCCGAGAGCAATATCAAGAAGTTCTTTCTCTAATTTCTCTCTAGTTTCCTTGTCATTCCAATCACGGAGAAAGTCCCTACCAGAATTGAGAGAACCCGCAACAGAAGCAATCGAAGAAGCAGACGAAAATGGCGACCCATTAAAAACGCCTTCTTTAAGAATTTTTATAATAATCTCAGCCCTTTCCTTTTTATCTGCATTAATATTTTGCTTTTCTGAAAGAACATGTGATTGCTCTCGTGCTAATTCCAGCAATTCTTGAATCATATCGACAGCTCCCCGTTCAGGAACACTGGTTTCTGACGTCATTTTGTAGCTTGCTTTGCTTGAAAGTTCGAGAGAGGCCCCTTAATGGCGCTTGGATCGAGATCTAATAGATACGGACATATCCGATGGCGCTGTTTTTCCACAATGTCAAATAATGCTCCTGCTTCAAAATGTATCCAAGGCTCGTCAAGATTATCAGAGGTTATGCAAAAAATGCCGAATTTGGATTCACTTAATTTTTTGGCAGTTTCCTGGAACCATAAAGATCCCGCTCCAATATCCTTGTCTGACATCCACGGCTCTACAAGCAGGTTCATATGCGGGAGCCATTTCCGTAAAGCCTCAGCCGTTGCTTTGCTTCTATCGCCTGACCAACTCACAAATACCTTAATAGAATCCAAGAGTTACACTAAAAACGGATAATCCTGAAACTATAATAAGGTAATTACAATTTTTTGACTTTATCACATTAAGGCAGCATCTTGCATATCAGGTCGTTTTGAGCCCGCATTATTAAAAGTTTGAATATCATGCATTTTTTTTTGCCGAATTGGTCTCCAAATATTATATAATTGGACACGGCATCCTGTACTTTCCAACTTTTCGCTTTATTTATAATATACACTGATTATTTTAAATCT
>WOYM01000095.1:1307-3611 GCA_011620785.1 Methanothrix sp. | reverse complement strand
TCTTATCCTCCCCCGTGGTTCAGCTGGACTTCGACCGCATAGCCCGCCTGCCCAATCTGGGGCTGGCCAGCCTGGCGGCGCATGTGGATGACCTGTGTACAGTTCATGTGGCAGATATTCACGGCCTGAAAGGTTACCGGGAATATGTGAAAAAAATTGTCCAGGGATATGATCTCGTCGGCCTGACTGCTATGAGCTTCCAGTATCAAGAGGCACTAGCTTTGGCCAGGATCGCTAAAGAGGCAGGAGCTCAGACGGTCTTTGGCGGCTATCATCCCACTCTCGCGGCAGAGGAGATAGGCGAGAGCGATGACAGCCAGCTCATCGATTATATCGTGCGGGGTGAAGGCGAGGCCACCTTCCGGGAGCTGACAGAGTCCCTGCTGGCAGGAAGAGAGTTCAAGGGGATCTCGGGCCTCTCTTATCATGATCCGGGCAGCTATAGAATGATTCACAATCCGGCCAGGCCTCTGCTTGATGTATCGGATATCAAGATGCCAAACCGGGATGCCCGCCTGATCACCAGCGGTTTCTACAGCTTTGATGTGCCCATCGACTCGGTGGAGACCAGCCGGGGATGCACTCAGGGCTGCAAGTTCTGTTCCATCAATCTCATGTACGGCCGCCACTTCCGCACCTTCCCCATCGAGAGGGTAGTCGAGGATATCCGGGATGCGGAGGAGCATGGTGCCCGCTCGATTTTTTTCCCGGACGACAATATCACCCTGAACCCCAAGAGGCTGGAGAGGCTCTGCCAGGCGATAATCGATGCCGGGCTCACTCACCTCCGCTACAAGACCCAGGCCTCCGCATCCGGCATTGCCTCGAGCAAGAGGCTTGTCGACAAGATGGGCGAGGCAGGGTTTGACGGCGTCTTCTTGGGGGTGGAGAGCATCAATAAGAGGAACCTGGAGTTCTTGGGCAAGGGCAAGATGTCCAATGATGCCGAGATCGCGGTGCAGTATCTGCATGATAACAACATCATCGTCTCCACCGGCCTGATCGGCGGGAACCCGGATGACGATGAGGTGGACCTGTGGGAGAACTTCCATCTGGCCCGAAAGCTTTTGGTGGACTTTCCCATTTTTTATATCTCCACTCCCTATCCGAAGACCCAGATGAGGGCGGAGCTGGAGGAGATGGGCCTTGTGACCAAAAACGACTTTACCAAGTATGATGGCATGCATGCCAACCTCAAGACGAAGCACCTCTCAGACGAAGAGGTGCAGTACATCACCTGGGAGATGAATGCCCGCTACTATGACCTGGACTGGATCAGGTATAACAAGGTCAAGAAGCTATACCCGCGCTGGTTTGCCCGCGAGATCAAGAGGCTGGTCCCCTTCTATGCTAAAAGGAAGCTGGACCTGGCCACTGGGAGGAGGACGCCCCGTGATTTCTTCCAGGAGGATTTAAAGAGCGGGGAGCTGTGCAAGGGAGTGGTTTAGGATATCGGGATCTGGCTAATCTAGGCCGAATTTATCACCTGCTAGGATCTTTTTTCAGGTCATCTTCAATTTTGATCGAATGCCACCAAAGAATTAAAGACCTATCCGCATAAGCCTCTCTTGGATTTGAGGGGATGGCAGGAAAGTGGCGAGGAGAAAAAGGAACAACAATACCAGTGGACTGAATTCAGCTGGGCAGGTGGCCCCCGCCCAGGCGGAGGACGCCCATCTGGATATTTCAATGCTCGAGACCTGGCTGTGGGATGCGGCCTGCGCCATCCGGGGGGCGACGGACGCACCCAAGTTCAAGGACTTCATTCTGCCTTTGGTCTTCTTCAAGCGCCTCTCCGACATCTTCGAGGATGAGTTTGCCGCTCATGTCAAGGATTACGGGGATGAAGAGCTAGCCAGGACTATTGTTGAGGAGGACCTGGCCCACTCTTTGAAGACCGGCAGCACTCCAATAATCAGATTCTATATCCCCAGCAATTACAGCTGGAGGTCCATCCGAAACCATGGTGCAGATGGCCGGCTGGAGGAGTTCGTGACAGAATCCCTGCGTGAGGTCGCCAGGCTTAATCCCGACCTGCAGGGCGTCCTGGATATCAAGGACTACAACGAGCGCCAATCTGGTCAAAGAACGTTGGACGACGACCGGCTGGGCGCCCTGATCGAGGTCTTAAGCCGGCATAGGCTTGGGCTGGAGAATGCAGAGCCCGATATCTTAGGAAGGGCATATGAGTATCTACTGCGCAAGTTCGCCGAGGGGCAGGGGCAGTCTGCCGGGGAGTTCTACACCCCGAAAGAGGTAGGAGACCTCATTGCCGAGCTGATCGACCCCGTGCCCTACAGCACC
>WOYM01000095.1:0-1207 GCA_011620785.1 Methanothrix sp. | reverse complement strand
TCCTGCACGACTACACCGATTCGAGCTTTGCCATTGGCGACACCTTCAGAAAGCTGGGATTCGGCCCTGAGGGCTCGCTGGTGCAGTTCGACTACGTGGTCGCCAATCCCATGTGGAACCAGGACAACTATGATGATGCATTTTACGAGAACGATTCCTTCAACCGCTTCAACTTCGGCATACCGCCCAGGTCGTCGGCGGACTGGGGATGGGTGCAGCACATGTTCGCCTCCCTGAAAGAGGGCGGGAGGGCGGCTGTGGTCCTGGACACGGGTGCAGTCTCCAGGGGCTCGGGATCAAGATCCTCGAACCGGGAGAAGACGATCCGCCAGGCATTTGTCGAGGCGGACGCCATCGAGGGGGTGGTGCTCCTGCCTGAGAACCTGTTCTACAACACCACCGCTCCCGGAATCATATTGCTTTTGAGAAAGGGCAAGCCAGAGGAGCGAGCCGGGCAGATTTTGCTGGTCAATGCCTCCAACTACTTTGTGAAGGAGAAGCCCAAGAACGCTCTCACCCCGGAGGGAATTGCAGCTGTGGCGGAGGTCTACCAGAAATGGGAGACGCGAGAGAAGCTCAGCCGGGTGATCACTCTGGACGAGTTGAGGGAGGCGGACTACAACCTCAGTCCATCTCAGTTCGTGGAGATAAACGAGCGGGAGAAGCACCGGCCCATTGCGGAGATACTGAGGGATCTGGAGACGGCAAGGGCGGAGAGGGAGAGGGCGGATTCGGAGCTGGTGAGAGTGTTGAAAGAGTTGAACTTGGAGATCTCGATATGATCCAAGAGCGGCTGCCACCAAATTGGGAGTCCGTTAAATTTTCAGACATTGTACATTTTTGTAAAAAACCAAGAGGCTTCACCTGTAATAATTACGATCAAATTCCGTTTGTGCCAATGGATTTGCTACCAAATAACGGAATATTCTTCGACCAATTCGTTCTCAAGAACAAGAATGAAATTACCTCCGGAACATATTTTGAACCTGGGGACATCCTTCTTTCTAAAATTATACCATCATTTGAAAATGGCAAGCAAGGTATAATTAACAAATTGCCCGCGCCTTTTGGTTTTGCAACGACTGAAGTAATTCCTTTCCGAGAGAATAAATATAGAACTGATAAATTATTTTTGTTCTATTATCTTCTTTGCGGCACAATCTAGAAATCCAGTGATATAGTGAAGGCAGGATACATCCACCCGAAA
>WOYM01000096.1 GCA_011620785.1 Methanothrix sp. | reverse complement strand
AAGGTGAAATTATCATGAATTATCACTGAACGGATCGAAAATATTGACAGGCATTCTTTAAGTCTTATTTATGTTGGGTTTTTCAAAGCTCTCAGACATGACAATTGTTGATAACAAGTATTTTTTATTTTCCATCATGGCTCAGCCCATACTGAGCGATTATCGGAACGCGTCCGTTATCTCCCTTCCAAACCTTTTTATATATCCACTCTCTTGTGAGGAGGGAAAACCTGATGACTGGACGCTGCGAGAGAGCCATCCTTATCCCGTCCTCTCTCACCATGGAGAGCAGGGATACGCGTGTCAACACGCTCAAAGTTGGCCAGATCGCAAGGGCAGCAGCAGTCTTCCGTGTGAGCCGCATAGTGATCTACCGGGATCAGGAATACAACGATTCCCGGTTCATATCCATGATCCTGCGCTACATGGAAACCCCTCAATATCTGAGGAAGCTGCTCATCCCCCGCAAAGAGGAGCTGCGCCACGTGGGAATGCTGCCCCCGCTGCGCACAAGTCATCATCCCATCAACTCAAAATCAGAATCGCTCAAGATTGGCGAGTTTCGCGTCGGAGCAGTCGTTGAAAGCGTCGGATCTGATGGCGGCGTATGGGTGGAAATCGGAATCAATCGCCCAATTCCCCTTCGCACCGGAGAAAAGTATCCGGTAGGGCAACGCCTAAACGTCAGAATCTTTTCGCAGGAACCGCTCGCCGCTGAGCCTGTGGACCAGAAGGATATACCTCATTACTGGGGGTACGAGACCGAGGTAGTGGATAGCCTGGAGGGCTATCTGGAATCAATGAGAGATACCCGGATCGTTCTTGCCTCCAGAAGCGGTCGGGCTATAACGCCCCAGGTACTCCAGGAGTTGGTCCAATCGGGCTGCAAATGCGACCTTGCGGTGGCCTTCGGCTCACCCGCACGAGGGCTAGATGCGTTCTTGAGTAAAGAATCAATGAAGAGGTATGAAATGATCAACACCATTCCCCATCAGGGAACAGAGACGGTTCGAGTGGAGGAAGCGGTTTTCGCCACCCTCGCCCTTCTCAACCTGATGAGTTTGGAGGACTAAATGGCAACAATACACCGACCTAGACGAGGTTCGCTGGCCTACAGCCCCAGAAAGAGGGCCAAGAGCGAGGTCCCCAGAATCAGAAGCTGGCTCGAGGAGGACAAGGCCAGGATAGCAGGCTTCGCCGGCTACAAAGCAGGCATGACCCATGTCATGATGATAGATGACCGACCGCGCAGCCTCACCGAGGGCATGGAGATCAGCACCCCCGTGACCGTTCTTGAGGTCCCCCCCATGAACGTGGTGGCTGTGCGCGCCTACGAGAGCTACAATGGCGGCCTGCGCCCGGCAGGCGAGCTTTGGGCAGAGAACCTGAGCCCCGAGCTCTCCCGAGCGATGACCGTTCCCAAGAAGACCCGAGGAACCGCCCCCGGAGATCTGGTTGCCCTGGGCGAGGACATCGCCGATGTTCGCGTCCTGGTGCACACCAATCCCACACTAGTATCTGGAATTCCCAAGAAGGTTCCTGAGATCATGGAGATGCCAATCAACGGCGGCTCGATGAATGACAGACTCTCCTTTGCCCAGACGCTGCTGGGCCAGCAGGTCCCGATCTCCAGCGTATTTGAGCTGGGCGACCTGATGGACACATCTGCCGTTACCAAGGGCAAAGGCACCCAGGGACCAGTCAGGCGCTGGGGAATCGCCATGGCCAAGAGAAAGCATGCTCGCACAGGCAAAGTCCGCCATGTGGGCAACCTGGGCCCCTGGCATCCAGCCCATATCAGCTGGCGCGTTCCCCAGCTGGGCCAGATGGGCTACCACCAGAGGACGGAATTTAATAAGAGGCTCATGTTCATCGGCACCGACGGATCGAAGATCACCCCGGACGGGGGATTCCCCGGCTATGGCGTGGTCAAGAATCAGTACATCCTGATCAAAGGAAGCGTTCCCGGCCCCATCAAGAGGCTCGTGCGGATGAGGCATGCCATGAGGCCAGGAAAGAACTTCGTGAAAGCTCCCGAGCTGCTCCATGTGAGCCAGGAATCCAAGCAGGGGGTCTGAGCAATGAAAACCAATGTTATAGATCTATCGGGAAACGCGGCTGGCGAGATAGAGCTGCCAGCAGTCTTTGAGGAGGAGTACCGGCCGGATATCATCAAGAGAGCGGTTCTGGCTGCCCAGGCAAACAGGCTTCAGGCTTATGGGCCGCACTTTTATGCCGGCATGAACACCTCCGCCGTCTCCTGGGGCACGGGACACGGCACCTCCAGGGTTCTCAGGCTTAAGAACGGCAGGAGAGCAGCAGGCGTTCCCATGGCAGTGGGCGGCCGCAGATCGCATGCGCCACAGCCAAACGCCGTCTACAGCGAGAAGGTCAATAAGAAGGAGAGAAGAAAAGCCATCCGATCAGCTATTGCAGCTACCGCCTCATCCGGCCTGGTCGAGGCCCGGGGCCACAAGTTCTCCCGAGAGCTGCCGGTCGTGGCCAAGAACGATCTCGAGGCCCTTAGCAAGACCTCGGATATCATCAAGTTCCTGATGGCAGCGGGCCTCTGGGATGACGTCCTGAGGGCAAAAGCAGGAAGGCACATCCGTGCCGGCAAGGGAAAGCTGCGGGGAAGGAAATACAAAGGCAGAAAGAGCTTGCTCATCGTCGCTGGCAACGACGCAGGCCTGGGAAAGGCAGCCCGGAACCTTCCAGGGGTTGACTTCGTCACCGTGGACATGCTGAATGCAGAGCTGCTCGCCCCTGGAACCCGGGCAGGCAGACTTACCGTATGGACTGAATCATCCCTTGAGAAGCTGGCAGGAAAAGGCTCCCCGGAGGCAAATCAATGATTATCAAGAGCCCCTATGTTACAGAAAAGGTCACCAGCATGATCGACTCCGACGACACCCTGGAGTTCCTGGTGAACACAAATGCCACCAAGCCTCAAATCAAAAAGGCCCTGGAGGATCTTTATGATGTCGATGTCCTGGCAGTCAGGACCATGATCACCTCTCAGGGACAGAAGAAGGCGGTAGTGAAGCTGGCCGGAGAGGGCAGCGCGAACGAGTTGGCCACAAGGCTAGGACTGCTGTAGGTGTAATACAATGGGACATCGAATCATATCTCAAAATAGAGGCGCAGGAGGTCCTAGGTATAGGGCACCCTCTCACCGGTACAGAGCAGACATCAAGCACCTGAAAAGAGATCAGAACGAGACCGTCAAGGGCATCGTCCAGGATATTATGCGAGACCCAGCTCGAACTGCTCCCGTGGGCCTGGTGGCCCTGAGCAGTGGCGAGATGAGGTACATCCTGGTCCCAGAGGGGGTCTGCATCGGCCAGGAGATAGCCTGCGGCATATCCGCGCCAATCGAGCCGGGAAATACTCTCCCTCTCTCGGAGATACCTGAGGGCATACCTATCTGCAACGTCGAGTCGCAGCCCGGGCATGGCGGCCAGTTCGCTCGCTCTTCAGGAGTCTGTGCCATCCTCGTGGCTCATGATGTGGGCCAAACCGTGGTCCAGCTCCCCAGCGGGGAGATGAAATGGCTCAACCCGAAATGCATGGCAACCATAGGAGTGGTAGCGGGAGGCGGCCGTCTGGACAAGCCCCTGGTTAAGGCAGGAAAGAGCTTCTTCAAGTACCGCTCCAAGCCCAAGAACTGGCCCGTGGTCAGAGGGGTGGCAATGAACGCCGTAGACCATCCCTTCGGCGGCGGCGGCCGTCAGCATCCAGGCAGGCCCAAGACGGTCAGCAGGAATACACCTCCCGGCCGAAAGGTCGGCTCGATCGCCGCACGGAGAACCGGTAAGCGCTAGGTGATAGTTTTGGCAAAGAAAGCAGGATCCAAGCTTCCCAAGAGAAAGGAAGAGTTCTTGTATCGGGGCCGGAAGATGGCCGACCTCGCCAAGTTAAGCATAGAGGAGCTTGCCGGGCTGTTCCCAGCGCGGCAGCGCAGATCGATCAAGAGAGGTCTTGCTAAGGAGAACAAGAATCTCCTGGCAAACCTGAAGAACAAAGACTCAGTTCGGACCCACATCCGGAACATGCTAATTCTGCCGGACATGGTGGGCAAGAACATCGAGATCTATAACGGCAAGAGCTTTGAGAAGGTAGAGGTCATGCCCGAGATGATCGGGCACTTCTTCGGCGAGTTCGCTATGACGCGCGGTCGCGTCCAGCACGGAGCCGCAGGCGTGGGCGCTACCAGATCAAGCAAGTATGTGCCGCTGAAGTGAGGTGTGAGATTGGGCAGATTGAACTATTCGCTTACGCCTGCAGGACGCTCTTCAAGGGCCATGGGGATGGAGCTTCACATCTCACCAAAGCATGCCCGCGAGATCTGCAGGACGCTAAGAGGCATGCGGGCTAACCGTGCCCGAGACTATCTGGAAGATGTGATCGCCTTGAAGAGGCCTGTTCCTTTCAAGCGATACAACAGGAATGTAGCCCACAGGCGCGGCCTGATGGGCTGGGATGCAGGCAGATATCCCGAGAAGGCGGCACGAGAGGTCCTGAAGGTCCTGGATAATGCCATCGCCAACGGCGAGTATAAAGGCATGGAGTCAGAGAAACTCAGGATCTACCATGCCGGCACTCTCACGGGCAGAACCATCCAGGGATGGATGCCCCGGGCCATGGGAAGAGCAACCCCCAAGAACACCCAGACCGTGACTGTGGAGATGGTCCTGACCGAGGTGAAAAGCTGATGTCCGTCGAGAAGAAGTTCGTGGCCGAGGGCATAACCAAGGCCCTGGTCAATGAGTATCTGGCTGATGAGCTGGAGAGAGCAGGATACGGCGGCATGCAGATGAACCGCACCCCCATGGGCACTCAGATCACCGTCTATGCGGAAAAACCGGGGATGGTCATAGGCAAAGGCGGCAAGCTCATCCGCAAGATAACCCGTGACTTGGATCGCAGGTTCCACCTGGACAATCCCCAGATAGATGTGCAGGATGTGGGCCGGGGCGACCTCAACGGCCGAGTGGTGGCCAACCGTCTGGCATCGTCCCTGGAGCGGGGCTGGTACTTCCGGAAGGCCGGCCAGTCCATGATGCGAAGGGTGATGGACGCTGGAGCTTTAGGCTGTGAGATAGTGATCAGCGGCAAGCTGACCGGTCCACGATCCCGAACAGAGAAGTTCATCGCTGGCTACATCAAGCATTCCGGCAAGCCAGCCATAGACCTGGTGGATCGGGGCTACTCTGTGGCAGTAAAGAAGCTGGGAGTCATCGGCTGTCAGGTCAGGATCATCCCACCGGATGTCCGGCTGCCAGACGACTTCCAGATTGAAGCTCCACAGGCGCCACCGGCACCAGAACCAGCACCATCAGCCGCACCCGCTCCTGCTCCTGTGCCCGCGCCAACACCAGCGCCCGCTGAGGAGAAGAAGAGCGAATTGGACCAGCTCCTGGAATCAGAGCCCGAGGCGGTCGAGGTCAAGCCTGAGCCCCTGGAAGAGCCATCCATGTCTGCAGAGAACGCGACAGAGATTGCTCCCCTTTCTGAAGAAAAGGCGGAGAGCGAGCCCGTCCTTAAGGATGAGTGATCCAAATGGCCATCTTCAAGATTGATGAGATAAGAAACATGAACGCGGAAGAGATATCCGAGGAGCTGCATAAGCTCGAGAGTGAGCTCATCCGCGAGAGAGGCGTCGTCACTGCCGGTGGCGCCCCGGAGAAGCCGGGGAGGATCAAAGACATCCGCAGGACGATTGCCCGGATCAAGACGGTCCAGACGGAGCGAAGGAAGTGAAGCTCAACCCCACGAACCTGGCGAGGCACGAGCTCATTGGCCTGGATGTTCAGGTCGAGTCTAACAGCGAGCCGGGTATCGTCGGGCTCAGGGGAAGGATTGTGGACGAGACCAGGAACACATTCCTTTTGGAGACAGAGCGCAAGGTCTTGCGCATTCCAAAAAAGAATGCCAGCCTGACCTTCACCCTGCCAGATGGGCAGAGGGCGAGGGTCGCGGGCTCGGTTTTGATCTCGCAACCTGAGAACAGAATAAGCAAAAGAATGCAGAGGACGAGGTGGAAGTTATGAGGGATATCGGACTGGACGTAGCCCCCCCGGAAAAGGAGTGCAACGATCCCAAGTGTCCCTTCCATGGTACCCTTCCCGTACGCGGCCAGGTCTTCAGTTGCACTGTGGTCAGCGACAAGATGGATAACACCGTGGTAGTTATGCGCAAGTTTGAAAAGAAAGCAACGAAGTACGAACGATTTGAGAAGAGGCAGTCCAAGATCCATGCGCACAATCCTCCATGCCTGGAAGCCAAGGCAGGAGATCGTGTCAAAATAGCTGAGTGTCGGCCCCTCTCCAAGACCAAATCCTATGTGGTAGTGGAGGTCTTGAAATGAGAGGACAGAAGGCCAAGATCCCAAGGGCGATCAACACTGGCGCATACCTGGATTGTGTAGACAATACAGGTGCGCGGACGCTACACGTTATCTCGGTAAAGAACTACCGAGGCGTGAAAAATAGACAGCCCTGCGCAGGAATCGGGGATATAGTGATCGTGTCCGTTAAGAAGGGAACTCCTGAGATGAGAAAGCAGATCTTTAAAGCTGTCATCATCCGCCAGAGGAAGGAGTTTCGCAGGCCCGACGGCCTCAGAGTGAAGTTCGAGGATAACGCAGCCGTCATAGTGGACGATGAGGGCGTACCAAAGGGCTCCGAGGTTAAGGGACCTGTGGCCCGTGAGGTAGCGGAGAGGTTCGGCAAGATCGCCTCCGCGGCATCCATAATTGTGTGATGATTCTATGATTACGAAACAGCCCAGAAAGCAGCGGAAAGAGAGGTACACTGCACCGCTGCATCGGCGTCAAAAGTACATGCACGCCCCCTTAAGCCGGGCCCTGCGTGAAGAGCTGAAGAAACGCAATGCTCAGCTCCGCAAGGGCGATACGGTCAAGGTGGTGCGTGGAGATCACGCCGGCACAGAAGGTGCAGTCGAGGAAGTAGACATCAAGAGATGCACCATAAAGGTAGCGGGAGTGAGCAACTACCGTGCCGATGGAACCGAGGTGCCCAGAACCATTCACCCCTCGAATGTGGTGATCGTCAAGCTCGAGCTTGAGGATGCAGAGAGGGAGAAGATCTTTGAGAGGCGATCTGAATGAGCAGACATCAGAAGAGGCTGACTATCCCGGTTAGCTGGCCGGTTGCCAGAAAGACCAGCGTATGGGTCCCCAAGAGCAGCCCAGGCCCTCATTCATCCATGAACAGCATGCCGCTCTTGATGGTGATCAGGGATATGCTCAAGCTGGTGGATAACGCCCGCGAGGCCAAGAGGGTCCTTTATGAGGGCAAGGTTCTGGTGGACGGCAAATCCCAGAAGGATCATAAGCTCCCCATAGGCATATTCGATGTGATTGGTCTGCCTCTGCTCGATCAGCAGTACAGAATGCTGAAGGACGAGAAGGGGATGTTCTATCTGAGCCTCCTTGAGCCGGGAAGAGCGAGAAAGCTGGCCCGGATCGAGAATAAAACCATCCTCAAAGGCAATAAGCAGCAGCTCAACCTATCCGACGGCTCGAATAAGCTGGCGGAAGGTGACTACAAAGTGGGCGACTCTCTGGTTCTCTCTATACCCGAAAAAGATATCGATGAAAGGATCGAGTTCAAGGTTGGCAACCTGGCCATGGTCGTGGGCGGGAAGCACAGCGGCCAGACGGGGAAGATCAAGGATATCATAAAGGTGAAGAGCTCTCAGCCCAACCGGGTCATAATATCCGGAGACAAGGTGTTCGAGACCATAGAGGAGTACGTCTATATGATCGGAACGGACAGTCCCGTCATCAAACTGGGGGCCGCCAGATGAATGTAATGCTCGAGCCCCGCATCGACAAGGTCGTCGTGCATGTGGGGGTAGGAGAGAGCGGTCAGAGGCTGGTGAACGCTGAGACTATCATGAAGACGATCACCAAACAGCAGCCAGTCCGCTCCATGGCCAAGAAGACTCTGCCCACATTCAACATAAAAAAGAAGGAGCCCATTGGCGCCAAGCTTACCTTGCGAGGGAAAGCAGCGGAGGACTTTCTGGTCCTCGCCCTCAAAGCCGCGGGCAACAGCCTGAAGATGAGCCAGTTCGATCAGCAGGGCAACTTCTCCTTTGGTATCGAGGAGCACACCGACTTTCCCGGGATGAGATATGACCCGGAGATAGGCATCTTCGGCATGGATGTCTCCGTAGCCTTGAAGAGGGCCGGCTACAGAATAGCCCGGAGAAGGGTGGCCAAAAAGAAGCTGCCAAGCAGGCAGAGGCTGGGTCAGGACGATACCGTGGAGTTCATCAAGAAGAAGTTCGGCGTTGAGGTCTTGGAGGCAGCATGAAGAAAGGCAAGAAGGTCTATGGAAGAGGAGCAAACGTTTGCAAGCGTTGCAGCCGAAAAAGCGGCCTGGTTAGAAAATACGGTATCTACCTGTGCCGGCAGTGCTTCCGAGAGATCGCCCCTGAAATGGGATTTGAAAAGTATTCGTAGGTGGTTGCGTTGTTGTTGGATCCACTGGCCGATGCGATGTCCGTTATAAAGAATGCGGAGAGCGTAGGCAAGCCTGAATGTATCATCCATCCCGCCTCTAAAGTCATAGGCAGGGCCCTGAAGGTCATGGCGGATAGGGGATACATCGGTGAGTTTGAGTTTATCGATGATGGAAAGTCAGGAATGTTCCGGGTGAAGCTCCTGGGAAGGATCAACCGCTGCGGTGTCATCAAGCCGCGGTTCTCCACCAAGGCTACGGAGATGGAGAAGTGGGAGAAGAGATTCCTCCCTGCCAAGAACTTTGGGGTGCTAATACTGAGCACCAACAAAGGGGTCATGGCCCACTCTGATGCCAGGGCCCAGTCCCTGGGAGGACAGCTCCTGGCGTATGTATATTAGGTGGTCTGATGGTCAAAGAGATTGCGCGACAGGTAGAGATCCCGGAAGGAGTTACAGTCTCCGTGGACAGGAATGTCGTCACGGTTAAGGGGCCAAAAGGCGAGTTATCCCGGACACTCTCCTATCCCAACCTGGAGATCCGCAAAGAGGATCTTCAGGTGGTCGTAAATTCCAGGGTCGACCGCAAGCGCCACAGAGCAATGGTGGGAACGCTGGCCTCTCACATAAACAATATGGTTACCGGCGTTACAAAAGGATATGAGTACAGGATGAAGGTCGTGTACTCTCACTTCCCCATCCAGCTCAAGGCAGCTTCCGATGAGTTGATCATAAACAACTTCCTCGGCGAGAGGAAGTCTCGATCTGCTCGAGTTCTGCCGGGAACCAAGGTCGAGATAGGCAAAGACGAAGTCGTGATTACAGGCATCGACAAGGAGAATGTTGGCCAGACCATGGCCAATATCGAACAGGCGACCAGGGTGCATGGCTTCGATGTCAGGATATTCCAGGATGGGATATACCTGATAGACAAGAGGTGAATTCGGATGGCAGAAAGATTGCTAAGAGTCAGAACCAGGCAGAAGTCCAAGAAGCCCGAGTTCAACTTTCATGATTCACATAAAAAGAAGAAGCTTGGCACAAGTTGGCGAAAGCCCCGTGGCCTGCACAATAAGCTCAGGCAGCATATAGCCGCCAAAGGCCGGGTTGTCCAACCTGGCTTTGGAAGCCCAAAGGCCGTTCGAGGATATCATCCCAGCGGACTGGCTGAGATTAGGGTGAACAATGTGGCAGAGCTGGCAGCCGCTCAAGGTTGCGCAGTGCGTATTGCCTCTGCCGTGGGGATGAAAAAGCGGCTGGATATTCAGGCTAAGGCTGCGGAGATGGGGCTCAAGATCCTCAATCCCAAAGGAGGGGCCTGAACATGCCGGGATTTACCACCCAGCGAAGGCTGGCGGCATCTGAGCTGAATATCGGCGAGAGCCGGGTCTGGATTAATCCCGATCCAGAGCTGGCAAGCGCCCTGGGCGATGCCATCACCCGAGAGGATATTCGCTCTCAGATCAGCGAAGGCAACATTAAAGCCAAGCCCAAGAAGGGCAACAGCCGGGGAAGGATCAGGGCCAAGAATGCCAAGAGAGCCTACGGCCATTGCAAGGGACCTGGACACAGAAGGGGCGCCAAAGGCGCTCGTAGACCACGCAAAGAGCTGTGGATGACCAAGATCCGGGCTCTGCGAAAGAGGCTCAGGGAGCTGCGGGATACTGGCCAGATAGACCGGCATGCTTACCGACTGCTCTACCGCAAATCCAAGGGCGGAGAGTACAGGAGCACAGCGCATATGAATTCATTTATAAAGGCCAAGGGCCTTGCTCGGGGTGAGTGACTTGGCAACTGGACCGAGATATAAGGTTCCTCTCCGCAGAAGGAAAGAGGGCAAGACCAACTATCATGTCAGATATAAGCTATTGCTATCCAAGAGACCGAGAGTTGTGATCAGGAAGAGCAATGCCAGCACCACTCTGCAGCTGGTGGTAGCAGAGCTCGAGGGTGACAAGACCCTGCTGACGGTCAACTCCCGGGAGCTTAAAGGATTCGGCTTCTCCTCAGCGGTCGGCAATCTGCCTGCAGCATACCTTACAGGCCTGCTATTCGGCAAGAAGATGCTGGCTATTGGGGTGGAAGGAGGAGTAGCAGACATAGGGCTGCATGCCTCCACCAAAGGAAACAGGATCTATGCCGCCATTAAGGGGGTAGTAGATGCAGGAGTAGATGTGCCCCACAGCCCCGAGATCTTCCCGGATGAGGAGAGGATCAGAGGGGAGCACATAAAGAGCTTTACTGGAAAAGACACCGTAGCCCAGTTCGAGGCTGCTAAAGAGAAGATACTGGGGTGAGTGTATGGATCAGAAGAAGAAACGCGATTTTTACCAAGAGGAGTGGGTCCCCAAGACGAGGCTTGGAAAGCTTGTCTATGAGGGTCAGGTAACCACTTTCGATGAGGCCATTGCATCCGGCCTGCCCATAAAAGAGGCCGGACTGATAGATGCGCTCATTCCAGGGCTCGAGGACGAGGTTCTGGATATCAACATGGTTCAGAGGATGACCGACTCCGGGAGGAGGGTCAAGTTCAGAACCACAGTAATTGTGGGCAACAGGGACGGCTACATAGGCCTGGGCGAGGGAAAGGATGTTCAGGTGGGAAAAGCCATCAAAAAGGGCATCGATAATGCCAAGAGGAACATTATGAAGGTGAACCGGGGCTGCGGCAGCTGGGAATGTGGTTGCGGCCAGCCTCACACTGTGCCCTATCAGGTAGTGGGTGAGTCCGGAAGCGTTCGGGTAGTTCTCATCCCTGCGCCTCGTGGCTTGGGCATTGCGGCCGGAGATACGAGCAAGAAGGTCATGGATATGGCCGGAATCAAGGATGTCTGGACCAGGACCGCAGGCTCCACCAGGACCACCATCAACTTCGCTAAAGCGACATACAATGCGCTCATCAATACCATAACTGTGAGGGCCTGAAGATGTTTGCCATAGTGAGATTGAGAGGGGAGGTGAACCTCAGGCCGGATATCAAGGACACCCTGGCTATGCTCCATATTCATAGGGTCAACCACTGCGTTGTGGTCAAAGAAGATCCCCATTACCGGGGCATGATCCAGAAGGTCAAGGACTACGTGGCCTGGGGCGAGATCGATGATGATACTCTGGCTATGCTCTTAGAGAAAAGGGGCAGGCTGAGCGCCAACCGACGCCTGACAGAGCAGTATTTAAAGGAGAATACACCTTATTCATCTTTTAAGGAACTGGCTAAAGCCATCAACTCCGGCTCTGCCAGTCTGAAAGATCTGCAAATCAAGCCCATATTCAGGCTGCACCCTGCTCGGAAGGGCTTAAGAACCACCAAGAAGACCGCTCAACAGGGTGGAGATCTGGGATTCCACCAGAATTTGGCGGATCTTATCAAGAGGATGAGGTAGAAAAAATGGTTAGACCAAAGACCAAAGAAAAGAGAGGTCATAGAACCTACCACGGCAAGCACAAGAACATGCGCGGAGGAGGAAGCCGTGGCGGCCGTGGAGATTCAGGCAAATGCAAGCATCACTTCATGAGATCCATCCTTCTTGGCACCGAAATGGGCAAGCATGGCTTCGTCCGGCTGCCTTTAGCTGAGGAGGTAGATGTGGTCAATGTCGATGAGCTGGACCAGCTGGCCGGCCAGGACGGCAAGGTTGAGATCAATGAATTGAAGGTTCTCGGTCGAGGTAGGGTAACCCGGAAGCTGGAGGTTAAGGCTTTAGGATTCACTGCCACGGCTAAGAGCAAGATCGAGGCTGCTGGTGGTCAGGCAGTAGTAGTATGAACCAGCAAAGTTTCTTTTATGCGATAGAGCCCTTTGTGCGCCGGCTCCCTTCGGTGGAACGGCCCACAGGGCACGTCCATTTTAAGAGAAAGCTAAGCTGGACTCTGGCCGTATTGCTCCTTTACTTCATCCTTGGAAACATACCTCTATTTGGCCTCTCTGCGACATCTATAGACCTTTTCAGCTCTTACCGTGCCTTTTTCGCCGGATCCTTCGGCACGATGATGCTTCTGGGCATCGGTCCCATCGTTACCGCATCCATTGTGCTCCAGCTTCTGGTTGGCGCGGAGATCATCAAGCTCAATCTGAGCGATCCCCGGGATCAGGCCATCTATCAGGGCACCCAAAAGGCTCTGGTCTTTCTGATGGTTGCCGTAGAAGGCTTGCCCCAGGTGCTGGGCGGCTATCTCCTGCCTGACGAGGGAGTGGCGAACGCGTTAGGTGTATCCCTGGGCATAATATCCTTATTGATATTTATTCAGGTCTTTATTGGCGGATCCCTTATTGTTTATATGGACGAGGTGGTGTCCAAATGGGGCGTAGGATCTGGAGTGGGCCTGTTCATCGTGGCGGGAATCAGCCAGTCGCTGGTCACCGGTCTTATCAATCCGGCTACTGGCGAAGCCGGCCTCTCGGTGGGGATCATCCCCAAGTGGATTGATATCATCAGGCTGCAGCTGATCAGCTTTGATACTCTCTTCACCTCTGAAGGCATCCGGTTTATCATGATCACCGGAGGAATTCTGGCCCTCATATCCACCATTCTGATCATATTGCTGGTCGTTTTGGTGGAGTCTACGAGAATTGAAATTCCTCTGGCCCACAGCCGGGTGCGGGGTGCAAGAGGCCGATTCCCGGTAAAGCTGGTCTATGCATCAGTCCTTCCCATGATCCTGGTAAGGGCTATTCAGGCCAACATCGAGATGCTGGGGGCATTGCTGGCATCAAGGCTTGGAACAGTCTCCACAGCTACTGTGACCGGCGAGGGTGTGACCACGGTCTATACCGGCTACTCCAGCTTGCTGGGCAATTTCATATCTCAGTCCCAGTTTGATGCCGCCACCGGCGCTGCCATCAGCGGACAATCGCCCCAGCCGGTATCAGGGCTCATGTATTACCTCTCGCCTATAGGGGGGCCGGGCGACTGGATTCCCAGCATGGTGGCCTCCTCCTCTGCGGGGATGGCAGAGCTTGGGTTCTCGCCCATAGCCAGCTATCAGATCCTCTTGCATGTGTTCACAGATTCCGCTTTCCTGATCATCGGCGGCATTCTGTTCGCCATATTCTGGATTGAGACCACTGGAATGGGGCCCAAGAGCGTCGCTGCCAAGATCCACAACTCAGGACTGCAGGTCCCCGGTTACAGGAGGAATCCTGCTTCAATTGAGAAGCTAATGGAACGGTACATTCCCAAGGTGACTGTGATCGGCGGCGTGATCATTGGGGTCTTGACCCTGATTGCCAGCCTTATGGGAACCCTGGGTGGTGCGGGAGGCACTGGTCTCCTTCTGGCAGTGAGCATAGTCTACAGGCTCTATGAGCAGATAGCCAGCGAGCAGATTCAGGAGATGTACCCGATGATGCAGAAGTTCTTTGGAGCTTCCGCATGAAGCAATCCATGTCCAGTACTCTGGACAGAGCGGCCCTGGTACTGGGCATCATCTTTTTTTTCGGGGTGATGATCGAGGATTACAGGAACCTCTTAGGGCTGGTCATGGATCCCCTTCTGGGATGGTTGCCTCAGACAGGGCTGTCCTTTCCGGTCATCCTCTTCATCCTGGCGGCCATTACCGGCCTTTATGCCAGCCTGGTTCAGAAGTATACCATGGACTGGGATTTTATGCGCCGCCAGCAGGAGAAGATGAGAGCCCTGCAGGCTAATTTGAAGGCAGCTCAGCTGGCCGGGGACCAGGCTAAGATCCAGTCTCTGCAGACTGAGCAAATGAAGATGGTCTCAGAGCAGGGAAAGATGATGCAGATGCAGTTCAAACCCATGCTCTACATCGGCATCATATCTATTCCTCTGTTCATGTGGATATATTTCTACATTCATAACTCCGGTGGAATTATGATGACCTTTCCCTTCTGGGGGACGCATAATATCGAGGAGATGGTTTTAGGGCCGATCCTCTACTGGTTCTACTGGTATTTCGTCTGCTCTCTGCCCGTATCGCAGATCATCAGAAAGGCTCTGGATATAGGGAGCATGAGCTGAAGATGATAATATGATAATCACCATTAGCGGCTCGCCGGGCACTGGGACCACCACCCTGGCCCGGGCTCTTTCTGTCCAGCTTGGCCTCCCCTGGATCAACTCCGGGGAGCTGTTCCGCAAGATCGCCAGCGAGAAGAACATATCAGTCAAGGAGATGAACCGCATGGCAGAGATGGGACCGGAGATCGATTATCTGATCGATGATGCCCAGAGGTCTCTGGCCAGAGAGGGACAGGGAGTCTTCGAGGGCAGATTGTCCGGGCACCTTCTGGATGCCGATCTCAAAGTTCTCTTGAAGTCCAATCTGAGGACAAGAGCGGAGCGCATATCCAAGCGGGAGTCCAAGCTCCTGGAGGATGCCTGTCAGGAGACGAGGCTGCGGGAGGAGAGCGAGGCCCGCAGATACAAGAAATACTATAACATCGATATCAATGACCTCAACGTATACGATCTGGTGGTGGATACAGGCAGGTTCAACGAATCTGGAACTTTGGCCATAGTGCTGGCGGCGGCGAGGTCTTCGTAGTGTCCGTGATTCACAGGCCGAGAAAGGACGAGGGCTCGTCATCCGGAGATCGAGGCTCCAGGCCCCCCTCAAAATCCTCAAATTCGTCTTCCGCTCGACCGCGTTCCTCTTTTCCTGAGAAAAAAGGTACAGATGCCGCATCCGGCCTCAAGATCCTTCCTGCGGACAGGAAGAGGTCGGTCCTGGTCAAAAGGAATGGTAAGACAGATCCCGCTTATGGCACTTCCCCGCAGGAGCGGAGCCTGGAGATGCACCTTCGTTTAGGGGCGATCAATCTGGACAAGACCTCCGGGCCTACGAGCCATGAGGTTGTGGCCTGGGTGAAGAGGATTCTTGAGGTGGAGAAGGCTGGACATAGCGGCACTCTCGATCCCAAGGTGACCGGCATCCTGCCCGTTCTCCTGGGGGATGCAACAAGAGTTATGGATACCCTTCTTCTGGCGGGAAAGGAGTACATCTGCCTGATGCATGTTCATAAGCCAGTGCCCAAAAAGGGGATCATCGATGTCTGTGGTCAGTTTGTCGGCCCCATACTGCAAAAACCTCCCCTGAAGTCGTCCGTGGTCAAGGAATTGCGCACCAGGACCATCTATTATCTGGAGGTGCTGGAGATCGATGGGCAGCATGTGCTGATGAGGGTGGGCTGTGAAGCTGGAACCTACATCCGAAAGCTATGCTACGATATCGGCCTTGCCCTGGGTACGGGGGCGAACATGGAGGAGCTGCGCCGGACCCGTGCCGGTCCTTTTCGCGAGGATGAGACCTTAGTCACCCTGCACCAGCTGATGGATGCCCATGTAAAATATATGGAGACAGGGAACGAGAACCTGCTTTGCAGGGTGATTCTGCCGGTGGAGGCGGCTCTGGTGCATCTGCCCCGACTGGTGATAGCGGACAATGCGGTGGATGCCATATGTCATGGCGCGCCCCTGGCTGCCCCGGGCCTATTAAGCCTGGAGACTGAGATCAATCGGGGCGATGGTGTGGTGCTCTTCACGCTGAAAGGAGAAGCAGTGGCCGTTGCCCAGGCGGAGCTCTCGAGCGAGGAGATGCTGGCCTCAAAGTCTGGAATCGTGGCTGCGACCGAAAGGGTAATAATGGAGCCGGGCACCTATCCGAAGGCGTGGAAGCTGGCCGAAAGGGACGGCTCCACCCAGCCGGAAACAAAGCGATAAAACCCATAAATCCAAACCTGTGCCGAGGTCGTCTAGCGGTAGGGCGCCAGCCTGGAGTGAGTTTCTCCTGGATAGCTGGTGACTCGCAAGGGTCTCGTGAGTTCGAATCTCACCCTCGGCGTCATTTAAGCATATCGAAAAAAAGAGAGGGTAGATAGCAAGTTATATGCACTCGATGAAGTCATTTTCTACCCAAACCCCGTTTGAGTTGTCTTATATGTGCACATTTTTTCTTTCTTCAGAATCGTGAGGGTGTTCAAGATTAGCAAACGCTTTGGCGATTACTTCGCTAATAGTGGGATGTATCACTTGCGATCTGATCAGGGGAATAAGATCCTGAGTATCGGTGTTCATAAGATAGACGACCTGCTGGACTAGTTCAGCCGCCTCCGAACCTACCACCGAGCAACCAAGTATCTTTCCGGTATCATCATCTACTACAACTTTTACAAATCCATCGTCCTCGGCCATAGCCACACCTTTTGCAGCCTCTGTATACCTTGCTCTGCCGACTAGAATCTTGTGTCCGCCTGCCAGGGCCTCCTCCTCTTTGAGGCCCACTCCCGCTACTTGAGGATGAGTGAAGACCGCATGGGGAAAAGCATGCTCATCGTTCTCTTTCTTTTCGTCTTCGAACATGTTATTGGATACTATATCCGCTTCATAGTTGGCAGTATGACGGAACATGTGCTTTCCAGTCGCATCCCCAAGAGCCCATATTCCCGGTTTTGTTGTCTCAAGATATTTATTCACCTTAATCCAGCCGCGTTGATCTGTCTCTACGCCTGTTTTTTCAGGCTTCAAGAGATCTGAATTGGATCTCCTGCCGGAGGCTATCATGACCTCTTCTGCTTCGAACCGGTACACATTATTATCCAGGCGATTTCGGGCCGAGACAACTTTTTTTCCACCCTCAACTTCAACTTCTACAACCTCATGGTTGGTGAGAAGACTTAGATCTCTGGAAAGGACATCATTGACTATCTTTCGTATCTCGGGATCTTCGTTAGCTAGGACCGTCGGACTCCTTCCCAGTATAGTCACCTTTGTGCCCATGGAGGAAAAGAAGTGGCCGTATTCACAACCAATGTATCCCGCACCTATTATTATCATGCTTTCTGGTAACTTATCCAGGTTCAGGAGGGTTGTGTTATCTATATAACCTGCTTCTTTGAGACCGGGTATGGGAGGAACGACCTCCCTGCTGCCCGAGGCTATGGCGATCTTGGGTGCGGTGAGTATCTGATCTCCGACTTTAAGCGTATTATCGCCAAGGAACTCACCTGCTTGTCTGTACAAAGTTAGATTGTCTGCCGATTTAATGGATTCCTCCATTTCCTTTATTGACATTTCAACTACAGACCTCATACGGCTCATAAGACTCTGGAAATTTATCTTTGTGATGATTCCCTCGATGTCTACTTTTTTAGCATCCTGTAGTGTTCTGATCACATCAGCAGGATAAATCAACATCTTGGAGGGAATGCATCCGTTATTCAGGCATGTTCCGCCCAAAGGACCGCGATCCACCAAAGCTACCCTGAGCCCTTCACCAACAGCTCGCGAGACGATACCCATTCCTGAACCTGAACCAATGACGATGACATCGTATTTTTCCATAATAACAACTCTATATGTGATATTCTACCGGAATTATGTACTTTTTGAAAGTAGATACATTTTTGGTTCCTCGCTATTCCGATGAAAAAACCAAAAAAAACAAGCACTAGAGGGCCTATCCTCCAACCTCCGATTTGATC
>WOYM01000067.1 GCA_011620785.1 Methanothrix sp. | reverse complement strand
ATCTGATGTGATAAGATGATCGTTTCTCGTCTGATCTTGAGGAACTGGAGGAATTTCCAGACGGTGGATGTACCATTGAGGGAGAGAGCATTCCTGATCGGGCCAAACGCCTCCGGAAAGTCAAACCTCCTGGACGTCTTCCGCTTCCTGCGCGATATAGCCAAGGATGGAGGCGGCCTTCAGAAGGCAGTGGCTGACCGGGGACGCCTTCCCAAGATAAGATGTCTTTCTGCTCGGAGAAGCTCAGACATTGAGATCGAAGTCCACCTGGCCGAGTCCTCTGAAGAGCCAGCAAAATGGAAATACGCCATCGGTATCACCCAGGAGAAGGGAGGAACTCGTCGACCTATCCTGGTCTACGAGAGGGTCTGGTCTAATGATCAGCTGATTTTAGACCGGCCTGACGGGCATGACGATCACGATCCCCAGCGCCTCACCCAAAGCAACAGGGTCGAACGAACGCCATGGCAGATAATCATGAGGGGAACTTTGCCCCTAAGTCGATGATGGATGGCAAGCAGAATCCGTGTGATCAGAATCCCTGCATGGGCCAGAATATGGGCTCAATGAATGATATTGTAGCTCCGAGGTAGAGCAGGAAAAACCATGATTCAAAGCGATCATGGCGAGGTGAATTTCAAAAAGCGTGTACTATGTCGGCCAGGAGTCAGAATTCCTGGCCTGCTTTTTGGAGTTAAATGACAAAAGGTGAACGGAGCAAAGATAAACGGAATTCCAATGATTTCGGAGTTTGATTAAAGCGGTGGGGTTTCACAATGGTTATTGGTTTCGCGATGGTAAAGGTAGTTCGTGGGCATGAGGACGAGGCTTATCTGGACCTCAGGAAGGTTAGCGGGGTAAAAGAAGCCTATCGCATCTTGGGCGAGTACCAGTTCTTCGTAGTAATGCAGGCAAAAAGCGTTGCTGCTCTAGAGGGATTGATTGGCAGGGTAAGAAGTATACCTGACGCGACTAATATCTGCCATGTTCTCATCACAGATCAGGATGCATCAAAGCAGTTAGCTCCGATCGACGAATCATCTCTTGATTTCGAGGTCCCAGTACGGGGATGCTCCTAAAGCTCTTCGGAACTCTGAAGAGCTTTGCTCACCTGATGGTGGATACCAATTCATAAAATTTGCAGATCGAAATTGAAAGGAGAGATCGATATGAAGATAGCATATTATCTGACAGCATTATTGATATTGAGCAGCATGGCCCTGCCGGCTTCATGCCAGGAACAGATAAGTCTCACCATAAACGTTCATGAGGAGGCCCTTGATGGTCCTCTTCTTTCAGAAGTTCTCATCACCGGATTGGATGGGACTGGAAATGAGTTTGCTGGAGTAACGGACAGCGACGGTGCAGCGGTTATCAGCGGGACTCCAGGTGCCTGGCAGTTTTCCTTCCAGAAGGATGGCTATGACGACCTTAACCTGCAGTATGATGCCACGCAGACTGAGGAGACTGCTGCATACCTTGAAAAGAGCTCTGGGGCTGAACAGGTTGCCCTTGCAGTATATGTCCATGAAGGAAGTCTGGATGGCCCAATTCTCTCTGATGTTCAGATCACGGGGCAGGACGGAGATGGAAATGAATTTGCAGGGACAACGAACTCCACCGGGGTCGCCGTCATCAGCGGCATACCTGGCAGCTGGCAGTTTGCCTTCCAGAAAGATGGTTATGATGCCCTTTACCTGGAATACAATGCCACACAAAGCGAGGAGACTGCTGCCTATCTTGAGCAGACGGCCTGAATCATCCAGGCAAAAGGGTGAAATGAGCGAGCTATAAGGGCGCTCTCATCTCCATCCTTTCCATCACTTATGTACTCCTCCATCAGCATCCTGCACTCAGCCCAGTCCAGGTCCACCACCTCTATCCCATGCGCCTGCATGAAGTCCCTGGCCGCGGGAGCACTCCTGGCCTCGCCAACCACAACCTTCTTGATCCCGAAGTAGACCACTGCCCCGGCGCACATGTAGCAGGGCATGAGGGTTGTATAGAGCACTGTATTGTGATAGCCGCCGGTCAGCCGGGCATTGCGCAGGCATTCGATCTCTGCATGCATCATCTGGTCGTTTTGCTGCACTCTTCTGTTCCTTCCTCTTCCTTAAATTGGATGGCAAGATTGATCAAGCTTTGCCCATCTCATAAAATTTTTATTAAATATATGTAATCAATTTATCTTAGCACTCATCGATATCCAAAAACACTCAAATTCGATAATTTTAAATATAGTGAACTAAAATTATTAACATAGATGGGATTGGGGGTATCATGATCACAGGATGTAACTGGGCAGGGGAGGAGATCGTCAGGGACACAATAGTTTATGATAAGAGAGTGGTAATCGGCAGCTCGGGCATACTGATTCCCACTGACATCCGGGACTGGCTATCTCACACCCATAGCAAGGTAATAGCCAGAGCCCTGGAGGAGATGGCCCTTCCTGCCTCCCGCGAGGCAGGGACATTCGACATGAGAGCCTGGCGGAGCTGGGACTACGTGACCAGGTCAATAGACTACGTCACCGACAAGAGCAGCTTTGGGCTGGAAGACCTCTGGCTCTTTCCCGAGGAGACGCTGATGCTCGGAAAAGGGGACTGCGAGGATACCTCTTTTCTCTTAGCCTCTCTTCTCATGGCCAGCGGGATCTCAGAGCAGTGCGTGCGGGTGGTTTTGGGCCGGGTAGCCTCTCCAGCTGGCTTCTACGGGCATGCCTGGGTGGTCTACCAGTGCGAGTCTGGACAATGGTGTCTGTTGGAGACGACGTTGGAATCAGCGCCTCCCAGCTTCACGCCTGCTGATCCATTCACCCTGCCTGGAAATCAGTATCAATACCAGCCACAGTTCTGCCTGAACTCCTCCCATCTCTGGTCGATGACCCGTATGAAGACCGAATTTGCGGATTATCTGAAGATTCGAGTCAAACCTCAGCAACCAGTTCCATCAGAATGATAATGATAATAACACATGCAGCCTATGCAATTTGCCCTATAACGTCTATTTTCCCGTATCTGGTCAATATATATATACATATTTTTATATTATGGTTTATGTTCTCCCTTACATTCCTCTTTATCTTCTTCTCTTTCATGCTTCAGAAGTCGAAGAGCTTCCAGCATCTTTTCCATATTCTTCCAGTGGCCACCCCTCCAGTATAGCCTCTGGCAATTGGGACAGATCCAGATCTCCCCCTCACGCCCTTCAGCTTCCTTAAGGGAGCTGTTGCACAGGGTGCACCTTTGGGGATCTATCCTCAGAGCGATCCCCTTTTCGGCCATCTCCAGGATCTGTTCACAGATCCGGGACGAGCGGATGAGAATGCCCTCCACCCCGGCAGCTGAGCAGGATGAAAAGAGCCTCTTATCTCTGGTGACGAGGATCCTATTCTCCCTTTTTGCCTGGCCAAGGAGTGCCTTATCGCTGTCACTCTCGGGATTGGCCACATCCTGGCCCAAAAGGCGCAGCCACCTTGCCAGGCGGAGGAGCATGAGGTCGACCAGAAAGCTTCTCTTTTGAGGCCTCTCTGCCAGCGGCTCATCTCCCCCCAGCATCACTTCCGGTCCTCTCTCTTCAGGCGGCGTCTTATCCGGCGGTCTCTCTTCCACGATCCACCCATCTCGATCCGCAACTATTTATCGATTGATCTAGATCCTCCCATTCATGAAGAAGGCGATGAGCAATGTGGACGTGGCGGCGATGGTCAAGGAGCTTCAGGATCGGATCCTGGGGGGATTCATGGGCAAGGCCTACCAGCAATCCTCAGACAGGATCTGGCTCTCGGTTCAGTCCCCCGCCGAGGGCCGGCTCGACCTCCTCCTGGAAACGGGAAGGAGGGTCCATATCACCAAGGCTGAGCGCCCGGCCAGCAAGACTCCGCCTCAGTTTCCCACCATGCTCAGAAGCCACCTCTCCGGAGGCCGGATCGTCGATATCAGGCAGCACCAGTTCGACCGGCTGCTGGAGATCAAGGTGGAGCGCAGCGGAATTCCTCGCTACCTCATTGTTGAGCTATTTCCCAAGGGGAGCATGATCCTGCTCGATGAATCCAGAAACATCCTCAGCATGCTCAGAAAAATGCTCTACCGGGGCAGAAAGATGGCCGCCGGGGAGCCCTATATCTACCATCCCGGCCAGCTTGATCCAAGGACCATAGCCCGGGATGAGCTGGCCCTATGGCTGGCCTCCAGTGGCCAGGATCTGGTGAGATCTCTGGTGCGCGGTCTGAATATGGGCGGGACATACGGCGAGGAGGTCTGCCTGGTGGCCGGAGTGGACAAGAACAAGGAGGCGATCGACCTGGATCCTGGGGAGATCGACAGGGTGCATCAGGCATTAAGCGAAGTGTTCCTGAATGAAACCCTCGATCCTCATATTGTCATCGAAGATGGCGCTCCCATTGACGTCCTGCCCCGGCCTCTGAAGCTCTATTCCGGCTTGGAGATGAAGCGCTTTGCCACCTTCAGCGAAGCTCTGGATGCCTTCTTTGTGGAAAGGGAGAAGGAGACGACCAGGCAGGATCCTCTGGAGCACAGGATAGAGCTGCAGCGCAAAGCCATTGAGGAATTTCGGTCCCAGGAGGCAGAACTGGTTCGGAAGGGCGAGCTGATCTACCAGCTCTACGGCAGCGTCGAGCAGATACTCACCTTAATGAACGATGCCCGGGCGCGGGGCTTCTCCTACAACCAGATCTGGGAGAGGATCAGCGGCTCGGGCCTTCCCCAGGCGGAGACGATCCTATCTTTGGACGGCAGGGGAGAGATGCGGATCTTGCTGGAGGGGGAGGAGCTGGAGTTGAATGCCAGCTTGACAGTCCCCCAGAATGCCCAGAGGTACTATGATAAGGCCAAGGATATGGTCCGCAAGGCCAAAGGGGCACAGAGCGCTCTGGCTATTACCGAGGAGCTGAAAGCGGGAAAGGTCGCTCCCAAGAAGACCCGCGTCGTGTCTTCATATTACAGGAGGAGAAAGCCCAAGTGGTATGAGAGGTTCCGCTGGTTTTACTCCTCCGACGGCTTCCTGGTCCTGGGGGGAAGGGATGCGGATAGCAATGAGGAGATTTATGGCAAATATCTGGAGAGAAGGGACCTGGCCATGCATACCGACGCTCCCGGCGCTCCCCTGACGGTGATTAAGACCGAGGGCAAAGAGGTGCCGGAGAGCACTCTCCAGGAGGCGGCCGGGTTTGCGGTGAGCTACTCCTCCTCCTGGAAGAGCGGGCTTGCTGCTGCAGACTGCTATCTGGTGAAGGGAGACCAGGTGAGCAAGACTCCAGAGTCGGGGGAGTTTTTGAAGAAAGGTGCCTTTGTCATCCGGGGCGAGCGCAGATACTTCCGGGATGTGCCACTGGGAATTGCTCTGGGGATAAGAGATGGAGTTCTTATTGGCGGTCCTGTATCGGCGAGCAAGCCCGGGTCGGATCCGGTGGTGGAGATCGAGCCGGGAGAGCTTAATCCTGACGACCTGGCAAAGAGGATCTACCGGCAGTTCTCTCTAAAGGTGGAGGACAGAGCCTTCTTGAAGTCCATAGCCTCTGTGGATCAGATCGTGCAGTTCCTGCCGCCGGGAAATTCGAGGATAAAGGAGTGATTAGGACAATCCAAAACAAAAGCATTCCTTGGAACAGACTGCTCAAAAGCGGCTAACTCTCACCCGTCTCCGGCAGAGCTTCGCCGCATTTTTTGCAGTACTTGGCATCGACATGACGAAGAGCAGGACCACCAGCAGATTGAGCAGGATTATGAAGATGTCTATGGCCTTACCCAGAGGGGTTCTAAAGTCTATCATGTAGAACTGGACGGTCTCCCGCAAGCTCCTGGCCTGAGAAGATTTCTTGCCCCCCTTTCCCGAAGCCTCCTTTTTCTGATTAGCTCTTGCCTCTTGGCCGGACATCTGAATGCTTATTGCATCTTTCAGGGGATAAAACCATCCGAATGAGCTTTTAGAAATGATTAAGTCTTCAGGCAGCGGTGTATTATTATGATATTATGATCGAATTCTCCGATGTTTTGCAGGCGGCAAATCTCCTCAAGGACAGGGTCATTCGCACCCCTCTGGTCTACTCCCCCACCTTCAGCAGGATCGCTCAGGCTGAGGTCTACCTGAAGCTGGAGAGCTTGCAGATGGGCGGCTCGTTCAAGGTCAGAGGGGCCACCTACAAGCTCCAGTCCAATCTGAAAAAGATCCATTCAGGGGTAATCGCTGCCTCCGTGGGAAACCATGCCCAGGGGGTGGCCCTGGCCGCCTGCGCAGCCGGTGTACCGGCCACGATCATCATGCCCGTATGGGCCTCCATCTCCAAGCAAGAGGCCACCCGAGCTTATGGGGCAGAGGTGAGGCTGATGGGCAAGAGCCTCGTCGAGAGCATAGAGATCGGCAGGCGCATGGCCCAGGAGACGAACAGGATCTTCATTCATCCATTTGATGACGAGGAGATCATAGCCGGCCAGGGCACAGTTGGCCTGGAGATCCTGGAGGACCTGCCCGATGCTGACTATATCCTCGTCCCGGTGGGCGGAGGTGGTCTTATCGCAGGCATCGCCCTGGCTGCCAAGGCCATCCGGCCCGAAGTGCGGGTGGTGGGGGTGCAGGCGGCATCCTGCCCCTCGGCCAGAAAGGCCCTGGAGCTTGGAAGGCCGGTGGAGGTCCAGGCCGAGGAGCGGGGCTCGATCGCCGATGCCATCATGGTCACCCAGGTGGGCGAGGCCGCCTTTCCCATCATGCAGAAGCTGGTGGATGATATAGTTCTGGTTGATGAGGAGCAGATCGCCTCTGCTGTATTGAAGCTTCTGGAGAGAAAGCGCATACTGGCCGAGGGTGCGGCCGCTGCTCCACTGGCTGCATTACTTGGCGGATCGCTACAGGTTGCCGAGGGGAGCCGGGTGGTGCTGGTGGTAAGCGGTGGTAATGTAGACAGCCTGCTCCTGGAGAGAATCATCTCCGCAGGCCTCCTGAAAGAGGGGAGGATGATGCGCTTTTCCGTCTGCCTGAAAGATGCTCCCGGGTCGCTGGCCGGGCTTTTAGAGCTGCTTGCCAGGCATGAGGCCAATGTGGTGCACATCCATCATGCCCGAAATGAGGGCGGCCTTGCGATCAACTACACACGGGTGGACCTGGAGCTGGAGACGAGGGGCGTCGAGCACATAAAAGAGATCGAGAGGGCGATGGATGGAGCGGGATACAGATTCATGCGGAGGTGAGGAGCACAATTGCCCTCCGCCACTGCTACAAACGGATTACTGAAAAGGCAATCGTATACATCTGTTGCCATCTCTTTTGTGCAATTGAAGAATACTGCTATTTCTCCTGCTGAAAGATCTGCTTCATCCTTTTTGTCCCCAAACCCTTTGACCTGAAGATGCTTCTGATCCTTTTCTTTTGATAAGCAAATATCTTGTCGTGCAGTGGATGATCCGGTCCCACCCTGAGAAGTGTTAAAGATACGACAAAGTTTTCGGGTAGATCCAGGAGGCAGATTATGCCTCCTTCCTCTCCTGACTCGACTACATTAAGGATCTTCAATTCCTTTTCCGGTGTGACATCAAATCCATTCGCAATCAAGGTTTTACTCAAATCGCGGTTGGCATAAGCAGCGATGGGCAGATGGGCCTTCATCTCGTCTATTAGCAGCATATTCTTCATCTCTTTCCATATCCCATTATTTGAAGAGATGCTTTTCATCGAATAGGGTGCAGAATACATCCTTCTCGCTGATGCATCGATTGGGGCATACCTCGCAGATGCTGAGCATATGAGCCCACTCATGTGAGATTGCATCAGTCATTTTATTAACCATATCTTCGCCGATATTGGGGAAGAACGATTCTATGGGCTCGTATGAGATGCACACTTTTTCAATTTCGCCGGACAATTGCCTGAGAACTTCATCCTTCATTGCCTTTGTATAGTAAATGCAAAACTCCGCAAGGACCTCATCACTGATCTTTTTCCTTCTCAGCCTGTAGGCGAGTTCATCTTTCATGCTATCATAAATCGACAAAGCTAATTCATAGCAAAACCAGTTCAGCTTAATCTTATCGTCCTGGCTGGAATAAAAAGAGGTTGGGCTGATCATATCCAAGCAGTTCTTTTCATTCTTTACCTTTCGTCTCTTCCTCACTCCTCTCATGCTCTTATCCCCCCTTGATATGCCTTATATCCACCGCCACTCCTCTCCTTGATCGCACCATCTCCCAGCCGGACATCTTCGCCCGGCCAATCCCGAAGGCCTGCTCGCCCTCGACAATCACCTCACCTCCCGGCCTGATCTGCTCGTCGGCATCTACAAACCGGATGAAAGCATCTCTCCTTTTTATTTGTACTCCTTGAAGGCTTCAACCAATTGCCTAAATGATGTCGGCTTGTATTTCTCGAAGCTTTCCTGATCAACATAGACGAAATCGTACTCTTTTTCATGCTTCGCCCGGTTGATATCTTCACACCATTGCTTTAGACGCTGCATCTTGAGCGGCACGTCGAGGTCTTCCTGTCCTTTTGTCTCAACAACAAACTTCTCTCTATCCGAAACCTTAACCAGAAAGTCGGGATAGTAGGTAGAGATATCTCCTTCTGCATTTACATAGTCCAGCTTATAGCCCACAGCCAGATAGATCTTGGCATGAGAGATCACATCATCGCATTTTTCCAGGAAAGCGGCGAACTGAAGTTCAAAGGGGCTATCCCCGACTATGCGATTGAAAAGACTCTTTTTCGGTATAAGGTAGTCCTGATCTTTAACAACAAATGGGCGCGTCTGCCGCAGCTTTATGGTATCGCGTATTTCGGAATCGCCTCTATCCCGTACGGTGAGCGCGTTGATGGCCTTTTTGAAGGATTCGATCACCGTTTTAGTGGCAACTAGCTCTGAAAGGTTGCGCAGGGTGTTGGGACTTTCCAGATCCACCGGCTGGTCGAATAGCTCATCCCTTACAAAGGCTTTGACCTTGCCGTAAAGCACATCATAACCGCTGACCAGCCTCAACTCTCTCATTATGGTCTGAGCAAAGTAGCCGATCACGCTGACATATTCCTCTAAGCCACCTGGATACATTTTGCGCAGGCCTCGCCCCAGCGTCTGTTCCGGCAGGATTTGGCTCTTAGCCCCAAAGGCACGTAATCCAACGATGGTAGTAACATTGCGCACGTCCCACCCTTCAGTGAGCATCATGACCGAGACTATGGCTTTATAGGGGCTATCCCAGCCATCAATATCATTTGCCTGCTGGCGCAGTTCTTCTAGCTCTTCTTTGGCTTTGCCTGATTTGGATTCGGAGATCTCCCCGTTATTCTTGGTATGAATGACCAGCACTGCATCTTTCAGATCCTGATAGCGGTCCTCCAGGTAGCGAGAGACATCGTCGCAGTTGCGGGTATCATCGGTCATCACAAAGAGGATGGCCTTCTTGTCCGCCTTTTGGTGCTCTTCGTAGGCTTTGCGCCACTCGATCACGCCCAGGTGAAGGTAGTCGGCATATCTTTCCGTGAATTTGGCGCTCTGGCGCTCCACAAGCTTGGCGCGGCTGGGTGCATCCGGCAGGACAGGATGCTTGACGACATTTTGCGATATCGCTTCAACCAGCGGATAATCGGCTACTGTCTGCACAAAAATAGCACCATTGCGGTGCTTGGGCGTGGCGGTAGTGTCTATTTGCAGGGAAAGGGCCGAGTCCTTTAGCTTGAGGCGGTTATTGATATCATCGATGGATTTAAACCAGGCCAGGCGAGGGTCGTGGATGTGGTGCGCCTCGTCATTGAGGATCATCAGCTCATCGATATCACGCACAATCATGCTCAGGTCCACTTTGGAGTCGGTAGTGGCGCCAGATGGCCGCTTGCCCAGGAAATAGTCCATCGTGTTATCGTCGTCGGGCGATGCGGGTGTGTCGTCGCCAGCATAAACGCGATGGATATTGGTCAGGAAGATGTTACCAATAGGGCGAATGATGCGCACTTCATCCTGCACATGCAGGCTGATTTGTTGAAAATCATCATGCCAGCTTCGGCCTCCTACGCCATCGTCGGGCAGGACGGGGTCATCAAAAAAGATTTTCAGCCCCTCAAAATCCTTTCTGATTCGATCGAGTACGATGATGTTGGGAGTGATTATCAGAAAGTTTCGGGAAAGCCCTGATTCAGGCTCGTACAGCTTATGAAAGAAGCTCCAGGCCAGGATCAGGCTCAATACCTTGGTCTTTCCTGAGCCGGTTGCCATCTTTACGACGAAGCGCCGCCAGGTCTCATCGAACATGCCCGAGGTGACCAGACCTGAGCTATCAAAGCGCATCAGGTCGTATTTGTTCCTGCACGCCGGCCACATCGTAGAGGAAGATGATAGTCTCCACCGCCTCACGCTGGGCGAAGAAATACTGAAACTCAGCCATTGTCCCGTCTGCCTTGGGCAGAAGGTGAGGCTTATTGAACCACCAGTTCAGCAGGTAGCGGCTGGTATCAGTCGCACCCTTGTAGCCACTGTCGCGCCATTCCTTAACCTTCTTGCGAAGCTCTGAAACCAGCGGAGGCATGAGCTTATCCATGCTGTTTTCTCGCAGAGCCTCATCTGCCGGGAACCAGCGCACAGCCGGATCGAGTATGGCATGGGGTGATTCAGGAAAGCTGGGGTGGAGTGCCATTAGTTCTAGTCTCCTATGTTGACCTCAACGATGGTCATAGTGTCATTGCCAAAGATATCCACTACCTTGACGGCAAGCTTGCGCCGACCGGGCCGGCATTCGTGAAATACGCTTGTCAGCTCTAAGGATCGATCTTTCTTGGCGCGGAAGGATTGCCACTCGTTTTCAAATATGTAGTCGCCTGTCCAGACCTCTTCCCAATTGCCATTAGCATCGTTTTTTACACGCACGATCTCGCGTTTGCTCTCGAAGTTGAAGTCCACTGCCCAGTAATCGATCCAGTCGGTCCAGTGCTGAGTTAAGGTTTCGCGGCTGATGATGCCATCTTTGTCCTTGCTCATGGATCAACATATGACCTTCTTCTGCCAGCAAATCGCGCATCAGTATCAGACGCTCGTAGATCATGACGAGGAAGGAATCAGCTCCTTTTCCCCAAGTGTCGCGGTAAGCAATCTCCTCTAGAATATTAGGTTTCTTGGTGAATGTGTCACCGCCGATCTCGATGTCCATGGAGAAATCCGCGCCCACGTCGAATGGAGGGTCTATGTAAATGAGCTTGATGCCCCCCTGCGCCTCGATCTCCTCGCGAAGGGGTCCGTTTTTCAGTGAGGAGAGAATAAGCTTATTGTCGCCCCAGATCAGCTTGTTTCATGCACTCATCGAACTGGAAAAGGATGATTTTATCAGCCTTGAAAAATATGCGAAGAGACGCAAGATGACAATTTAATCGTAAGGCTGTTACGTATGTGTTTTTTCAGCTTCTTGCCCGCCAGGATGCACTCGATCAGTAAAGACTCACTTAGCACATTCTTGCTGAACGCCAGTGAGGTTGCCCTTTGGGTTGAGCCAATAAGCGCGCTGGACGCCGGTCAGGCTCGGGTACTCGTTTGCCAACGGATGAACGGAATCGGAGCATACGCCCTTCAGGGCTATTCCATCTGGATGCTGCTTGAATCTGCTCAATGATAAAGGGCATAGCAGCATAGTTTGTTCCCCGCGGACGCGTGGTCAGGGGGCCTGCACGGCCTGCGGTGCGCCAGGCCAGATAGCAATGCACCAGGGGGAAATAAGCATAAATTAGATGTATAAAAACAACTACAGATATGCAGAAGTCTCGGGTAGTTCGGATGGATTCCATTGGGCCTATTGAGAAGTGTAAGCGGCAAGGAAGCGATTAAGGCTTTCATCAAAGCAGGCGGAATAGTCCGCCGCGGAAAAGGTGATCATGTTAACATTAAAATGCCAAATGGACAGCTGATAACTATCCCAGTCTCAGGGAGTCTTAAGATTGGCCTGCTAAAGTCGGCAATTAGAAAGGCCGGCCTGGATGATGAAGAATTCATGATACTCTTGAAGGAGTGATTAATTATGGAATATACTATTCTGATCCATCAGGCGGAAGAGGGTGGCTTCTGGTCTGAAGTTCCCGCTCTTCCTGGATGCTACTCTCAAGGAGAAACAATAGATGAAACCCTGCAAAATACCAAGGAAGCAATCGAATCCCACCTGATAGCCCTGAAGGAAGATCTAGTGGCGGCCCCAATCGAGGAGAGTCTATTCATAGGAAAGGTTAGAGTGGAAGTCCCTGGCCTGTGATATTGCCTGATATCAGCAAATGAATCCAGCTCATTATATTGCCTAAAGGATTTATTTCTTGAGGGTCCTGCAGGCCCGACTCGCGGGGCACCAGGAGAAGTAACATAAATTCTCGCTCAGCATAAGCTATGCGCTTGGGCAAGAGTCGCCACTATTTCTCCTCCACATGCCTGATCTCCACCGCCACTCCCCTCCTAGATGCCACCATCTCCCAGCCGGACATCTTCGCCCGGCCAATCCCAAAGGCCTGCTCCCCTACTATGATCACCTCATCACCCGGCCGGATCTGCTCATCGGCATCCACCACCCCCGGAGCGAGCAGCGAGCCTCTTGGCAGGAAGTCTCCAATGGTTACAATGTATATGCTAAGCGGCTCCAGGCGCTTTGCCCCTGCCATGGACAACGCCATGTTGCCATTTATGGTCCAGCTGGCCAGAGGCCTCTTGTTCTCATCCTGAATCTCTCTGCCCCTCACCACTATCTTTCCCGCCAGCAGAGCATCGCCCGCACCCTGGCCGAAATAGAAGTCGGCATGGGCCCGGTAACGCAATAGCCGCAGATCTGGCAGGCGCACTGCGTCACGGCATGCTTCTTTGACCGCCTCACTGAGGCGTGCCAGAGCGGGCCCACTGGTACCTCCGCCGGTGTAGACTGCATCCAGGCCCAGCTCTCGCATCGTCTGCTCCAGCTCTCCCTCCAGGTGGGCCACTATTCTGGAATACCTATTCCTTTTCAGGTAAGCCTCCAGGCATTCGGCGAGCCACGCTCTCTCCTCTCGATCCCAGCGGCCGGTGACGGGCACATCATAGCCGGCAGCGGGATAGGCCTCCTCCAGCTCTCGGGGAACGAGCGCCAGGGGCGAGGTCAGTATCAGCTCGTGCAGATAGCGCCTGGCGGAGCCAATGGCTTCCGCAAAGAGACGATGTGACCGGGAGGTGGAGTAGGGCTTGCGCGCGGAGCAGGGCAGGAGCAGCAGCACATCGCTTTTCGGCGCCTGATATCTCTCTAAAACCCTTTCTGCGAATCGAGTGACCTCCACCCTCTGCAATGACTCGGCGCAGTTGGCATAAAAGGTGCTGCGGCGGCTGACGGGCGTCCTCCTCTCAAGATACCGGTGCTCCGCGTCCAGCAGCCGCAGGGCAGCGGTCTGGTCGGGCGTCACCCTCACCTGCCGCTCCACGTACTCCCTGATTGTTTGGGAGCGGACCGCTTCTCTAACCGCTAGCAGCTCCTCCTTGAGCATCTGGAGGTTATGGGCGACGAGCAGATCAGTCTCCTGTCTGATCTCCTTCTCCCGCATCTTCTGGCAGTGCGGACAGAGGCAAAAAAGTTCATCCCTCTCGGCCAGCTCTTTGGCGGCCCAGACTCCGTCCCGGGAATGGTAGCGGCCCAGGAGGCCGTCTGCTATCATCCTGGTGCCATCAATGAGATCGATTCCCAAATAGACCAGAAGGGCCAGATTGGCGGGGGTGGCCAGAGCAGGTGCATAAAGAGCGCTATCTGGAGCAGTCTTATCCCTAACCCTGATTATCGCCTTCACCAGGTCTCTGGGATTCTTGAGGCTTCCAGCATTTCCCATCAGATAAACATCGGCACCATCCGGCGTCTTCTCGCTGAAGGGGTGGACGAGCAATCCTTTGGGGCCGTCCAAATCCATTGCAGCCAGCTCCAGGGCCGGCTCGGAGTGCAATGCTGAAGGGACGTAAGGCAAGATGGCCAGCTTCTTTTGACCTTTCAAACCCTCCTGAATGGCTATGGCCTCATCCGGGGAATTATAGCTATAGATGCTTCCCGCAGATATGTAGTCGTCAGGAGTGATAACGCCGGGAGTGCTGATCTGCCTGTTCAGGAGGAGCTTTCCCATCCTGGCCGGGCCGTCGCGGCGAAGGATCTCGAAGTACTTGGTCATGGCATATGCACCTTGGGCAATTGCTCCAATCTTTCTTTAAGGTTGATCTTCAGCCGGAAGGTGAACCGGGCCTCTGGATTGGCCTCGATCAGCCTTCTTGTGATCCTTACCGCTCGATCTATCGCCGCATCATCCGCCTCCGCCGGGACTTCGGCGTTGAATGGATAGGTCTCTTGTAGCTGCGCCGGATAGGGGCCGAATGGCGGCTTGAAGTTCAGGACGTGATCATAACCGCTCGGGTTCGCGTTCGGATCATCGGTGATCAGAACCTCGCCTTTCAGGCTGATCCGCTCGATCCTTTTGGCATGGCGGATGACCTCCGGCCGGCTTGCAGATTCCGGGCTCAGATAAAAAAAGGTGGACTTGCTGGCCGAGTCCAGGCCCTCCAGCCAATCTCCATATGAGGCCAGCTGTTTCAGGCCGTCGAGCATGCGGGGATGAGACCGGCAGCGCGTCTCCAGAAGGTCCCATAACGAGCCCTCACGAATGCTCTGCCGGACGAGCTTGATCTCCTGCAGGGAGACGTAAAGGTTGTGGCGGGCCAGTTCTCTCGCTCTTTGGGGGCTATCCATCAGCTCCTGCTGGGTATATTTCAGGCAGACGGGGCAGGAGCAGGGAAGATGTTTCATCTCCTCCAGCTTCCGCGTTCCCTGGACGGTCAGATAACGGCCCTCCCGGGCATAGAGGGCATAGGCAGCGGAGTCGAATAGGTCGCAGCCCATAGCTGCGGCCAGGGCAAAGATCATGGGGTGTCCGGCTCCGAAGAGATGGACTGGAACCCCCGAGCCCAAACCTTTCTTGGCAGAGACAACCACATCCACCAGGTCTCTGAAACGGTAGGCTTCCATCAGAGGCACCACTCCTCCTACTGGATAAAGATCAAATCCGAGCTCTCGGGCGAAGCTCCCCGCCCTCTTCCGGAGGTCGGGATAGGTAGATCCCTGAACCGGTCCGGCCAATAGGGCAGCTCTCTTCAGCTCGGCTGCCTCCAGCAGTCGTTCTTCTGTGATATTCAACTCCGACTCCGCCCTCTCCCTGGAGACATCAGGTGGGGTGGGTATATCCAGGGGCACGGATATGTCTGATTTTATGGCAAACTGAAAATCAAGGATCTCCATAGGCAGAACATCGATATCTCCATAGACGGAGAGTTGAAAAGCTCCTGAGTCGGTCATTATGGGCCCGGGAAAGCCCAGGAGATGGTGCAGGCCGCGCTCTATTGCTCCTTCCCTCAAGTCCGGATCCTGGTTTATTATGTAGCTGTTGGTGATAACCATCTCCGCACCCATCGAGGCCAGCTCCTCTGGAGGGATGAGGGGAAGATGGGGGTTTATCACAGGCATGAGCAGTGGTGTCTCGACGGTGCCATGAAGAGTAGAAAGCCGGCCGATCCTTCCGGCCAGATCTTTATGCAGTATTTCGAAGCGGTCCGGCATATGCAAATCCTTCACCAATAAGGAATAAATAGGTTGGGTCTGATCATCAGGGGATACGGAAAACTGAATATAAGAGGATTGATTAATATGAAAAATATAACCGCATTGGTTACACTATTCTGCCTGATGGGCCTAGCAGGTGCCCAGGGTAGCGGCCTGGGAGATGGTTATAGCTCCACTCAAAGGGCATTCTTCAATGAACCAATCACCTCGACCTTTGAACCTTATGTGAACAACTACTGGAGCAATTATGTTGTCGGCAACAAGAGCCAGAGCGGCCATGTCATGACCTCTGAAATGGATATGTGGGTAAACAACTTCCCCCTGATGTTCAGCATCCCTATGCAGCTTGATTCCACGAGCTTCAAGAGCAATGTCTCAACCCAGGGCCTCAGCGAGAAGGAGAAGAACAGCCAGACCCTGAAGACTGCGGTATACCGCGAACTGGGCTTGAGCGATCTTGGCAAATTAACGGCTGCTGCAGGCAGCCTGAATGCCACCGGCGCCAGCACTCCTGCAGTTGATGCTACAGGGAATCTGCTCTCTCAGAGTGTCATGTCGTTCTTTAACGTCTGAGCCGAGATTCTGTAACATAAAATCATAAAATAAAAAAAAAGAAGGATCTGGAAGAGGTTCTGCTTTCTGTTGCGGGACTAATTTCCTTTATTTCCTTTTCTTGACGTGACTGTAAAGGGCAAGAGTCCGCCGGCCAGGAGAATCATCCTCTGGCGACGAGAGAGGTTCATCTTCAGAACTAGCTCTTCTTCCTTTTTCTTTTCCCCTTTCCTTTCCACTACCTCTTCTCCTTTCCTGCTGCCTTCTGCAAGGGCGATCACACTCTCATCTCCCTTCTCTAAAGATTTGCGAATGCCAGGGATTCTTATATTCGTTTTTTCCGGCAGCAGATCCCAGTCAGACTCTTTTTCAAAGGTAAACGGCACTATGCCGAAGTTCACCAGGTTGGCGGCATGTATCCTTTCTATGGATTTGGCGATCACCCCTTTCACTCCCAGGTACATGGGACACATGGCCGCATGCTCGCGGGATGAGCCCTGGCCATAGCTCAGGCCTGCAACGATCAGATTATGGAAGCCTTGATCGCGTAGGGAGGATGCCCGGGAGAAGAAGTCCTTATCCAGTGGTTCAAAGACGAACTCGGCATATTTGGGAACGTTTGAGCGGTATTTGAGCCGGGACCCAGCAGGCATGATGTGGTCTGTTGTTACCAGATCGCCCACCTTTATGGTTACATATCCTGTTATATCCTCCGGAAGGGGTTGGTTGACAGGAGGCTGGCCGATGTTCGGTCCGCGGCAGATCGTAATTCTTGTCCTCTGTTCCGGTGACAGAGGCGGAATGATCATTCTGTCATCGATATCGAAATGATCGGGCATCTGTATTGCTGGAAACTCCATATCCAGCTCTCTTGGGTCAGTCAGCCTGCCGGTAAGAGCGGCAGCAGCCGCAACTACTGGGCTGGTCAAGTATACATTGGCGCTGGGAGTACCGGATCGACCCATAAAGTTGCGGTTGCTGGTGCGGACGGAGATGGAGTTGGTGCAGGGAGACATGCTATTGCCAATGCAAAATCCGCAGGATGATTCCAGTATTCTGGCCCCGAATGCAATCAGGTCGCGGAGGGCGCCGGTTTTGGCAATGGCGTTCAAGACCTGTCGCGATCCAGGGGCGATTCCCAAAGAGATGCCTTCAGGAAGCTTCCTTCCCTTTACCATCCTGGCCACCGTCATCAGGTCTACATAAGAGGAGTTGGTGCATGAGCCTATCATCACCTGGTCTACAGGAAGGTCCAGATCCCCAACCCCAACTATATTCCCCGGGCTGTGAGGAGCGGCTGCCAGGGGCTCGATCTCCGCCAGGTCGATCTCCAGGCTGCGGTCGTAGATGGCATCTTTGTCTGCGGCAAGAGGTTGCCATTGACTCTCTCTCTCCTGAGCAGCCAGGAACCTCTTGGTCTGCAGGTCACTGGGGAATATGGATGTGGTCACCCCGGTCTCAGCTCCCATATTGGTGATGGTCGCTCTCTCCGGTACCGTCAGGCCGGCTATGCCGTCGCCGGTATACTCTGAGACAAAGCCCACGTTTCCCTTTGTGCTCAGGATCTGCAGTACCTTTAGCGCTACGTCTTTGGCTGTGGACCAGGGCTGGAGATTGCCCGTGAGCTGGATATCGATCACTTTAGGGGCAGCGAGGTAGTATGCTCCTCCGCCCATTGCTACCGCCACATCCAGCCCGCCCGCTCCCATAGCCAAAGAGCCCACCCCACCTGCGGTGGGGGTGTGGCTGTCTGAGCCCAGAAGGGTCTTTCCTGGGCGGGCGAATCTCTCCAGATGGACCTGATGGCAGATGCCGTTTCCTGGACGAGAGAAGTATATGCCGTACTTCTTAGCGATTGACTCCAGGTAGGCATGGTCATCGGCGTTCTCGAATCCCACCTGGATGGTATTATGATCGACATAGCTTACGGAAAGCTCAGTGGCGATATCAGACAGCCCCATGGACTCAAACTGGAGATAAGCCATGGTGCCCGTAGCATCCTGGGTCAGCGTCTGGTCTATCTTTATGCCTATCTCTTTGCCCCGCTCGTAGGAGCCATCCGCGAGATGCTCTCGCAGGATCTTCTCAGTTAATGTGTAACCCATAAAAGGCCTCCAGCAGACATATCAATCAGCTGGTGTCGACGATGATGATATTAATACTCGACGATAGTGGCGTTATATCTGCGGCGGAATTCTTCGATCCATCTTCGGCGCAAGAATCGGTGTTTTATGCGGGGTGAGCAAAAAGGTTATATACCTCTGAGTTATTGGATGGGTTCGGCCCGCCTGAAAGGGTTGGGTGACAGGTCCTGTAGTTATTGATTATGGGACCAAAGAATACGAGTTCGGCCTGAAGCTGTCGCTGCGATTTTCTCAGCCTCAAAATCTGAGGTGCAGGGAAAAGATTAAATACTGCAGATGACTACCTATATGGGCCGCTTAGGCATCGCATCCCTAAGGCTGCGACCCTGATTGAATGATGGGT
>WOYM01000031.1 GCA_011620785.1 Methanothrix sp. | reverse complement strand
AGGAGAAGTGGGCCACCTGGGCTTCTGGCAGCGCCTGGTGGGCTGCAATGCGAGTTGCCTTTTCGTGCTCCAGGATCTTTCAGTCAAGCTGATTGCAGCCGGGGGCTTCGAGGCCGAATCGATATCGATCTCGCAAGGATTTTTAGCTTTCACAGCGATCTAATAGCATGAACTTCAAAGTAGTCCTTCAGGAGGCCGAAGAGGGTGGCTACATAGTGAGCTGTCCAGCGCTTCCAGGATGTCATTCTCAGGGAGATGATGTAGAGGAGGCCAAAAAGAACATCAAAGAGGCAATTGCAGGCTGTCTGGAATCCCTGGCCAATAGAGAACAAAGCGATAGAGGCTTAAAATTTATTCTTAACGACATTTGGGGACCTGAAACTAATCTCCGAGATATCTCCTTTAAAAGACAGGATCCGGTCGTTTGAGGATAAACACGGCTGCAATATCTCCGCTTTCGAGGCGAGACTGAGGAAGCTTCCTGAGGATTTCGAACTCTGTGACGATTTCATCGAGTGGAAGGCCTATGAAGACAGCCTAAAGGATCTGGAATCAAAGTTCAAAAAAGAGTGAAATGGTCCTGGAAATCCGCAGACTACCTATGAGCAAAATACGCCAATATCGGCTCGCCAATTTTATTGACCCGCACAAATCCATATCTCTCGAACTGCACGACTTTCCCCAGCTCCTCTGCAATTCCCGCCTCGCCCAGGCCCTCGTCCATGCCATCGGGCTTCAATACCCTGACCTTCACCCCGTCCGCTGGCGCCCAATGAATGATCTTGATCCGTTTGCCCATGTCCTTGCCCAAAAAGCGTGCTCTGGCAGGCTCCAGGCTGGTAATCTGGACATTGCACAGGTCCTTGAGCCGAATGTTATCCCCCACCCGGAAACCCTCCAGATCGCTCCTGCAGATGAACAGCCTGTTTCCCGCAGGAATCTCCCGGAATCCCCGCTCGTCAGTGGGATGCAGGGGCGCGTGCGCCATCAGGGGCACATCGCCCTCTATCTCCAGCTCCACCGGCTCCCAGACGAAGAAGCGGCGGTTGGCCTCCGGGTCCACCAATTTGCGGTTCTCCGCATAAATCGAGTCCATGCTCAGGCTGATGTCCGTCTCACCAACGCCAAGATCGATCATGAACTTTCTCAGGGCTTCAGACCGGATTCCCCGGCAGCGCATCGCCCGCACTGTGGGCACCCTTGGTTCGTCCCAGCCCGAATACTCTCCCGCCTCAATCGCCTTTCTCAGCTTGCTCGTCGAAAAGGAGCCGAACTGATGAATCTTGACCCTGCCCCAGTGAATCACCCGCGGATACTCCCAGCCGAGATATGAGTACAGATACCTCTGCCTGCTTCCGCTGTCCGCCAGGTCCTTGCCCCGGATGATGTGGGTGGTGCCCAGCAGGTGGTCCTCCACCGCCGACTCGAAGTCGAGCAGCGGCCAGACCCGGTATTTATCTCCCACCAGCGGGTGCGGGGCGGTGACGATCCTGAAGGCCGGCCAGTCCCGAATCGCTGGGTCCTTGTGGTGCATATCAGTCTTCACCCGCAGGACCGCCTCACCCTCTTTGAGGGTTCCGTCCAGCATCTTTTTCCAGAGCTCCAGGTTCTCCTCGATGCTCTGGCCCCGGTCAATGCACTCTATTCCCTTCTCCTTGTGCTCTTTGAAGGCCGCCTGGGGGCAGCGGCAGACATAAGCCCCACCCCGGCGGATCAGCTCCTCGGCAATGGGATAGTACTGCTCAATCCTCTCGCTGGCGACAATCACCTGATCCGGGTGGGCGCCAAGCCAATTGCAGTCCTCCAGGTACCAGCCATATGCCTCGGGCATGGGCCTTTTTTTCACGGGATCGGTGTCATCAAAACGGATGATGAACTTGCCACCATACTTTTTCACATACTCCGAGTTGACGATGATTCCCCGGGCACTGCCCAAAGTGGGCGGGCCGTTGGGATTAGGGGCAAAACGCATTACCACTCCACCCTCAGCACCCTCTAGTTTGGGCAGTCCCTTGTCAGGCTCCTTTTTCTCTGAGAGCTGCACCAATAGCTCAGGCGCTATCTCCTCCAGCCTCCTCTTCCACTCCTCAGGGCTGGTCTTTTTAACCTCGGCCAAAACCTCACCTATCAGGGGCGAAACCTCCTTTGCCCGACTGCGAAGCTCCGGACGCTCTCCCATGAGCTTGCCCATGACCGCCCCGGCATTGGGGGCGGCATTGTACTTCACCGCGTTCTGCAGCGCATATTTCTCGATGAGCTCTCTTATCTCTTCCATTGAATACCTCTCCCAGAAGGGGCAAAGGCATATCTTTTTCGCTCTACATTAATTTGATGCACAGATCCTCAATCATCCATCAAACTCATCCATTCTCATTACTATTTCCCAGGACCTCCTCCAGGTGGAGGGCATCACTGATGATTTGCTCATGGTCAAAGGCAAGCCTGGGCAGCTCCTCCCGAGGGAAGACCTGGGCAGACCGGGCGTCTGAGCCGGATTGGAGCCTGCCACTCGCCCGAGCGAGAAAGGCAGCTGAGACCACATGGCCCCTTGGATCGCGGGCGGGATCGGAGTAGACGCCCACCAGCCCCAGCAGATTGATATCAAGCCCCGTCTCCTCCCGAGCCTCCCTTATCGCTGCATCTTCGATCGTTTCCCCTATCTCCACAAAGCCGCCCGGCAGGGCATAGCAGCCTTGATAGGGCGGGTTGTTCCTTCTTATCAGCACAATCCCATCCTGGAAGAGTATGACTGCATCTGCAGCCAGCAGGGGGGTTTTAATCTCTCTTTTCATCTCATTCCTCAGGCCGCTCTATATGCTATTATTATCTATCAGTTACATCCATAACACAACCAAAAGCCTTATCTACGTCGAGAGCCGGGGAGATATACGGCAAAGGTCGATAATATGGATCCCTCCTACCCTACATCCAATCGGCCTTCGTCCATCTTTTTATACTTCAGGAAGAGGCTGAAATACAGATAGTGACCTTATTCATCCTCATGCCATCTTACGTATTGAAGCTTGGAGGGAGCCTCATCGAAACCTCCCGGGATCTGATGCGCGTCCTGATCTCCCTCGCGGACGAGGAGGACTACAGCTTCCTGGTGGTGCCTGGGGGAGGGCCGTTTGCCGATCTGATCCTTGAGATTAACGCCAAAAGGGGCTTGGGCGATGAGGCTGCCCACTGGATGGCAGTACTGGCCATGGAGCAGTATGCCTTTTTCCTTGCAGATGGAAATGGAGCCAGTCTCAGCTCCGAGGTTCGCATTCCAGAAAAAAGGGAGGTGAATGTCCTTCTCCCCTATCGAGCCCTGACCGAGGATGACTTTTGCCCGGAGCATTCCTGGGACTACACCTCCGACTCGATAGCTTTGCTGGTTGCAGCCAGGCTGGGCCTGCCCCTGATCAAAGCCACAGATGTGGATGGAGTGTTGATCGATGGAACGGTGGCAGAGGAGCTTTTTGCCCGCCAGCTCCTGGGAAGAGAAAGCTGCATCGATCAGGGCACCATTAAGCTTCTATTGGGGGATCTTTCGGGATTGAGAATGTGGGTGCTTAACGGCACCGATCCGATCTCATTTGCAGTAGCGTTGAGATGCGGAAAGGGCGGCACATTTATCAATGGACAGAAGCTTTCCCCATCCTATTGATCAATGGGAAGGTTTATACAGAGAAATAGGTCTACCAGGGAGGAGATAATATGAAGGAAGAAATGCCAGAGAGATGCATATCATGTGGCATTACGCTGACCGGCGTGGGCGGAGCAAGGTTTCCCTGCCCAAGCTGCGGAACCGTGATTGCCAGATGCAATAAATGTAAAAAACAGAGCAATGTCTATACCTGCAAGGCCTGTGGCTTCACAGGACCATGAGGTGAAAGTAATGGGAGACGCAGCAGTAAGAATGAAGGTTATGCCTGAGAGCACAGATGTGGACCTGGAAAAGCTGGCTGAAGATATAAGGAAAGCCGTACCCAGCTTCGCCAGAATGCATGCCATCGAGCAAAAACCAATTGCATTTGGCCTCAAGGCTCTGATCGTTGTGACCATCATGGATGACAAGGGCGGCCGCAGCCCGGATGAGATCGAGGAAGCGGTGAGAAAACTTCCCGGCGTGGAGTCAGTGGAAGTGGAAGAGGTCGGTCTGATTTAAAACCACCTCTCTCGTTTTGGGAAATATATTGGTTCCAGGATCATTGGGCTTGTAGATCAGTGGTAGATCGCCGCCTTCGCAAGGCGGAGGCCACGGGTTCAAATCCCGTCAAGTCCATTCCCATCAAGTCCATTCCTCTCAGGTCAATCCGGAACTGCACGACAAGCCAGTCCAGTAGCAAATTACTTAAATTTTGGTGACCATTGAGTTGCTATGGCTCGCGAACGGGAGGCGAATATATGATAGAGCTGGAGCTCATAGCCGCTACGGAGATACTGGCTGAGGTCTTCGACATAACAATAGCCGAGGCTGAGGATATGATCAAGCAGCGCAGCCAGGAGAGAACCCTCTGGCCGGAGAAGTTCGGAGATAATGATATATCATTGCAGTAAGAGAGTATAGACCAATGGGAACGCTGACTAGATTAATAAAAATGGCAATGAGTGCAGCTCTGGCAAATAAGGTGATCAGAGGGACACTGGCAAGTGGTCTGGCCAGGTCCATGAGATGGTTCACGAAGCCCTCAACCAGGGCCAAGGCGGAGTCCTTTGTATCCGGCGCATCGAAAGCAAATCCTGGGGCAAGGTCCAGCCCTCTGCCCACACTATTCGAGGCAATGATCGGCCTGTTGCTATGGAGATACAAAAAAGTCCGCTGGATCGCCGAATTGCTTGCATTCTCCGGCCTGGGTGCGCTTCTTCTGGATATGCTCGGGAAAAAACAGAGCAGCCCCGGTGATCAAGGCAGCGGAAGAAGCAGCCAGAGGGGTCGGGTCATCGATGTGGATGAGTATGACGTGATCGAAGAGGACAGATAGCAGGAAGCAATTAATGGGCCTCTCTGCACGCACCGCCCCCAAAGGCAAAGGCCAGGACTCAATTTTTATCAAAGTGGTAGTTGGCGAAGAGCTGCAGGATCTTTCCAGGGAGCTTTCCCGCCTGGGCCTTGCCCGGAACATTATATAAATTCTACCTGCGAGACGCCAAAAAACTGGAGCAAAGCGATGCCAGCGTTCTAATCGGCACAGAACCGGTCAATAGAGTCGCAAGAAAAAGGTTGTGGCATGTCAGCTTCAGCGATCTGCACAGAAGCCTTTGAGATAGAGGTGAGATCTTGGCAAAAATACTGATAAGAGGTGGAGATCTGGACCTGGTTGAATACGAGTTCCAGCCCTTTGTCCCGGGCCAGTGCATAAAAACCCTGGGATTGGAAAAAGACTACCAGCTCACTCCGGTTTCAGGGAAGGTAACGGTAAACGCTCCTGGTCGCATTCATCTGACTGTGCTGGACATGAACCGCTTCGCCCCTAACCGACCGGGGGGAGGAGGAATGGGCTTTGCCCTGCAGATCTACTGCTCTGCCCAGGTGGAATGCATCCCATCCGGGTTGGAGATCGACTATTCTCGGGAACCTATAATCCGCCATTTTGCAGAGGTATTCAGAAAGACGGTCCGCTATGAGGGCGGATTCAGAATTGGGGTCCGCGACCACCAGAAAAAGCATGTAGGACTCGGCTCCACCGGATCAGTCCTTTTAGCTTTAGGCCATGCCATGAACACCGCTTTAAGCTCCCCCCTGAATAGAGAACAGATACGCATGCTCATAGGCCACAACTATGTGGAGGAGACCGAGGACGGCAGGGTTACAAACGGCTTTGAGACCGGCGTGGGTCCAGCGGCAGCAACTTACGGAGGCATGGTAATTACCGGCGACGAGCTGGCCCTGGTCTACCAGCACCGGTTTGCCGAAGGGAAGAACGTCTTCATCACCATCCCCCCCACCATCGTCTCATCTGCCGGCCGCTCGGAGTTCGATCTGCTCATGAACCGGGCCAGGAACCTGGATTATCAGGACCGGGAGCTAAAAGCCTATCTGATGATCATGGACCTCATCCCCGCCCTGGAGAAAAGCGACCTGAGAAAGATAGGCGACACCATCTGGGAGATAGAGTTCCGGGGCTCGAAGAGGGCCGAGGTGGAGCATCACGGCTTTGAGATCTACCGCTACATGAGCATTCTGCGAGATGCCGACCTGGAGTTCGTGGGGATGAGCTCGGTTGGCCCTTCCATCGCCATAGTCACCGAACGCAGCCGGGATGAGGTGGCGAAGATTATCGAACCGTTGGGCTTGGAGATCGCCGTAGAGACCAAAGTGGACAATATAGGCCTGACGATCAGGGTGGACTAGGCAAGACAGAGGATAAAACCAGCCTGAAGGAGCGAATCGGATCCTCCTTCAGGGGCTAATCCTCTTTCTCTCCTTCATCACCTGTCCGGCCGCCTTCTCCGCCTCAATATCCCGCCGGCATTGGGAACAGATCCGGATCCATTCCAGGCCGCTGGCATCCTCCTGCATCCCTGCGGGAAGGGAAGCCTCAACCTTCATCAACATGGGCAAGGTGGCATAGCGTGATCCGCAGACCCTGCAGGCCACCAGCTCAAAGGAGACCTCGGACTCTGGGACAAGCTCATCATAGGGCACAAGAGTCAGTGCTTTGGCCGGGCAGAACTCGACGCACAGATCGCACTCCTCTTTACACCTCTTCCAGTGAACGGTTCTGGATTCGCCAGTATCTGTCAGGACGATGTTTTGGTTGGGGCAGACATTGGAGCAGGAAAGGCAGCCCAGACACATTCCTCTATCGACCTTTATCATGCTCTACCTCCCCGGGCGATTAACATGGCCGCACGGTTGCGAGCCCTGCGGCTGGCGAGATCGAAATCAAGGCTCAGGGCATTGGCTGGACAGGTCATAACACATGTCGGCATCTCCTGGCCCGAGCACAGATCGCATTTATGGGCGATTTTGTCCGTCCAGACCACTCCAAATGGACAGGCAAGCTGGCATAGGCCGCAGCCAGTGCACTTATCCACATCAAAGGCCGTTTTATCCCCCTCTTTATGCAGGGCTCCGGTACTGCAAACCATGGTGCAGCAGGCCTCCTCACAGTGATGGCAGAAGACCGGAACTGATGCTAGACTTCCTACAAAATGAACATTCACATGCCCTTTGCCACCATGCACCCGATCGCAGGCCACCTCGCAGGACCGGCATCCTATACATCTGCTGATATCAACATAAACTGGCATCTAATCCCTCTTGGTGATCTTGCATGCGGAGACCTTGAACTCAGGTATCCAGGCCTCGTCATCGGTAAATTCTGAGGTCAGGATGTTGGTTCTTGGGAAATGGAAAGGCATGAACACCACCCCTCTTTTCATCCCATCTGTGAGCCTTGCCACCGCCACTGTCTCTCCTCGGGATGAGGCCACAGTCACCTCATCTCCATCAGCCACATCCAGCTCTTGAGCATCCTTTAGATTGATCTCAAAGAAGAGATCCGGCTCGCGTTTTTGAAGGGATGGACTGCGACGGGTCATGGACCCGGCGTTATGATGAACTGCCACCCGCCCGGTGGTGAGGATAAATGGATACTCAGAGCTTATCGGCTCTTCCGGCGGCCGGTATTGAACCGGCACAATCGCCGCCCGGCCGCCATCCAGCTTGAAGCCCCCGGCATGAAGAATGGGCGTTCCAGGATGGCTGGAATCGGAACAGGGCCAGACCAGGCCATGCGGATCCAGACGCTCCCGGGTTATCCCGCCATACTGTGGCACCAGGCGGTTGATCTCCGCCAAAACCGATGCCACATCCGGATAGCTGAAATCCAACCCCATCCGGCCGGCAACCCGGCAGATGATATCCAGGGCCTCCAGGGCTTTTTGCGCATTCTGGCTGCAGGGCTCGGAGCTTGCCACATCCGTTCCCGGCTTCAGAGGAAGGAAGATATCCGCCATCCAGAAAGTATGAGTCCTGCGGGTATCGGCGACTATTACCGTCGTCCCTGCATCACGAGCCCGGTGGACCCAGCGGGAGAGGACTGGATGGTTTTCTGCAAGGTTCGATCCGATGATGAAAATGCACTTTGAGCGGGCGACATCCGGAATGGGGTTGGTCATTCCTGCCACCCCCAAGGTGCGGTTCAGCCCCACAACTGAAGGGGCATGACAGAGCCGGGCGCAGCTGTCCACATTCCTGCAGCCAATAGATCTGGCCAGCTTCTGGAAGAGATAGTTCTCCTCGTTGCTGCATTTAGAGGAGGACAAAAAGCCGATGCTATCCGGCCCATAACTCTTCAGAGCCCTATCCAGGCCTTTTGCCACCAGGTCCAGGGCTTCATCCCAGGATATCCTCTCCCAGCCATCTCCTTTCCTCCTCAGTGGAGTTCGAAGCCGGTCGGGATGATCGAGGATCTCCAAAGCGGCATTTCCCTTGGAGCAGAGAGCCCCCTCACTTGCCGGGTGATCCGGCATGTATTCGATCCCCGAGGCGCGCCCCTTCTGGACTGCGATGAAAAATCCGCAGCCTGCGGCGCAGTACGGACAGACCGTTGGAACAAGTGCTCTTGCCATTCCTAACCTCCAACAACTTAGCAGCAGAGTTCCTATCAGATATCCTGGCAGCTATCCTAACAGCTATTTCGTCAAGTTCTCAGTATGTATATAGATCGCTATAGGGCCTCTTTGATCTCGGGGTGAGCTTGACGAAATCCTCTTTTAGAACCTCTTCCGGAATCAGTTCGAGATCAGGGAATTTTTCAATGAAACCGGACACATACTGGTCCAGAATCCCACGATCGGCTTCATCAGTCGGTGAGATATCCACCTGTTCGCTCACCTGCGAGCGATTAACTGAGCCCCGCAGATATATGGTCCCGCCATGCATACCTGATCCTATGAAGTTCGCCCTGTGGCCCTGGCCTTTGAGATCCAGGAGGATGACTGTCCCTCCAGCCATGTATTCGCCCAGAAAATCCTGAGCCGTCCCGCCTATGACCAGAGCAGGCTTTTTGCCCTCGTACTCTTTCATATGCAGAGCGGTCCTGTAGCCGCAGCCGTCCCGCACATAGATCGTCCCTCCACGCATGGAAAAGCCTAAGACATCTCCCGCTCTACCCTCAATCACAATCTCTCCATCATCCATGGTGTTTCCAACCCCGTCCTGAGCATTGCCATGCACGACCAGCCTATGACCGAAGAGGAAGGCAGCCAGGTCATTTCCAGGAGTACCGAAGATATCGATCTCCATCCGGTGCCTCTCTGGCGAGTACAGTCTGGTGCCAATATACCGCTGGCCGCATACATTTTTGATTATCACTTTTCTCTTGCCGGCCAGCATCAGATCTCGCAACCGGTCGTTCAAATCTCTGGTCTGGAGCCCGTCGGCATTGATCTCAACCGCTCCCAAAAACAAACCTCCTGAAGCCATGGTACTTGTTGGAATAAGGGAGATCTCATTATCCTGAATCATTCTCCCGCACCCTTTATTCCCAGGACATCCAGCTCCCATTCATATAAACCCACGCCCCGCAGATGGTCACGGTTGCCGCGCAGGCTCTCCAGGGCATTGATCCCCATTCCCCCCAGCATCTCCTGAATCTCATGAGACCAGGCAGATATGAGGTTAACCAGCCGTTGGGAGGCGATATCCACATTCAGCCGTCCCGCTAGACGCGGGTCCTGGGTACAGATTCCCCAGTTGCATTTGCCGGTGTAGCACTTCTGGCAGAGATTGCAGCCCATGGCAATGAGAGCTGCCGAGCCGATATAGGCGGCATCTGCACCCAGGGCTATGGCTTTGATCACATCTGCGCTGCAGCGAATTCCGCCAGCGGCGATGATCGAGCACCTGTTCCTGATGCCATCCTGGCGGAGGCGTCGGTCCAGAGAGGATATGGCCAGCTCAATGGGTATTCCCACATTGTCCCTGATCACCTTGGGAGCAGCCCCTGTTCCCCCCCGCAGGCCATCGATGGCAATGATGTCCGCCCCAGCATGAACTATCCCCGCGGCAATGGCGGCGAAGTTATGCACAGCAGCGATCTTGACCGATACCGGCTTCTCGTAGTTTGTAGCCTCCTTGATGGCGTGGATGAGCATGGACAGATCCTCGATGGAGTAGATATCATGATGCGGCGCTGGGGAGATGGCGTCTGTGCCCACTGGTATCATCCGGGTGGCGGAGACGGAAACAGAGACCTTCTCTCCGGGCAAGTGACCGCCTATTCCAGGTTTAGCCCCCTGGCCCACCTTGATCTCCACCGCAGCGGCGCAGTTGAGGTATTCGGCATCTATGCCGAAACGACCGGAGGCTACCTGGACGATGGCATGCTTGCCGAACTTCTCTCTCATCTCCCTGGGAAGCCCCCCCTCGCCGGTATTGAAGTAGGTTCCCAATTTGCTGGCCGCTGTGGCCAGGGAGAGAAATGCATTGTAGCTGATCGCTCCATAGGACATGGCGGAGAATACTATCGGCATCTCCACTGTCAGATTGGGTGAGAGCTGGGTGGCGATCTCCACTTCCTCGTTCTTTACCTTGAAATCCATCAGGTTCGGCTTGGCACCAAGAAAGGTGCGCAGCTCCATCGGCTCCCGCAGAGGATCTATCGAGGGGTTGGTGACCTGAGCGGCATTGAGGACCATGTGGTCCCAGTAGATCCGGAAGGGCTTGTCGTTGCCGCATCCGGTCAGTATCACCCCGCCAGTCTCAGCCTGCTTTTTTACGTCTTCCAGCTTCTCCCTAGACCAGGAGGCGTTCGGGCGGTAGAATGACGGATTTGGCCGGACCACTATGGCATCACGGGGGCAGAAGATGGCACACCTCTGGCAGCCAACGCACTTGTTGTCGTCTGATATCAATCGATCGCTGACCGGATCGTATGTGTGGGTGCCAAATGCGCACTGCCTCTCGCAACCCCGGCACTGGCCGCATTTTGCTTCGTCTCTGATGATCTGAAACTGGGGAAAGACGAATGATTTCATCTTATACCCTCCTGCTGTTAAGTTCGCATATTACCGGTTCTCCTCCGCTGGGCGTCCAGACGGAGTCTAATTCCGGCGAGATAAGTCTGATCGACGCTTCTTCGCTGGAGAGATAGAACATCTCCCCTCTGGTGGCTGCTGTTATCGGCCGGAGCCGGATTCTGTCCGTCAGGCCAATCAGCCTGCCTGTCTGGCCGATGATGATGGCAAAAGGGCCGTTCATAAGCAGGGGGCCATAGACCATTCTCAGTGTGGTGAAGAGCTTCTTCTCCTTCTCGTTCATGGTATCGATGGCATTCCAGATGGGCGGGGCCAGGATCTTGGCCACGATCTCCATCGGTATCCTCTGCCTTCTGAGGAGTAGGTCTGCGGCATAGGCTATGACCTCGGTATCGGTCTGAAGGGTGCAGGCATAGCCGTACATCTCCAGGTACCAGCGATTGGTTCCGTAAGAGGAGATCTCGCCGTTGTGCACCACGCTCGTATCCAGCAGGCTGAAAGGATGAGCTCCCCCCCACCAGGCCTGGGTGTTGGTGGGAAACCGGCCATGAGCCGTCCAGGCATAGGCAGAGTAGAGTTGGTCGAGCATGAAGTACTCGCCGATTTCTTCAGGATAGCCCACTCCCTTGAAGCAGCCCATATTCATTCCAGAGGAGAATATGTAGGCGTCCTCCGCTCTGCTGTTGGTGCGCATCACCGTTCTCACCACGTACTCGTCGTCTGACAGGCTGGAGTCCTCTCCCTTTTTTCTGGGGGAGGCGAAATAGCGCCATATCAGAGGGGGATCTCGAAGCTGGGTTTGAGGGCGGTGAGGGATCTCCTCATCATAGACCACATCGAACCTCTGGTTGAGGTATTGCTCGAATTCCGCTTTGGCCGATATCTGGGACTGGAGGGTTTTGCCGTTGAACATGAGATGGAAGGCATAGTAGTCTCGATACTGCGGATATATGCCGTAAGCTGCAAAGCCTCCGCCCAGGCCGTTGCCCCGCACATGCATGTTGGCTATGGCCCTCATGACCCCGGCAGCGTTAAAGCGTTCACCATCCTTGTTCATTGCCCCGAAGATGGAGCAAGCGCAGATCTCCTTATTGTAAAGCTCTCGTCTCTTCCTTGGCATAGCAACCAAAAACTCCAGACATCGACCTTGATGCTATCTCTTATAGACAATTCCCTGGGGTTAATCGAGCAGACAGATTCGTCCCCAGAATGCTCACAGGAGTGGAAGGTAGCGGTTCAGCTCCCACTGGGTGACGTTCATGCGGTAGGCATCCCATTCTGCTTTCTTGTTGGCGATGAAGGCCCGGAAGACATGCTCGCCTAAAGCCTCCCTGACAAGGGTGCTCTTCTCGGTGATGTGGATGGCATCGTTCAGGCTGCCGGGAAGGGACGTGATTCCTGCTTTCGCCCTCTGTTCATCAGTCATGTGGTAGATGTCCTGCTCCTGAGGCGAGGGGAGATCGTATTTGTTGGCGATGCCGGCGAGCCCTGCGGCCAGCATGACAGAGAAGGCCAGGTAGGGGTTGGCTGCCGGATCCGGGCTGCGATACTCCACCCTTGTGGCGGTCTCTTTTCCGGGCTTGTACATGGGCACTCTGACCAGAGAGGATCTGTTCCTCCTTGCCCAGGCGATGTAGACGGGAGCCTCGTAGCCGGGGACCAGCCTCTTGTAGGAGTTAACCCACTGGTTGGTGACGGCAGTGATCTCGGGAGCGTGCCTGAGAAGGCCGGCGATATAGTATCTGCCCTCATCGGATAGATTGAACTCGTTACCTGGATCGAACATCACATTCCTCTTGCCCTGGAAGAGGGACTGGTGGACGTGCATTCCGCTGCCGTTCTGGCCGAAGATGGGTTTGGGCATGAAGCTGGCATGATAGCCATATCTGCGGGCGATCTCCTTGACGGTGATCTTGTAGGTCATCACCGTATCTGCCATGGAGAGGGCATCCTTGTACCGAAGGTCGATCTCATGCTGAGAGGGAGCGACCTCGTGGTGGCTGTATTCCACATCGATTCCCATGGAGTCCAGGGCGAGAATGGTGTCCCGTCTCAGGTCGGTGGCGTTATCTGCCGTGGTCAGGTCGAAATATCCGCCGTTATCCAGGACATCGGTGTTGTTCTCTCCCTTGAAGTAGAAGAACTCCAGCTCCGGGCCCACCAGGAAGCTATAGCCGTCATCTTTGATTCGGCTGAGGTTCCTTTTGAGCACATTTCTGGGGTCGCCCTCATACAGGCTGCCATCGGGGTTCTGGATGTCACAGAACATCCTGGCCACAGCGTTCTCCTGCTGCCTCCAGGGGATGAGCTGGAAGGTGGTTGGATCGGGCTTGGCAACCATATCCGACTCGTGAATTCTGGCGAAGCCCTCGATGGATGAGCCGTCAAAGCCCATGCCCTCGGAGAATGCCCCGTCAAGCTCCGTGGGATTGATAGCGAAGCTCTTGGGGATTCCCAGTATATCTGTAAACCAAATTCGGACAAATCTTACATTAAATTCGTCTATTGCCTCAAAGACTTCCTCTTTATTTCTTGTTTGCAGGGCCATTTTTCTTACCTCCAAATAGAAGGTAACGTTGAGCGGAATTTATAGATATTTGAGAATAAGGCAGAAAAGTTATGAAGATTTATGATCGCATGTTGTTCATTTCTAAGGCGTGCAATTGTATTGAAAAGGAATATGATGGCTATGAATAACTCATAATAAAAACTGATCGAAAAGAAAATGCTCATTGGTTTAAAAGCGCGGGTGATTAAAAAAAAGAATGGGAAAATGGACTATATGCGCCCGGCCACTTAGCCCACATTTAAGAATGCTTTAAGCGCTTCCTCAAGGCCGGGGACCTGATTTGAGCCGGCGGGGACGGTGAGGTTTGCCCCTGCGAAGTCCTGGCCGATGGGCTGATAGCTCCCGCCCAGGTGCTCTCTTAGGAATGCTTCTGTGATGGCGTAAAAGGAGAGCCTGTTTTCCGGACAGGCAAATCCATGCCCCTCGTCTTTACAAAGCACATGGGTCATCAAAACCAAAAATATACCAGGTGCGGCTGCCGGGATTCGAACCCGGGTTACGAGCTTGGGAAGCTCATGTCATAACCGCTGGACCACAGCCGCTCCTTGTCGCAGAACATACGACGTGCTTCCCTTTCTCAGCTTCCAATATTTAAAGGTTATAGGATTCAGGCCCCTTCTGCTTCGACCAGCCCTTTGGGGCAGGAGAAAAACCTCTTCCCCTTAACTGGCATATTACTTCCCTGCGCACCCCTGCCCGCTCGGAGAAAGAGAAATGATGCCCCTGCCATTGCCGCATCCCTCCAAACATGTCTCCGGGGGTTGGTCTTGACAGGGGTCTGGTCTCCAAGCTCTTTTTGGCTTAAAGCCTCTTTTTCCGCTGGGTCTGGCCGAAGAATATGCATAATGCAGGCCCTGGGGACCAGTAGCAGATGTCTCCTGCCTCTGAAGAAGCCGATGGATTCTCATCTTTCAATGATGGGATTTCGCCCATCCAGCTCTGCCAAGGCGCTCCCCTTTCCATAAACCTCGATTATAATCGTCTTCATAAAAACATCCTCAACATTATCCTCTTGATCTGACTTGTCCTCTTTCATCCCATCCTTGCGAATACTTTCGCACTGCACGGCCAAGCTATTCATATCCACCGACATTACTATGAGTTAGACCGCCCGTGCCTAGATACCCTTCTGATTACTCCCTGCGGGCGGATCCATCCCCTATCAGCTTCGTTTTAATCTTATATGCAGGCGATCGGAGTAGTTTGTTCCCAGCTTCAGCGCCAGGTCCCAGGCCTCACTAGCATTCTGCATTCCCTGGTCCGCCCCATAGGCCATTATCCATACTCTCTCTCGATCGAGAATGGGAATGAGTTGTTTCAGCTCCTCCTCATTCCAGCACCAGTCAGGCTTTCCGAGTACGAATTTGAGGTGGACGTTGCTCTTATTCGCCCAAAAGCCGAGGTTAAAGTTAGATCCTCTCTTGGGGCTTACTACAGCGCAGTGAATCTTCTCCAGAATCTCCTGGGGAATGATATTGGTGCCATTGCTCTCGATGTGAATCTCCATCCCCCGGCTGCAAAGCCTGCAGATCAGATCCACCAACTCATTCATCTGCAAGGTTGGCTCACCGCCGGTAATGATCACCCTCTTGCCCTGGCCCTCAATTCTCTTCAGTAATTCGCGGACGGATAGATCCAACGATGGCTTCAGATCGGTGTCGCAGCCCTCGCAATTCAGATTGCAGCCCGAGAGCCTTATAAACAGTGCCGGCCTACCCATGGCGGGCCCTTCTCCCTGCAATGAACGGAATATCTCAATCAGCTTCATGCTATTATACTCACAGGTATTGATGTTGAATCGACCCACCATTGCGACTTTCTTATAGCGCTTCCAGGCATATCTCTCATTATCTCGCGATTCCTTTCTCTCATAGAGCAACACATCCGCTTGCTAGCAGTAATGGCAAAAGCTTATTCAGCATTTGAAAGAACGACCAAAAAACATATAACCTTTTATTGTTAATTATTTAACATTACATTATAGGCTATATGGGGTTTGGGGATTATGATAAAGATCGGCATCGAGGTTAGCCGCAGAAAGTTGCTCTGCGACCTCCTGGAAAATCCCGGCCGGTACTTCTTTATTCTATCCGAAGGCGGTCGGGCAGCACTATGCATTCAAACCTGCGATTTTCAGGGAGAGGACATAAACACGCACATCATTAATGGTTTCGCCTTAAATAAGGATGGCAAGCTATGCCCTATTTTTGATGATGGGATCAACGATTCCATTTTGAATGGCTGCAAATGGGAGAGGGGAACTCCTGACGGAAGGGAGTATCCCATATCCTCTAAACTGGAGGATACTCTCTGCCGACTGCCAGACCTGATGTACTGGATTATTTCAAAGGTCCTGACCGGCGGCCGAAATCTGGTCATATATCCCCCAAAGATCAATGCATAACGGTTGGCCAAGGTTAATTCGAGATTCAACCGATTAAAATATATGCTCCGGAGCCAAGGGTGCTTGCAGGAAGATGAAGATCAAATGGCTGCAAAAGGCAAAATACACCTCATTCCTCTCCGGATCAGTTGGAATGCTGCAATGCAGTTTTCTGTCATAATCTGCCTCCTGGCGGCAATCCAATCACCCTTGATAGGCTGTGCAGGGGCATCTCAAGAGGATCTGCTGGACCGAATTGCCGCTTCACCCGACCCGACTTCTCCTATTGTCAATTCTTCGTTCAATGGATATTCTTCGTCGCATCCCATATCATTCTATTCACCCATCGCCAGCCGGACTCAGGTGCTCAGCAAGGACTCGCCAGACGCATCCCTGCATCACTCCATCCAGTCAGCGCATGAGATCTCAGGATCATCGGAGTACACAGTCTCGGAGAGAAGCTACCAGGAGGGAGATTCGACACGTATCAGCTCTAATTCCATTGGCATGAGGATCGACGAGACTGTAACCGAAGGCAAGGTCAGCATTGGTGTATTTCAGGCTGATCAGTCCACCCAGGATGGCGCGGATTTGGGGAGGAGCAGCAAAACGAACAATCCCTGGAGAAATCCGGCCCTGATGATGGAAGAGGAATACATCGGCACATTTCACATATCAAGGAATATGACCATAAAGAGCAATTATATCATTCAGGGAGAAAACTACAGCTGGCTGGGCCATGACAGCGTTTATTTGAACTTCATTCCATCAAATCCCGTGTCAATCAGCGCGGATGAGGTATTCAAATGCCTCAAATGCAGCTGAAATTGAGAAGATCTGAATTCTGCAGATCAAAAGAAGATGAGAATCGAGGATCGTGATCGATCTCGATCCCAGTTAAAAAAATTGGCTCTTCGCTATTTGGTATGGGTGAGGATGAGCCTCACATGCTCAGGCTTATAGGCACTAAAACCTGATCGATCAGATAGACGACGCCGTTGTTGTACCTCTCTGATCCCAATACCCTGGCCATGCTCACATAGCCGGTGGCGGAATCTACTGCCAGAGATTCTCCCTGCAGGGTTTTGGCGGAGCCGGATTCGGTCATATTGATGAGATCCTTTGCCTCAACCATATGATAGCCGAGCAGGTCTATCATTCCCATATCCTGCTTTTTGATCGAGTCGACGGTGGACTTGGCGGCATCAAATGCCTCATCGCTGGGAGCGAAGATGGTAAACGGCCCTTCTCCCAGGGTGGTGATTCCCATAAGCCCCTGGCCATTCAGCCTATCCTCCAGCCCTTCAGCGACAATGGCAGAGGCAAAATCCGTTGCACCCAGATTCTCTGCTGCCTTGGCCGCGCCAGCCATCGAGCTCTTTTCAGGCATGAGCACCTTGTCGATTACATAGATGACACCGTTATCGTATTGAATGCTCTCTGTGGCATTGGCACCATTCACCATCAGACCGTCGGTGCTGTTGATACTGAGGTTCTCACCCTGCAGAGTCCTTGCGCTATCAATATCGGAGATATTCACAAAGGAACCGCTGTTCCAGACCGCATGATAAGAGAGAACCCGCTCAAGCTCCGTCTGATTCTCAATGAGAATGTTCATGTTCATGTCGTCGATGGCGGAAAAAGCATCATCGCTGGGGGCGAAGATCACAAAAGATCCGGAATCGAAGAGGAGGACACCCTGATTGTCCAAAGTATTCGCAAAACCCGTGCTTTCAGCCAATTCTGAGAACTCAGTCAGGCCCAATTCCCCGGCAGCATCCAGGACTCCATGAGCAGTTGTATTATTTTGTGCCAGGCATGAACCCATGCAAAGCCATCCCGTAATGAACAACAGACTCAGGAATATCAAATTTTTCCTTGTCATATCATAACCTCCACTCATTTCGCTGGATAGTTTATCAACTGGATAAAAGATAAACCTTCTGCATAAGCCGAAATATTCAATACTGATAGAACGGCTATGCGAGGATGTGTCGCCTGAGAGAGTCATCTTTGCCTTGTTGCTGGTCATGCTCCTGCTTCCATTTACCGCTGCCGGACATGTGCCTCTCATAGGAGGAGGAAATGAGGATATATCCTCTGCCCTGCATATCTCTAATCCAGCTAAATCCTGGGCGGTTTATGCCGTTTTAGAGAACGAAACCGTTCATTATTTCAGCATTGATGTCAGAGAAGGAGAGAGAATCTATCTGGGGCTGCTCAAATCCACAGACCCGGCAGACGAGGGCTTTCTGCCAGACCTGCTCCTGATAGGGCCTGGCATCGGGATTCAGAGCAGCTCATCCGCCCAGCTGCCGGAGGGCAACATATCCCTCGAGGGTGGCGTTTTTCTTGAGAATTCTGCTCTTCCTAAGAATATCGTCCTTCCTGAGAGCCTTAAGGATCTGGGTGCTCTTGCAGCCGATGGAAAGGAAGGGATAGCGACCTATGAGCCCTTTGGGCCCAGCAGCTTCATAGAGCTGTTAGAGATCAACCTCTCTGCACCTCAATCAGGCCGGTATTATGCCGCTGTCTATGAGAACACCAAAAACGGCATGAAAGAAGAAGCATCATTGGCAGCGGCAGAAGCAGATGCGAAAGAAGGAGGCCACTATGGTTTAGTGGTGGGATATCGCGAGGAGTTCAGCTTCACCGACAGGATGATCGCTCCGATCCAGATCGCATCGGTTTACATCTGGGAGGGGCAGAGCATCATTATGATCCTCATTCCATATCTGGTGGCTTTAATCGCTGGAGGGCTCATATACTGGAGAGGAAGTCGTCGCAGCTCCTTCAGCCTGACTGGGACTTTGGCCGGCTTTCTGTTTCTCGGCACCAGCTCTCTGGTCATAACTCAAATGATCTACAGCCTCAGCCGGGCTCCTTATGGTCCAGAGGTCTATATCACCATGGCCATAATCCTGTTCCATGCTCTCTTGGGAGTGGCATCTATCCGCCTGGCCAGGGGAGAGGCAGGAATTCTGCAGAGATCTCTTCTGGCAATGATAGGAACCATAGCTCTCCTGGCAGGATCGGGGATGATCCTGGGACCAATACTGGCCGTATCTGCCAGCTTTCTTCCCACCATGAAAAGATCAGCTCCCGGCGATCCCCTCCAAGAGAGCTAGTAGCCAAACAATTTAGCTATGAAGCTACAATGTTCGCGAAGGGGTGATTTCCCTATTCTCAGTTACCAACTCTTCAAAAGGCAGCCTCCTCATTGCTGTATTGTTGCACTTCAGGCGATCAACCGGCATGGCCTGACGCTCAGCTCTGGGAATACTCTGTTTTCATTGTTCTTAAAACCAATGCGCCTCTTGAATGGCGATAACCTCAAGGATGCAACAGGGGAATGTTCGAGCACTTCTCATATCATTTTATCCGCGGACCAATCAAGCCCAGCAACCATCTAATAATATTAAAAATATAAATTATAGAGATTATTTATCTATCCTCACTTCTCACTCAGAAGATGCATAACATAAAAAATAAAAATTAATAAATAATTAAAATATTTAAAAAATTAGAATATTTTGGCTTTTGCAATATCGTAT
>WOYM01000121.1 GCA_011620785.1 Methanothrix sp. | reverse complement strand
TGCCGATCACCGATCAGCCTTCGGGTCTACTGCTTGCTTTTTCTCTGGATACGCCATTCGCTGAAGGGGATGATTCAGTATTCTTCTTCCGGGAGTCTTTTGCTTCTTCCAGATCGGACAAATCTGCTCCACACATCGCTGGATCTCTTCTTTGCCGATATAAATAATAATCGAGCAGATGCCGGAGCGAAAATGGCTTATCCCGCCACCGCAAGACCTATTATCCCAAGGATAATTCAGGCATTGTATGTCCAATCTCAATGTGGCGATCCTGGGCGCCCCTGAATATGGCAAGGAGCTGGGAAAGAAGGGCACCGTCAGCGATCTTACCTTTTACAATCTGAAGAAAGGGGAGAATACCGTTACCCTCATCGAGCCGAGCAGATATCCGGAGAGGATAGCACCCTTATTCTATGCCATCTCCATGTCCCAGAAGATTCTATTGATTGTGGATCAGATGGATCCCTCCTTTGGGGAGACGGTCCTCATGCTGGACTCTCTGGGCAAGAAAGACGGCATGGTGATACTGAGAAACTTCATAGATAAAGATCAGATCATGCCCTTCATCAAGGGCACTGTGGTCGATGGCTATGAGTTTCTGGATGATGATAAGAATGCCCTTCGCGAGAGGCTCCTGGCCCTATCTGAAAAGATCAAGACCAGCTACGACTCTCCAACCGGGACCATGCCTGTGGATCACTTCTTCAATGTGCGAGGCATTGGAACAGTGGTCCTGGGATCGGTGGCCGAGGGGACCCTGAAGAAGCATGATGAGCTGATGGTTCTCCCTGGCGAGAAGACCGCCCAGGTACGTTCCATCCAGAAGCACGATGAGGACTTCGATGTCGCCGGAGTGGGAGAGAGGACTGGGATCGCCCTCAAAGGGGTCGATGTTGAGGACCTGGACCGGGGGACCATCCTCACCAATGACAAATCTATCAAGAAGGTCTCAGAGCTCTCAGCCATGGCCCAGATCGTCAAATATTGGCCATCTCCCCTCAAAGAGGGAATGGTGCTTCATATCGGCCACTGGATGCAGTTCGTCCCGGCCAGAGTGCTGGAGGTCTTGCCGGAGGCTGACTGGCACCGAGCAGAGCTGAAACTGAAGCTGGACAAGATGCTCATCTTCCGGCCGGGCGCAAAGGCGGTTCTGACCTATCCTGAGGGTGGAAAGCTCAGAGTGGTGGGAACAATAGACCTTCCCTGAAGGCCAAAAGCTAGTCCTCCGAGGACGAGGAACTGATCTCCTGCCAGTGCTTTCCCCTGGGCGGAGCCAGCCTCAATGCCTCTTCCCGCTCGGCATTCATCAGCCCGTCCAGCCAGTCGTTGAGCTTCTTGCCGGTGTTATGGGCTGCCCAGTACGACTGGAGCCTGACATGCTGGTCGCAGCGGTGGTTGAGGCTTATGCCGCGCTGGCAGATGGGCCCGCCGCACGGCCCATGGCCCTTGAGGTCGCATTCCGAAGAATTCATCTCTTTCACGGGCTGCCCGGAGGTTTATCTAGATTATCCCGGATTTCCTCAAAACTGAATCCACTCTCCCATCAGACCGACGAATCGAGACATTCCAGGTGGAACGACTCCATCAGCACCTCATGATCGGTCTTGCCGCATACGAAAGTCCGTCGCGACTTGATCTCATTCATCACCACTTTGGCCGGTGCAAAGACATTATGGTCCACCTTGAAGAAATCAAAACCAGCTGCCTTGAATGTCTGATAGAAAGGCGCTCCCCAGTCCCGGGATGCCGAGGAAGGCATACCCTTCAGATACCTCTGCAGCTCTTCAGTATCCTCATAGAGGAGGGTGTAATAGGTCTCTCCACCATAGATTATGGCATCATTGGAGGAGCCCATGCAATTGGTCGCGTCTCCGGTGATGGGCGAGATGGGCGCTCTCCCCCAGCCGCTTTTTATGGTGTTGATGTCAAAGCCCATGGTGAAGAGCTTGTGCAGGCCGGTCTCCACCACCCGCGCTGATACCTGCACCAGGCCGGCCACGGAGTCCGTGGGGGCAATGGCAATTCTAAGGTCAGCGGGATCAATTCCACACTTCTGGGCAATCGATGCCGAAACCTTCTCATCCGGCAGCTTGTTCGACTCTAAGACGATGACCCCGATATCAGAGAACTCCTCAAATCCTATCTTCTCATATAGATCCCTGGTTTTTCCCGCCAGAACCCTTGCCGGGCCGCTGCCCATGGCGAAGTACTTGTCTGCCTTGATCTGCCACATGGCACATTGGGAGGCCATACAGGATACCGCTGGATAGTCCGTGGCCACCTGCACTCCTGGGAGAAGAACTCCGCCTATATCGCAGGGAGCTAGCTGAATGTCGGCCAGGTCGCTCATGCACAGGCGGGAGAGGTAGATGCCGGCTCCTATCCCTCCCTGGGCTTTCACTCCTGCATCTATGACCACTGTGCCGTTCTCAAGCTCATTGACCTCTATTTGCAGCTCATCTCCATAGTCGAGCATCTCCTCAAAGACCTCGAAACCCATCTCATTGATTCCCATCACTAGGAACACCTTTCCCTATCGAGAGGGCCATTGTCCATAAAAGTCTATCGACCAGGACAGCGGCTGGCCTGAGATGCTTCAGGGAGAAGGTCTATCCGCAGGCTATCCAATTCAAAGGGTGATCATCGACTTGGCGACGGAGCCTAATGAGAATGTTGTCCTGGCCTTGGTGCTGCCCACCTGCGCGCCTTCACTGGCGGTAAGGCCGCTGCCGACGACAAAAGTCGGTTTCGCCGTCAAGCCGAGCATTATTGGCTGGGCCTGTTCAGTCTCCATTTTGCCGAGGGTACTGGTTGCTGGTACTATTGTCTGGGCGGTCTCAACTGTGGCTGCTACCGTCTCATTCACCGCGGGCGTGGCATCAACCACAGCTGGAATGCTCTCATTCTCAACAGCTACTGTATCATTTAAGGGACTGGTCTGTACAGGAAGGAGGGCAGTCTCATTCTGCAGCTCTACCGTCTCGTTTGCACTCACATTGAAGGTCTGATTGGCGGATAGATTTATGGTTGTATTGTTTATTGTAGTGTTGTTCAGAAGGGTGGCGTTCAGGGAGTTATCCTGGGCAGAGACAGCCAGGACCGCAGTCATCAGCATCAGGAGGACGCCTGCAAAATATATTAATTGTCTACTCATATAATACCTCTGCCTCCTTTCAAGCCTCTAAGCTTATCAATTTAGCCCATCAAAATGATATCGATGCCCTTCAATTCTCCCTGGAGATCTGATTGACCTTGCCATCATCCTCGCCCATTTCGCAGAGGTCGCTGGCAACAAAGCCGTCATCCTTTCGCCTCATCTCGCATACGATCTTCCCATCCACAATCCTCAATATGCGATCGGTCTTCTCCGCCAGGGTCATGTCATGGGTCACCAGGATGAATGTCTGGTTGATCTTCTGGTTCAGCTCTCGAAGCAGATTGTATATGAGCTCAGAGGATTTGGTGTCCAGGTTTCCAGTCAGCTCATCGCCTATGATGATGGAGGGATTATTGGCCAGGGCCCGGGCAACTGCTACCCGCTGGTTCTGGCCGCCGGATAGCTGATTGGGCCGGCTGTGCAATCGGTCCCCCAGGCCGACGGCTCTGAGCAGCTCCTCCCCCCGTTTATGGGCCTCGGTCTTGCTCTTATTGGCGATGAGCATGGGCATCATCACATTCTCCACTGCGGTGAACTCCGGGATCAGATGGTGGTACTGAAAGACGAATCCAAGCTCCTGGTTTCGCAGGCGGGCGCGTTCATCCGGGCTGGCTCGACTGACATCGATCCCCTTGAGGAAGATATGGCCGGAGCTTGGGGTATCCAAGAGGCCGATCATATTGAGCAGAGTGCTTTTGCCGCTGCCGCTTGGGCCGACGATCGCCACGAACTCTCCGGCCAAAATCCTCACGCTCACCCCGTCCAGGGCGCGGACCTCCACTCCGTTTCCGTAGATCTTGGATAGATCCTTCAGCACAATTATGTCATCATCCCTGTTATTCACTGCCAATCGCCTCCACCGGGTCGAGCCGTGCCGCTGAGTATGCTGGATAGAGCCCGGAGACGAAGTTGAGGGACAGGGCGAAGGCAATGGCTATAATGAAGTACTCCGGCCTGGCGGCTATAAAGATCCCATCTCCTGCTGCTGCGCTTGTCACATTCAGCCAATCATCAGGGAATTGCTCTTATCCATTTAGACCTGACGCCAGTGGATAAAATATTTAAGGAATTTTCGCAGTCATGAGCAGAGGTAAAGAGGGGGATTGAATGGTTCTGGAAAGGGTTAGGTTGGCAGCAATCTTGCTCATCCTGCTGGCGTTTCTCTGTGCACATGCGTTGGAGTGCTGTTGATCTGCGGCCTGATTGCATCGGTGGCCTGGATCTGGAGCAAAAAAGGTCGGAGGGGCCGGCGAAAGCTCAGGCGAAGATAAAGATCATGGCCAAATTGATTGGAACGGGAGATCAGATATCAGGCCTTATCTGGGCACGGCCCATAGAATCATTTGATAGCGATCTAGATGAATAGAGCCATAACTATTCTCAGCTCTTATAAAAGATCGCTTCTATCTGGGATCGAACCAGATCCTTTCCTCTCACCCGCATCTTCCAGCAGTTGCTCTCGATTGAGGCGGGCACCAGCCGGCAAAATAGCTCACTGGTCTCAGATTCAGTGAAGTAATGGGTGATTATCCCTGCCCCCCGCAGGAATGTAGCCTCTTCCACCTCCTGGCCTTCGCCCATACGCATATCGAGCCATCCAAACTCCCGAAAGAACAGCTTTCCACCGGATTTGAGCACCCTCGAAACCTCGCTGGCCAGGGCCCAGCGTCCTGGCAGGAAGAGGTGGCCGGCTACATGGTAGGCGAATACGCAGTCGAAGCTCTCACTTTTGAATGGGAGACTTTCAGCATTGGCCAGGATCAGATCGGATTGGGGATGGGATCTACTGCACAGGCGCAGGGCAGGAAGAGATATGTCCAGAGCAGCGATCCTCCAGCCACCAGGCATAGCGGAGAGGGTCTTGCCGTCTCCGCAGCCCAGCTCCAGGACACGGGTACCAGCGGGCAGATCGGGCAGGTTGCGGACTCCGCCTCCCCAGAGCCGACCCCGGGTAGAGTAGTCACTATCCCATGACTTCATGGTTATGTTCATAAAAACAGATTTTATAGGCGCTATGTGCCTGATTGGCCAGCGCCTATCCTTTTTAATATGTAACCGATCTTATCTTGCTGCTTTGGCCACGCGCTCCACGCTGTCCTTGTGGTTTATGGCGTAGCTCTTAACATCGCGGTTAGCAGCAGCGATGATCTCATCGGCCAGGGCCGCCTCTGCAGTCTTGGTCTTCTTGAATGAGGCAGCGTGAGCGCCCTTGGCGATAAACATCAGGGCGGTGTCCACCCTTCTCTGAGGGGCGGTGTCCACTGCTTTGGGCACGGTAATGCCTCCGTACTTGAGACGCACGACCTCTTCCCGCGGCCCGGCGTTGGCAATGGCCTGGCCCAGAACGGTAAGGGGATTCTCCTTGGTCCTCTTGGCGATGATGTCAAAGGCCCCTTCCACTATGGCATAAGCCTTGAGCTTCTTGCCGGTGTTCTTCTCCTTGCGCATCATCTTATTGACCAGACGCTCGACGATATGTTGCTCAGACTTCTTGAACTGCTGCTTTGCATGCTTTCCGCCGGAGTGCATGACCGCTTTTGGCGCAAGGTTCATGTATCCTCTCACTCCGGGATCCAGGACCTCTGTCTCAATACTCTCCCATTTGCCGAATACCTTCATGTCGATCACCTCACCGGCTTCTCTTTCCTGCCCCGCACAAGCTCTTGCAGGGATACATTATTGACAGCGATGACCTTGAATCTGACTCCAGGGATATCTCCCATGGATCGGCCCTGACGTCCGCCGATGCGGTCTACCAGGACCTCATCGTGCTCATCTATAAATCCGATGGCTCCATCGCCCGGGGCAAAAGCCGTAACCTGACGGCCGTTTTTAATGAGCTGAATGCGCACTGCCTTTCTTATGGCCGAGTTGGGCTGTTTTGCCTCAATTCCGACCTTCTCCAGGACAATACCCCTTCCCATGGGCGCTCCACCCAGGGGGTCAGCCTTTATCTTGCTCCCTGACATCCTGCGGATAAACTTGGGATGGCTCCACCTCATTGTCTTCCTATCACTCTCCAGTTTCCTGGCTGCATAGATTCCATTTCCCATTCATTTCACCTTGAATAAATCATCGTCATTGAATTATGATATCATCAACGCCATGGTGCCTCTGTGCAAGCATCTTGGCTTTGAGTATATTGCGACCATCCCTGCCGATGGCAATGCCCTTGTCCTTATTTGCTACCTCTACATAAGCCAATCGCTTACTATTCTTGTTCACGACCATGACGTTCTTGATGGCCGCGGGCTGGAAGAGGTTTTCCAGGAACTCTTTAACGTCCTCGCTATACTCCACGATCTCTATCTGCTTGCCGACCGATTTCTTGACCCGGTTGATGTTCGAGCCTTTTCGGCCAATGGCGGCGCCCATATCTCCTTTCTTGATGACGAAGATGATTCTTTCATTCTCCTCGTCTACCACACAGTCCCTTGCCATGCCTCCCGTGAGGCTCTCAAACAGAGCTATATATCTTATTCCTTCTGTGGTGAGCTTGAACTCACTCATGCCTCAACACCCCGGATCTCACGCTGCAGTGCCATTATCTCCGAGTCGCCTGGCTCGATGATGGCCAATGCAGCCACGGAGAAAGGTTTTCCGCAGGCAGATCCGAGGTCCTTGCCCATTCCCTGATAACCGTAGACCGGCAGGTCCATGGTCTCCAGCTGCATCCGCACGTCTGCAGGGCAATCGAGGGCATAAACTATGAGCTTTGCCTGTCCGCCAAGTCCTGCTTCAATGGTCCTATTCGATCCTAGCATCACATTTCCAGTTCTGATGGAACTTCTTAACGCTCTATCTACATTGATCATCGTTATTACCTCTTGATTGCTACCAGCTTCACGTCTCCGGTGCCGAGCTGTATCGGCTGGCCCACGATGACGTTTTCCGTAACACCCTTGAGATCGTCTACATCTCCTCTCACAGCAGCATCCAGGATGTGATTGACAGTGACCTCGAAGGCCGCTCTGGCCAGAACGCTGGCCTTCTCACCCGATACGCCATGTCGACCGATCTGCTTGAGCTCTCCGTCCACGGTCATGATGTCCGCTACCAGCATGATATGGCGGACATCCACCGATAGGCCCTGCTCGCGCAGGGTATCTGTGGCCTCGTTGATGATGGCGTTTCTGGCCGCTTCTATACCCAGAACCTCGCCGATCTCGCTTATATTGTTGGTCTTAATTCGGGTGGGGTCCACTCCCTCGAACTGCATAACCTTCTTGAGGGACGAGCCTTCAGTATAAAGGATATACTCGTCTCCCTCCTTCCTGATCACCACCCTCTTGATTCCTTCCACCCCTTTTAGGGAGAGCTTTTTTATCTTCTCCACCAGCTGAAGCAGCTCCCGGTAGGAGGGCTCTTCCGGTGCCATTACCAGGAGGTTCTCCTTCTGGTCCACATCCAGGCCCGTCTCTTCCTTCAGCTTTGCTGCCACCTCTTCTGCAGTGATCTTGCGTTGATCGAGGGCCCCTGGGTTGAGCTCGATGATCACATTCATCTCCGCGAGATCAGTGGCAATCGATCCCAGGTGAAGTATGGAGGAGGACTCTATGGCCCAGGCAACCTCTCTGGCCAGGTCACGATCATGAGCATACTCTGGAGTCAGTTTGATGGTCATTGTGGGGGTGGAGGGGATCTTTCTTGCGTCCACGATCTCGATCAGCCTGGGGAGCCCCAGGGTGACGTTGATCTCGGCCACGCCGGCGTAGTGGAAGGTTCGCATCGTCATCTGGGTGCCAGGCTCGCCTATGGACTGGGCGGCGACCACGCCCACCGCCTCGCAGGGCTCAACCCGTGAGTGCTCGTAGTCAGCCTTCACCTGGGATACGATCTCATCGATCTCCTCCGAGCTTATTTCTGCTCCCTTCAACTCGTTTTGAATTGCCTCTTTGATGCTCTGGGGAAGCTCTATTCCACCCAGCTTCTCCTGGATATCCTTTTCTGATAGGCTCATGCCGACTCCTTCTTCAGCACGCTCTTGATGATGCGCTTGACGTTATCTATGCTGGCATAGTCTCTCCTGGAGGCATCAACCCCATCCTCGCCGTACTTGAACTGGACGATCATCCCTCTCGTCTCCTTGACTGTGCCATCATATTTGACCTCCAGGTCCTGCAGGGCATTGACCAGCCTTCTTTGCAGGTAGCCGCTCTGGGATGTTCTGATGGCCGTGTCCACCAGGCCTTCGCGACCGCCGATGGCGTGGAAGAAGAACTCGGTGGGGTTCAGGCCGTCCTTGTAGCTGGACTCCACGAATCCGTGTGCTTCTGCTCCCAGGTCTCCCCGCCGGAAGTGAGGCAGGGTTCTGCCGGCGTAGCCGCGCATGATGCGCTCGCCCCTCACCGACTGCTGGCCTACGCAGGCCGCCATTTGGGTCAGGTTTAGCATGCTGCCCCTGGCTCCGCTCACCGCCATCACCACCCCGGAGTTGTCCAAGCCCAGGTAGCGGCCGGCGATCTTGCCGGCGGTGTCTCGAGCTTTGCCCAAGGTCTGCATGATCCTCATCTCCAGGGTCTCATCCAGGGTGCGGCCGGGCAGAGGCTCGAGCTCTCCTGCTTTATAGGTCTCGATGAGCTGCTGGGCCTTCTCCCTAGCAGTACGGGTGGTCTCTTCGATCTGATCTACTGCTTCAGGGGGAATGTCCTCGTCATCTATTCCGAAGCTAAACCCCGCGTGCATTATGCCCCTCAGGGCCAGGCGGGTCATTCTGTCCAGGAACTCGCTCGCCACGGAGGGGCTGTACTCCTTTATTATCCTGTCTGTTATCTTGCCTTTGAAGGCCCCTATCGCCTTGGCGTCTATGGTCCCCATCTTGAGCTGGCCATCCTGGATGACTACGTAGGCATCGTTCTCGCACTCCTCGTTCTTGCAGACATCGCAGTTGTAGCAGAAGTCAGCCTTGAAGTTCAGGTCCAGGCCTCGAGGGAGGATGAGGCTGAATATCTGCTTTCCCGTCCAGTAAGGCTCACCATTAAGTTCTCCCTCGGGTGCGGGAAGCTCGGTTATATCGAACTTCTTCAAGAGCTCCATCGCCCCCCGGCGGTCAATGGGCGTTCGCTCGTGTGTCAGCAAAAACGAGCCGGTCACATAATCGTGGATGCCGCCGATGATGGGCCCACCGAACCTGGGGGATAGGATGTTCTCCTGCACCCTCATCAAGATCTCAGCCTCCGCCCGGGCCTCCTCGGTCTGGGGCACATGCATGTTCATCTCGTCACCATCGAAGTCGGCGTTATAGGGAGGGCAGACCGCCGGATTGAGCCGGAAGGTCTTGTAGGGCATAACCTTCACCCGGTGAGACATGATGGACATCCGGTGCAGGGATGGCTGGCGGTTGAACAGGACTATATCGCCATCAGCAAGCTGGCGGTCGATCTTCCAGCCGATGTCGATCTGTTCTGCGACCTCCACACAGTTCTTGTCTGTGACCTTGACCCTCCTCTGGTCGGGACGGGTGACGTAGTTGACTCCCGGGTGCCGGTCCGGACCGCGGCGCACAAATGTCTTAACTATCTCCATGTTCCTGGAGTTGGCAATCATGGGCACAGATAGCTCCATGGCTATATCCATGGGCACGCCCACCTCGCCGATGCTTAGGTTGGGATCAGGGGATATGACCGTTCTGGCGCTGAAGTTGACTCTCTTGCCGGATAGAGATCCCCTGAATCGCCCCTCCTTCCCCTTCAATCGCTGGGAGAGGGTCTTCAAGGGCCTGCCTGAGCGGTGGCGGGCAGGAGGAACTCCGGAGACGGTATTGTCCAGGAATGTGGTTACATGGTATTGCAGGAGTTCCCACAGATCCTCTATGATCAGCTGGGGAGCTCCAGCCTCCCGATTCTCCTGGAAGCGTTGGTTTATTCTGATGATATCCACCAGTTTGTGGGTGAGGTCGTCCTCGCTCCTCTGGCCGGATTCAAGGGTGATGGATGGGCGCATGGTCACCGGTGGCACAGGGAGGACGGTCAGGATCATCCATTCTGGCCTCGCAGTCGCCGGATTCATGCCCATCACCTGGATATCCTCGTCCGGGACCTTCTCAAACCGGTCGCGAATGTCTGAGGCGGTGAGCTTGTGGCCCTCCTCAATATATGATAAAGGCCGCTCGAACTTGATCTCCTGCTGGGGAGCGCCGCAGTAGGGGCAGGTCTTATTCTTTCTGGCCTCGGCGAATACCTTGTTCACCGTATCGTCGGTCATCTGGCCCAGCCGTTCCAGCTCTTGGATCTGCTCCAGGTACATCTTCTTCTCATTGTCCTTGAGCATCAAGCGGGAGCAGTCTCTGCATATGGCCCGCAGGACCTTCCGGATCAGCTTGGCAAAACCAACGTGGATGACCGGGGCGATGAGGTCGATATGGCCGAAGTGGCCTGGGCACTCTCCAGGCCTCCCGCCGCAGGATCGGCAGCGCAGGCCTGGGTCGATGACGCCAAGCCTCGGGTCCATAAGCCCCATCTCAATGGGAAAGCCGTCATCATCGTAAGTATCAGCGGTGATGATCTTGACCACGCTCATCTTTCTAAACTCTTGGGGCGAGATCAGGCCGAAGCGGATCTTGCCTATTCTCTTGGGTACAGTCATATTTACACCTAAACAGCGTCTTCAAGGATCAGTCGTGGTGCTACTCCCAGCGATTTGATCTCGTCCAATAGGAGCTTGAAGGCATAGCTCATCTCCACCGGATAGATCTCCGTGTCTGCTCCGCAGGTCGGGCAGAAGTCGGCATTTCTTCGCCGGTCGTGAATGGCGATCATGCCGCAATGGCTGCAGACGAGCTCTGTGACCTTGTCCGACTCGTCCACCAGGCGCTCTTTAAGCGCCAGAGCGGCTCCATGGGCGATGAGTACATCCCTCTCCATTTCCCCAAACCTCAAGCCTCCTTCCCTTGCCCGGCCTTCTGTGGGCTGGCGGGTGAGGACCTGCACTGGGCCGCGGGAGCGGGCGTGCATCTTGCCTGTGACCATGTGATAGAGCTTCTGATAGAGGATCACTCCCACGAAGAGGTCTGCCATGATCTGCTCTCCAGTGGCTCCATTGTACAGTATCTCCCTGCCGGTATGAGAGAACCCGAACTTCGTCAGAGCGGAGCGGAGCTCCGGCTCGTTCTCTCCTAAGAATGCGGTGGCATCGATGAACCTCCCGTCCAATGAGCCGACCTTGCCCCCGATCATCTCCAGGACGTGTCCAACGGTCATCCGGGAGGGGATGGCATGAGGGTTGAGCAGCAGGTCCGGCACTATGCCCGACTCGGTGAAAGGCATATCCTCCTGGGGGACGATCAGGCCTACCACGCCCTTCTGGCCGTGGCGGGAGGCGAACTTGTCGCCCAATTCCGGGACGCGCTGGTCGCGGCTCTTGACCTTGGCCAGGCGGTTGCCGTTGGAGGATTCGGTCAGGATGACCATGTCCACCACACCCTTCTCATTGGAGCGCATGGTCACCGAGGTCTCCCTTCTCTGCTGGGGGGTCAGTCCGAACTCCGAGGGCTCTTCCAGGAAACGAGGAGGGCTGGTCTTGCCGATCAGGACGTCATTGGGGCCCACATAGGCATTGGGGTTGACCAGGCCGTCTGAGTCGAGCTGGTCATAGGCCTCGCTCCCTCTAGCCCCCCTGACCTCAACATCCGGGATCTCGAACTTGTCCTCCTGGCCGCCGGGGTACTTGCGCTCCTCTGCCTCCGAGACCCGGAAGAAGTGGCTGCGAGCCAGGCCACGCTGGATTGAGCCCCGGTTCATGACCAGGGCATCCTCAATGTTGTATCCCTCATAAGCGAGGACTGCCACCACGAAGTTCTGGCCTGCAGGCCTCTCGTCAAAGCCTATGGCCTTGGAGGTCTTCGTCCGCACTATAGCCTTCTGAGGGCTGTTGAGATAGTGGCCGCGGGTGTCGGGCCGGAGCCTCATGTTGGCGGTGGACATGCCCAGGCACTGCTTGACCATTCCCGCGCCCATGGTGTTCCTGGGGCTGGCGTTATGCTCGGGATAGGGGACCAGGCCGGCAGCGATTCCCAGAATCATGGATGGGTCGAGCTCCAGATGGGTATGGTCGGGGGTGATGTCCTCCTCCCAGATAGCGATGAGGCTGTTCTCCTCCTCCTCTGCATCCAGGTACTCCACCAGGCCCTCGGCCACCAGGTCATCGAATTTCATCTCTCCCTTCTGGATCCTGGTAACATGCTCATCGGTGACCAGGGCCCGGCCATCCTCGACCACGATAAGGGGCCTCCTCGCCCGGCCAGAGTCGGTGTTCATGAAGATCTCACCGGTATCCTCGAAATAGGCTACGTTCGTCTGGCTGCTGATGCTCCCCGAGTGCCGGAGGCGGCGGAGGTTCTCGACCAGAGTCTTGGGATCATCATGATAGCCCACTATCTCACCGTTCACATATACTCTAGCGCCGCCAATCATTTCCTCAGCCAATGCTATCACCTACCGAAATTACCCCTAAATCCATGAGAATCTTCTTGATGTCTTCCGAATCGTCTATCCCTTTGGAGAGCTCGACGCCCTGGGCGAAGTTCTTCACCAGGCCGCAGTTTGGACCCTCTGGCGTCTCAGAGGGACAGATGCGTCCCCACTGGGTGGCATGCAGATCTCTGGCCTCGAAGTGGGGCTGGGACCGGGATAGAGGAGATATCACCCTGCGCAGATGGGAGAGGGTGGCCATATAATCGGTCCTGTCCAGGAGCTGGGAGACGCCGGTTCTCCCTCCTACCCAGTTGCCTGTGGCCAGGGGGTGAATCATCCTCTCGGTGAGGACATCCGCCCGGACGGTGGTCACCACATTCAGGTCTCTGTTTCTCATGCTAGCTCTCTCCAGTTGATACTTTATGTCCCGGGTCAAACGGTTGAAAGCCACCCGGAAGAGGTCTTCCATCAGGTCTCCTGAGAGCTTCAGCCTCTTGTTGGAGTAGTGGTCCTTGTCGTCCTCGCTGCGCCGAGCTAAGGCCAGCTCGAAGCAGGCCTCGGCCATGCGGGAGAGGAAGAGAGCTTTTGCATACCTATCCTTCTCATCGACGCCTATGTGGGGGAGCAAGTAGCGGTCCAGGACATAGGTCGCCCTCTTCTTCTGGTACTCCTTGGCCTGGCCAGCTGCGACGCGAGAGCCTATCTTCTCCAGGGCCTCATCGTTGGTGGAAACCTCTGCTTCCTCCAGGTTCTCCAGCATGAACTTGATGATCTCCGGGTTATCTGATACCGATTTAACGATATCCATATCCGTCTCCATCCCCAGCGAGCGGAGAAGGGTGACGAAGTTCAATCTGCCCGAGACGGAGGGGAATGAGACCTCCAGGATGGATCGGCGACCCCTCTCCACAATGACCAGCGATCTGTAGCCCTGCCTCTGACTGAAGACCTTTGCCACCTCGATGTTCTCATCGTAGCGCTGGTTGTACTCCACTAGAATCTTGTTTGGCGCCAGATCCTCCAGGGTCATGATCACCCTCTCCGAGCCGTTGACCACGAAGTAGCCGCCGGGGTCTGAGGGGTCCTCTCCAAAGGATATCATCTCATCGGTGGTGAGGCCGGAGAGGTTGCAGATCTTGGAGTTGAGCATGATGGGCAGGGTGCCTATGTCTGCTTCCACAGGATCTTTCTCCGTCTCCCCCTCAACGATGGTCATCTCCAGCTTTATTGGCGAGGCATAGGTCAGGTTGCGAAGGCGGGCATCGTTGGGGTAGAGCCTTTCCACGGAGCCGTCCGCCTCGCGAACCATGGGCTTTTCCACCCGGATGTTGCCCAGCTTGACATAGGTGTTCTCGATGTTGGTCTCGATGATGTTAACCTCGTCGATCACCTTTTGCAGGCCTTTATCTATGAAATCGTTGAATGAGTTGATATGATGATGCACCAGCTTATCCCTGGTGAAATAAGCGCTATAAAGAGCATTTCTGTCGAGCAAAAGATCACCTTTAATCGATTACCAGCCTATAAAAGGTCGAATGCTTGGCTGTTGTGCTTTTTCGTATTATTTTGATTATGTCGCCCACTTTGGCCCCGATCTCTTTAGCTGCGGGGTCACTTATATGGATTTTTGGTAGCTGTGGCGCGCCGATGCCGAACTCCTTCAGCACATCGAAGCCCTCTTCCGGAGTGAGCAGAATATGTTCCGGAACCATCTCATGATCTTTTACGGCAAACTTGGTCACTAGAACCACCAACTCTTAGAAAGAGCAGCATGCAGGCTCAAGGAAACTCCAAACGGGCTCGGGGGGATTTGAACCCTCGACCACCTGGTATCTTCATGCAAAAATTTAAAAGCCAGACGCTCTGCCTAACTGAGCTACGAGCCCTCGCGGCCTGGCATGCCTCAAGCCTCATGTGCTGCACTAGCTGAGGAATGAAGAGATCCCACATAAAAGCTTTTTCCCTTGTGGGACTTAGATAAGCCCCACTAGGCGAGCAATCTCCGATCCCACCTCGGAGGTGGTTGAGCTTCCTCCCAGGTCATATGTCTTTATACGGCCTTCAAATAGGTTCCGCTCTATGGCTGAGACTATATCCGCGGCCGCCGCCGGCTGGCCGAGGTGCTCGAGCAGAAGAGCCCCTGCCCAGATAGTGGCCAGGGGGTTGACCATATTCCGGCCCTTGTACTTGGGAGCAGAGCCATGTATGGGCTCGAACATGCTGGTCCCCTCCGGGTTCAGGTTGGCTCCCGGAGCCAGGCCCAGGCCGCCCTGGATCATGGCACCGAGATCGGTAATGATGTCTCCGAACATGTTGGGGGCGACGACCACATCGAACCACTCCGGGTTCTTGACAAACCACATGGTGATGGCGTCAACGAAGTTGAAGTCGTATTTGACCTCTGGATATCCTTTTGCCACATCCAGAAGGACCTCTCTCCAAAAGCCGTAGATGTCGCTGAGCACATTGGCCTTGTCGACGCTGGAGACCTTCTGGTGTCGCTTTCTTGCCAGGTCGAAGGCGTACTTTATCACTCTCTGGCAGCCCTCCCGGCTGACCTCGCCTATCTGGTAGGCGATCTCCTCGCTGTCCGAGTCGATATCCAGGCCGAACTTGATGCTATAGAGGTTACGACGGATCTGGAAGTCGGCATGGCTCTTGCCCTTCTGTGCGCGACTGCCTATGCCGATGTAAAAATCCTCAGTGTTCTCGCGAACCACGACGAAATCGATATCCTTTGGCGTTTTATCCTTAAGTGGGGTCCAGACCCCCTCCAGGAGCTTGACCGGCCGGAGGTTGATGTACTGGTCGAGGTAGAAGCGCATGGTTAGAAGGACGCCCTTCTCCAGCACGCCCGGCTTGACCCTCGGGTCTCCTATTGCTCCCAGGTAGATGGCCCGATATCCTGATAGCTCTTTCAGCGTCTCCTCGCTTATCAGCTCGCCCGTCTTCAGATAATGCTCTGCGCCTATGGAGTAATCGATCCACTCCAAAGAGAAGTTGTGCTTGTCTGCGGCTGCTTCCAGGACCTTCTGGCCCTCGGCTATGATCTCTGGGCCGATGCCGTCGCCACCGATAACTGGTACTTTATAGTTCATGTTTTCGCTCCGGACACCTGTCGTCTGGTGTACTCCACCAGCCCCCCCGCATCCACAATCTCCCTCAAGAAATCAGGGAGCGGGGTGGTGTTGTAGGATTCTTTGCGGGTTATGTTCTTTATCACTCCGCCTTTCATATCGATCTCGATTTGATCGCCATCCTCGATCCTGTCCACATCCGGGCAGATGAAGAGGGGCAGGCCTATGTTTATGGCGTTTCTGAAGAATATTCTGGCAAATGATTTGGCGACGACCGCCAAGATTCCTGCCCCCTTCAGAGCCAGGGGGGCGTGCTCTCTTGATGAGCCGCAGCCGAAGTTCTCGCCAGCCACTACGTAGTCACTCTCTTTGACCGCTGATGCCATCGTTGGCCTGACCCCTTCAAAGAGGTGTGCCGCCAGCTCCCTGGGATCGTTCATCACCAGGTAGCGACCGGGGATGATGGCATCGGTATCGATATCGTCCATGAACTTCCAAGCTCTGCCCGCCAAAATATCAAGCTCCCAATAGTGAAATACTCTCAATGAGATTGAGGTATATTAAAGTAATGCACATGAATTTCCAGGAAAGGCTGCTCTTGATGATCCTATCCATCGAGCGGCAGTGATATAGCAGAGGAGGAAAAACATGGCCAATCCCGCCAACCCAAGATGAGGAGACCGAATCTGGGGCCGCCGGATTAGACGGACCCCTGCGGCTTTATGAACTTGGCTGGATACATATTCGGGCGGGCTGCGGCTGAGCCCGGACGGGCGGCAGGCCGTGAGGGGCATAATCTTTATCGCGGTGAGAGTACTTGGGATGTGAGGATTGGCAAAAGGCAGGCGGCTATGATAAGAGCAGGTTATTCTGGGGGGCGAAGAGCTGTGGTTATTTGCGCAGACCAAGTGGGCTGTGTTGTGGATTCATGCAGCTTTTCAGGGGGAAGGGGGGCGGATCTTTGGTGACTCAAAGGGAATTGAGATGGTCAGTTCTTTGTATCATAGGGTCACCTTGATAAATTGGGATGTAAATATGAGGGACCAGTATAATTATTTTGAGGTGTTCAGACTTGATTGATCGCAGCAAGGTTCTGGAGGTATTGAGGGGATACGACCTCAAGAATCTTCGAATCGGAATGATAGCATCCCACTCTGCCCTGGATACGGCAGATGGCGCAGTTGAGGAGAATTTCAAGACCCTGGCGGTATGTCAGGAGGGGAGGGAGAAGCCTTATGTCAAGTACTTCCGGGCGGAGAGAGACCGGAAGGGGAATGTCATAACCGGCATGGTCGATGAGGTGATGATGCTGAAGCGGTTCCCGGATGTCTTGGATCCGGAGAACCAGGATATTCTCAAGGAGAAGAACACCCTGTTCGTCCCCAATCGCTCATTCACCTCCTATTGCGGGATAGATGCGGTGGAGGATCAGTTCATGCTCCCGCTGCTCGGCTCCCGCAACCTGCTTCGCTCCGAGGAGAGGGGGGACAAGAGGGACTACTACTGGTTGCTGGAGAAGGCGGGTCTGCCATATCCTGAGCCGATCGAAGCGGAGGACATCAACCAGCTGGTTATGGTCAAGCTGCCCCACGCGGTAAAAACCCTGGAGAGGGGGTTTTTCACTGCTGCCTCCTATGAGGAGTACTGCCAGAAGGCTGATCTCCTCTTGCGCCAGAATGTGATCGACCAGGATGGGATCGAGCTGGCCAGGATTGAGCGCTATGTCATCGGGCCGGTCTTCAATCTGGACTACTTCTACTCCCCCATAACGGAGAGGATTGAGCTGATCGGCATAGACTGGAGGTTTGAGACGAGCCTTGACGGCCACTGCCGACTGCCTGCGCCCCAGCAGCTGACCCTCAATGAACAGCAGATCAATCCTGAGTACACCGTCTGTGGACATAACTCTGCCACCCTGCGCGAGTCGCTCTTGGAGAAGGCGTTCGTCCTGGCGGAGATGTATGTGGAAGCGACCCAGGAGTACTACAAGCCCGGGATCATCGGCCCCTTCTGTCTGCAGACCTGTGTAGACAAGGACCTGAACTTCTACATCTACGATGTTGCGCCCAGGATCGGAGGTGGGACCAATGTGCATATGGCGGTCGGCCACCCCTATGGCAATGCCCTCTGGCGGACCAATATGTCCACCGGACGCAGGCTCGCTCGCGAGGTGAGGATAGCTCTGGAGAACGATTGTCTGGACCAGATTGTGACCTGAGGCCGCTGGAGAAGATGAACGAAATCTCGAACAAAGGCAAGGGCAGAGGTTCAAGCCCGGTTGTTCCCAAGAAGCTCGGCCGGATTACCAGGAAGCTCTCCGCCGCCGGGGAGGAGCTGGTGCTCATCGCCCCGGCCATTCTTCACAGCCAGGCATCTGAACAGATGCTGGCCATCGCCAGGATGGGGATGCTCGATAAGATCCTGGGATATCTCGTCACCACCGATAAGAATGTGCATTTCGTCCGGCCGGGGATCGCCTGGGATAGCGTGCGCACGGTGCCCCTGGATGTTATTACCGGCGTGGAGTATGTGGGCGAATTTCATAACAACACCCTGAAGCTCTTGGTGGGGGAGAGGGCGGAGAAGATCATCTTTTACGAGGACCTGGATGGTATCAGGTTCTATCAGTATATCCGGGGACTGAAGCCGCAGGGTTAGCCGGCGGCCGTCTGAATCCCGTTTTTCACTCATTTTTTTTAATAGAGGTGATAAGCGAAATATGCCTTCGAAAGAGATTCCTGCGAAAGAGACCTCCGGATCGCAGGGAGAATCTCCACTCTTCGATGGGCAGGAGGTCGTAGTCCTGGCCCACTGCCTTCTGAATCCACTCACAAGGGTCAAGGGCCTGGATCCTATAGCCTTCTCTTCTGCAGGACCAACGATGCAATTGCCCTGTCCGGAGGCGCTCTATCTGGGCACCGAGCGCTGGGCGGTAACCAGAAACCAGCTGGATGTGCCCCAGTTTCGCCGGTTCTGCCGCTCGCTGATCGTTCACTATATAGATCTACTGGAGATGCTGGCAAAAGAGGGAGTGCGTGTGCGCGTGGTGGGGGTGGCGGGTAGTCCGAGCTGCGGCGTGCAGACGACGAGCTTTGGCTATGCGGGCGGGCGGGTGCACGAGGCGGAGCACGAGCATGTGCCCGGGCGGGGGATATTTATGGAGGAGCTTATTTGGGAGCTGGAGAGGCGCGGTATTATCTTTGATAGCGAAGAGATTGGCTAGAAGTCCGGGACGTAATTTTTATAACCTTATAGAGCTATAGTGGATCATATGGCAACTACAATACAGCTCCAGGATGATGTATATAAAGTGCTCAATATATTGAAGAAAGAGTTGAACGCGGACTCGTATAACGATGTGGTCAAGCATCTGCTCCGGAAATGCAAGAGAATGGATGAATCGGAGTTCGGGAGCATGCCGGGAATAGCCCCCTTCCAGAGGGAAGAGCTTGACCGTTTTGATTGATTCCTGGGCCTGGACGGAGTTCTTCGCCGGCACCAAGATTGGCGAGACAGTAAGGACCTATGTGATGGATGAGAACCAGGAGATCTTAATCAGCAGCATCAACCTGGCGGAGATCTATCGCTTAGCTCTGAGCAGGCTCGACGAGCAGACGGCAGAGAAGCGACGTCGATCCATGCTATCCCGCTGCTTCTTGATCCCTGTCGATGAGGAGATCGCCGTTTTGGGGGCAAAGCTCAGACAGCAGCGCGATTGGGGTCTGGCTGATGCGCTGATCTACGCCACGGCGATCAGAGAAGGGGCCCAGGTGATGACCGGCGACCATCATTTTGAGGGTCTGAAAGAGACGATCTTTCTCGAACATTAGCATCTGGAGGCAATTTATTTGACGAACAAGAAAAGGGGTCCCGGAAGGGAACGGCGGCCAGGGAGCGAAAGCATGCCTATCTTTTGGGACTCTAAGCATACCAGGCCTACGAATACCGTTAAATACTACTACTGCATGAGATTGGGCTGCATCCTTTTGCGGGGATTGCCAAGCCAGGTCAAAGGCGCTGGATTCAGGGTCCAGTCACGAAGGTGTTCGTGGGTTCGAATCCCATTCCCCGCACCTAATCACTACTAATCCATAAAGGCCATGAGGCGTATTT
>WOYM01000014.1 GCA_011620785.1 Methanothrix sp. | reverse complement strand
CCGAGCAGTACGAGAGGGACTTGATGAAGAATCTTTGGCCATCTTCGATCTGCTGAAAAAGCCAGATCTTAAGGGCGTTGATATCAAGCGCATCAAGAAAGTTGCAGTTGAATTGTTGAAAACGCTTAAGGAGGAAAAGCTCCGAGTTGACCAATGGCGCGATAAGGAAGCGACCCGTGATGCTGTGCGAGTGACTATTCATAACTTTTTATGGAATGAATATATAGGCCTTCCCGTTGGCCTGTATTCAGAAGCTGATGTGGCACAAAGGGCTGAAGATGTATTCAGACATATCTTTTGGGCTTATCCCGCATTGCCATCACCCTACTATAGCGCATCGGTGGCATAGGGAAAAGATGCTGACTATGATATTGTGATTGATGGCAGGCTGCAGAGAAAAATCCTTCCAATCGTCTTCATGCTGACGATCTGCCAGGATTTTCTTCTACCCAATCCAGCCCCAAAAAAGGAAGACTTGAGAAAAGGATAGAATTCCAGATCCTTCCTCAATTCTACTTGATATCACTGTGATACTCCTGCAGCGACTTCGCTCCCGAATGGCCTGCTCTTGAGGCACTAATCCCCTTTGCCGCCGCCGAAGCAGCAGCAATGGTGGTGATATAGGGCACCTTGTATTTGATTGCTGCCTTTCGGATATAAGAATCATCATATTGACTGGCCTTGCCGATGGGGGTGTTTATCACCAGCTGAATCTCCTTGTTCTTGATGGCATCATCGATATTGGGCCGGCCCTCATAGATCTTCTTGATCATCTCCGACTGGATGCCATTCTCTTTCAGGACCGCTCTGGTCCCGCTGGTGGCCATAATTCTAAAGCCGAGCTTCTGAAACTCCCGCGCAACCTCCACCAGCTCCATAGATCTGTCCTTGGCGGCCACGGTGATCATGACCGTCCCCTCCTGGGGAAGCGAGGGCTTGGCAGCCTCCTCCGCTTTATAGAAGGCCATGCCGAATGAGTCGGCAAGCCCCAGGACCTCTCCAGTGGATCTCATCTCCGGGCCCAAAAGTGGGTCGACCTCAGGGAACATGTTGAAGGGGAAGACGGACTCCTTCACCCCATAATGAGGGATATTTCTCTTCTTCAGCCCCAGCTCGTCCATTCTTTTGTTCATCATCATCTGGGTGGCTATCCTGGCCATCGATACATTGCACACTTTAGACACCAGCGGCACCGTCCGGGAAGCGCGGGGATTGGCCTCCAGCACATAGACCACATCGTGGCTGATGGCATACTGCATATTCATCAAGCCCACCACATGCAGCTTCTGAGCGATCTTGCGGGTGTACTCCTTAATGGTCTGAAGGTGATCTGGGGAGATGCTCACTGGCGGAATGACGCAAGCCGAATCGCCGGAATGAATACCCGCCTGCTCGATATGCTCCATCACTGCGGGCACAAAGGCATCTTTGCCGTCGGAGAGGGCATCCGCCTCCGTCTCCAGAGCATTCTCGAGAAATCGGTCGATGAGAATGGGCCTCTCTGGGGTGACGTCCACTGCCGCGGCGACGTACCGCTCCAGCATCTCCTCGTCGTATATCACCTCCATCCCCCGTCCGCCCAGGACGTATGAAGGCCGCACCATGAGAGGATAGCCGATCCTCTTGGCAACCTCCAGCGCCTGGTCGAGGTTGCTTGCCATTCCCGATTCCGGCATGGGTATGTCCAGCTCCTCCATCATCATCCTGAATCGATCTCTGTCCTCGGCCAGGTCTATGGCATCCACAGATGTCCCCAGGATCTTCACCCCTGCCTCCTCCAGCTCCCGGGAGATATTGAGGGGCGTCTGGCCGCCGAACTGGACGATGACCCCCTCAGGCTTCTCCTTCTCATAGATGCTGAGCACATCCTCGACCGTCAAGGGCTCGAAGTACAGCTTATCCGAAGTGTCATAATCGGTGGAGACCGTCTCTGGATTGCAGTTGACCATGATGGTCTCAATGCCCATATCTCTCAGGGCAAAAGCGGCATGAACGCAGCAGTAATCGAACTCGATGCCCTGGCCGATGCGGTTGGGCCCTCCTCCCAGGACCATGACCTTGCGCCTGCTGCTGCTCGGGGTCCTATCGGGAGCATTGTATGTGGAGTAATAGTAGAAGGCGTTCTCCACCCCGCTTACGGGCACCGGCTCCCAGCCCTGAACAATTCCCAGGGACTTGCGCCGCGCCCGGATCTCAGCCTCCGGGATGGCCAGAAGCTTCGAGAGGTATCGGTCTGCAAAGCCATCTTTTTTGGCCCGACTAAGCAGCTCATCTGGGAGATCGGCCAGTGGTTTGCCTTTGAAGGCCAATATCTCCTCTTCCAGCTGGACCAATTCCTTCATCTGCTGGAGGAACCAGGGCTTGATATGGGTCAACTGATAGAGCTTTTGGATGTCGGCACCCTTTCTGATCGCTTCATATAGAATGAACTGCCGCTCGCTTGAAGGCTCCTTAAGAAGCATCATAAGCTCTTCCGGAGATCTGCTGTTGTAGTCCCTGGCAAAGCCCAGGCCATACCTGCCGTTCTCCAGTGAGCGTATGGCCTTCTGGAAGGCCTCCTTGTAAGTCTTGCCGATGCTCATCGCCTCTCCCACTGCCTTCATCTGGGTGCCGAGGACGTCCTTTGAGCCCCGGAACTTCTCAAAGGCCCAGCGGGGGAACTTGACCACAACATAATCTCCCGAAGGCGTGTATTTTTCCAGCGTCCCCTCCTTCCAGTAGGGTATATCATCCAGGTTCAGACCGGCGGCAAGCTTTGCCGATATCAGGGCGATGGGAAAGCCGGTGGCCTTGGAGGCGAGGGCGGATGAGCGGGATGTCCTTGGATTGATCTCTATGACCACCACCTTTCCGGTCTTCGGATCATGGGCGAACTGGATATTGGTCCCGCCGATGACCTTGATGGCCTCAACGATCCGGTAGGAGTAGTCCTGCAGCTTATCCTGAAGCTCCTGGGATATGGTTAGCATGGGGGCGGTACAGAAGGAATCGCCGGTATGAACTCCCATGGCGTCCACGTTCTCTATGAAGCAGACGGTGATCATATGATTCTTGGCATCCCTGACCACCTCCAGCTCCAGCTCCTCCCATCCTGCGACCGACTCCTCGATGAGCACCTGGCCGATCAGGCTGGCGGCAATTCCCCGGCTGACCACGGTCCTCAGCTCTTCGGCGTTATAGACCAGACCGCCTCCTGTTCCCCCCATGGTGTAGGCCGGCCGGACGACCACCGGGTAGCCAAGATCCAGGGCCACCTTTTCAGCGTCCTCCACCGTATAGATCGCGGTGCTCTTGGGGACCTCGATCCCCAGGGAGTTCATGGTCTCCTTGAAGATGATCCTGTCCTCGCCCCGCTCAATGGCATCCAGCTTCACCCCTATGACCATAACATTGAACTTGTCGAGGATGCCTGCGCGGGCGAGCTCAAGGCTCAGGTTGAGGCCGTTTTGCCCGCCCAGGTTCGGTAGCAGGGCATCAGGCCGCTCCTTTTCGATGATCTGGGTCAGCCTCTCGACATTGAGCGGCTCAATATAGGTGGCATCGGCCATACCCGGATCGGTCATAATGGTGGCCGGATTGGAGTTGACAAGGACTATTTTGTATCCCAGGGCCTTGAGCGCTTTGCAGGCCTGGGTGCCAGAGTAATCGAATTCGCAGGCCTGCCCGATTACGATAGGGCCGGACCCGATGATCATGATCTTGTTTATATCTTCACGCTTCGGCATCTTTCCCGACCTCTTACTTGAACGATAATAGAGCAAACGAATTCCTATTTTATCCCTTCCATCCTTCGATGCGCCTGATCCGATTGAAAAAGATTATTTTGTACGTGTTTAGCTGGCTAGTCTTATGGTTAGCATTTGGAGACAATCCAATCCTCTTTGTCTCCATGTTGCCAGCACCGTCATGATTAGCTCATGAATAGCAGTTCCCTTTCTATTTCTCAAAGTTCCCAAGATTTTTCTCAGCACAACATGTGGCCGCAAAGCTCTCTCTGCCCTATTATTGGTTGGCTCCGGTAGCGAGACGATTTTGCTGTAAAATTTACAGGAATATTCCGTAGCAGAAACC
>WOYM01000043.1 GCA_011620785.1 Methanothrix sp. | reverse complement strand
TTGCCCTCAATGCGGTCTTTCAATGGATCGAGACTGGAATGCTGCAATCAACATATTAAGATTGGGAACACAATATTTGCAAAATGCTAGAAGCCCCGCCCTTTAGGGCGGGGAGTGTTCACTTCTCCATCACTTCGCCCAATATCTTCATGCCTTTGGTGAAGGGCGGCATTCCCGACGTGAGGAGAACGACCCTCAGCACATCCACTATCTCATCCTTGGTTACGCCAAACTCCTTTATGGCGCTTATCATCTGCTTCTTTGTAGCCCTTTCGTCGGAAGCAGCCGCATTGATCCCCATGGCGATGAGCTTCTGGGTCCTATAATCCAGGACCTTGCCGGTGTAAGCTGCCTCGTTCAGGGCCACTATAGCCTCATACAGATCCGGATAATCTCTCTTTACCATGGTCATGCCTTCGCCGAAGAATAGCTGTTCTTTCATGCAATTCACCAATTAATTTACACCCTGCCTGAAGTTATAGATTGCTATTAAGAGGATGTCTCTCTGCGTCCTCTGAATCCCAGCCTATGACCTCCTTCGGCCCTCCGGTGAGGGCGATCCGCCCTCTCTCCAGAAGGCAGGCCCGGTCGCCGATAGAGGCCACATCCCTCAGATCATGGGTGACTACGATGCTTGGCACATGGCAGGCTTGGACCCTTTGCCTCAGCTCCTGTCTCATAGTCTCTTGCTTGCGAATGTCCAGCGCGGAGAGGGGCTCGTCCAGCAATAGCAGATCGGGCTCGATGATCAGCGCTCGAGCGAGCGCAACGCGCTGCCTCTGCCCACCCGAGACATCGCTGGCCTTCGCCTTCCTGATATCCCAAAGCCCTGCAGATTTCAGATGATCGAGGACCTTCTTCTCGACAAGCGCCCGAGAGAGGCGTCGGGCGTGCAGGCCGAAGGCCACATTACATCCGGTTCCTGCAGCCCGGCGACTATATCGAGAAGGGTGGTCTTCCCGCAGCCGTTGTCCCCTACCAGCATGAGGATCTCCCCTTCTTCCACCCTTATCCTAACTCCAGATCGAAGTCCCGGAGGCTTTTCTTGATATCGATCTCTAACATCTCCTGTAAACCCCGCGGGTAAGAGTCTTCACCAGGAATATGACCAGAAAAGATATGGCAACCAGTATTATGGAGATGCATAAAGAGACATTCAGGTCCCCCTGCATGGCAGTGTATATGGCCAGAGGCATGGTCTGCGTCCGGCCCTGGAAATTGCCGGCAAACATAATTGTCGCCCCGAACTCTCCTAAAGATCGGGCAAACGCCATGATCGCCCCGGAGATCAGGCCGTTGACGGCAATGGGCAGGATTACATGGCTAAATGTGTAGACGCGAGAGGCGCCCAAAGTCCGGGCGGCATTCTCGAGAGCGATGTCCACATCCTCGAAGCTCGTCCTCGCCTGGCGGATGTAGAAAGGGCTGGAGACGAAGACCTGAGCCATAATCACTACTGGATCATGCAGGGATCTGAGGGTGGTATCCAGGGGACTCTTCAGGAAAAGAGTGACGACGGGCAGAGCGATGAATGCTATGGCCAGGATTAGCAAGAGAGCTACCACTGCCTTCAGAGCAAAATCTCTCCTGGCAGAGACGCTGATGGTTTTTCGCCCCTGGCCGGCCAGATTCCCAATATGGTCCGTTTCAGTCTTCATAAAAGCCATGACCTACGATCACAAACGACTGCTCAAATTGTATTCTCAAACGACGCCCCAATTGAGGATTCTGTCCTTGGCATATCTAGAAAGGTACATACTACTTTGAAGTCTCGTCTTGGCTTCTTTTCATCTCTCTCTCATAGGCCCTGATCACATCCGAGCGGGTGATGATGCCAATCAGCTTCTTCGCATCGTCTTTTTCCACCACTGCCAGCCTTCCAACGTCATTTTCATACATGATATCCATGGCCATCTTGGCCGACTGGTGGGGATTAATGGTAATGGGAGCCCTGACCGCCACCTCCTTAACTGTCATCTTCTCCTGCTCATGCGGAGGAATTCTCCTGATATCGTCAAAGGTTATCATCCCCACCAGACGGCCTTCATCCACCACGGGGAAACCGGTATAGTTGCAGCGGTAGATGCTATCTCTCACCTCCGAGATCCTGCAGAGAGGGCTGACGGTGATCACCTCTTTGTGCATCGCCTCCCCCACCGATACTTCGGAGAGAACCGGCTGGGGAAGATCGAGATAAATGCCCTTTCTCATCAGCGTGATAGTGTAAATGGATCCACCCTTCAACAGAATGCGAGCCACGGTATAGCTGGTGATGCAACAAATAATCAGAGACGGTAAGCCACTATAGTTGCCGGTCATCTCCGTGATCATGAATATACAGGTGAGAGGTGCCCCGGCTGTCCCGGCGAAAAGAGCCCCCATGCCCAGGAGACCGTAGTCCAGAGGATTGACAATCTGATCGGGCGCCAGGATCTCAGCCAGCATGCCCGCCGCCAGGCCGAACATGGTTCCAATGTAGAGCGTGGGCGCAAACACCCCGCCGCTCCCTCCGGATCCGACGGTGGAGGATGTTGCCAGCATCTTCAGCAAGCCCAAAGCTAGGAGCAGAAGAAGCAGATCAGTGGCTGGTGCTCTCGCTGCCAGCATGAAGATGTTATTGATGCCCTCATAGCCCACTCCCATTATGCCGAACTCGAAGAAAAATATGCCGCATACTCCTGCTGTTAGCCCGCCAACCGCCGGCTTCAGAATGTCAGGCAGAGGCAGATCCTGGAATCGGTCCTCAAAGAAGTAGTAGCCTTTCACCCAGAGGAAGGAGAGAAATCCAAACAGGGGCCCGATGAAAAAGCAGAGAACCATATCGAAGGTGGTAAAGTAAAAGTTGGGATTCACGAACTCCGGCACGGGATCGATCAACTCCGATGCTACCGCTTTTCCCACTACCGCCGCCAGCAGAATGGGTACAGCATCAAGTGATGTGAATTTCTTGCTGATCACCTCCATGCTGAATATCGCCCCGCCCATGGGTGCATTGAAGGTGGCGGCAATCCCCGAGGCCACACCGCAGCAGGTGAGCACCTTTAAATCGCGTGCGGACAGCTTTATGGCTTTGCCGATAGCCGAGCCCGCCGAGGCTCCAATCAGGGCAATGGGCCCCTCCCGCCCGGCGCTGCCTCCGCTGCCCAGGGTTATAGCCGAGGTGAAGATGAGAACCAGACCGGCTCGCTTTCTGATGTCGCCGGTAAACCTCCGCAGAGCGATCATGATATGAGATATGCCGTCGCCCTTCGCCTCCGGCGCCAGCTTGTAGATCAGAGGTCCGACGATGAGGCCGCCAAGGACCGGCAGCAGAACGACGAAGTAGCTATTCGGCAGGAGAGGGAGGAGAAAGCCGAAGAAGAAATCGTGGCTAAGCTCCACCAGCTTTCGAAAGGCCACTGCCCCCAGGCCCCCGCTTATCCCTACCACAATAGAGAGAAGGTCCAGGTAGATCCATCGCAGATCTTCTGTGAGCTTCAGATGGGTATTCATCTACTCGCCATGGGCTAACACATATTCAGATGGTGATAAAAAAGCTTTTCTTTTGGCGGTGACTACTCCGAGTCTAAGGAAGGCTTGATCAGAGGGATGGAATGGATTTGAATTTATCAATTATCTTCGTTCTTTTGGCTGCGAGCGCTGCAATCTCGACTGCTGCTCCGGGCGGAGAATCAATGATTGCTGATCTGACCATGATTCATGCCATCCAGGGAGATGGACAGTCAAGCCCATTGCAGGGGATGAAAGTCTCGATAGAGGCTATTGTTACCGCTGATTTCCAGGGAACAGATAAGCTGGAAGGATTCTTTGTCCAGGAAGAGGACAGCGATATAGATGACAATATTGAGACCTCAGAGGGCATCTATATCTATGATCCTGGACGGCTGGGAGTGAAAGAGAATGTCACCAGAGGTGATCTGGTCATAGCCAGGGGGCATATCGAAGAGTTTCATGGCCTGACCCAGATGAATTTAAAGGAGATAAAAAAGAAAAAGGCTGGCAAAAATGAGAATAAGAGCACTTTGACCTCCCACCAGCTCATCCTGCCGCTAAAGGAGGATTCGCTGGAAAGATATGAGGGAATGCTCTTGATGCTTCCTCAAGATCTGGTCATCACCGATATTGAGAACTTCTCCGCATATGGTGAACTGGCCATATCTCCCCAATCCCGGCTGCCTGTTCCCACCAACGTTGCCAAGCCCGGAGCCCCAGCCGCGCAGATCCAGGAATTGAACAGTCGCAGCATGATCATCCTTGATGACGGCAGCGGTCGAAGATTCCCCGAATCCTATCCATTCCCAAGAACCATTCGCTGTGCAGACACCATCCAGGGAATTATGGGGATAATGAGCTATGGCTACGGAAATTATAGATTGGAGCCTTTGAATATCTCTAAAATCATGATATCCAATCCCCGGCCTGTTAATCCGGCGCCAGTGGGCGGCAGATTAAGGATTGCCAGCCTGAATCTGGAAAACTACTTCAATGGCAATGGAGCAGGCCGCGGCTTTCCCAGTGCAAGAGGAGCCAGGTCGTATGACGAGTTCGAGCTGCAGAGAGCTAAGATCATTCAGGCTATCACTGATATGAAGGCGGATGTGATCGGTCTCATCGAGATAGAGAATGATGGCTATGGAAACATGAGCGCCATTCGTGATCTATGTGACGGGCTGAATGCTCGTGAAAATGGGATTGGATTGGGGAATTATTCGTTTGTAGACCCGGGATCACCAAGGCTAGGCGATGACCTCATATCTGTGGGATTGATCTACAACAGAACAACGATCAGACCCATAGGCAGGGCAATAACGACATCCATGGGCGCTTTCTCATCGGGCAACCGCCAGCCTCTGGCCCAGACCTTCGAGGAGATCAGCACTCTTGAGCGGTTTACAATCGTGGTCGTTCATCTGAAATCCAAGAATCCGCCAGGTGGAGATGAGGTGGCGGATGGAGATAATAGGGATTGTGCAGATGGTCAAGGATACTGGAATGGTGACCGTACAAGGGCCGCAAATGAGCTGACAAAATGGTTGTCTTCCGATCCTACTGGAAGCCATGACCCCGACTATCTGATCCTGGGGGATATGAACTCGTACCGAAAAGAGGATCCCATCATGGCTTTGAGGAGGGCCGGATATGTTAACCTGATTTCCTCTCAGCTCGCCTCTAATTCTTATTCGTATGTATATCAGGGCAGATGGGGGGAGCTGGATCATATCCTGGCAAGCTCAAGCTTGACCGGACAGGTAACTGGGGCGAGCATCTGGCATATAAATTCCGATGAATCCCCTGACTTCGGCTACAATGGCATTTGGAGCAGCCCAGACAAATATCGCTGCTCGGATCACGATCCATTGATCGCGGGAATCAGTCTATCCTGAGCCCCGGGCTCTCAGGATCAAAGCGGCATTGGTCTGCCAGATGGCCCCAAAAGCGACCAGGCAGAATCTCAAAGCCTCCCATCTGCTCCCGTGAAAGCCGTCCCGCTTGATAGCAGCCGCTTTCCTCTGCGATGCTTCGGCAAAGTTTCTCATCTTCTCCTGAGGGGGAGGAATCACGCTTTTCTGGTAGATGTTCACCGAATCCACCTCATAGAAGAGGGCTTTGACCGCATAGCCTGTTGCCTTCTGGGGAAGGATCAGGGCGAGTACAAAAAAGGTAAAAGCAATGCTTTGAGGCATCATTATAGCTTTCACTCACGCCGGTTGATAGAACCTTCTCAAACTGCATGCCATGCTTCTCATCCAGCCGCCAGAAGAGAGATTCGGCAAACCTTTCCACCCTGCGGACAGCTGCATCGTTCTTTGTCTGAATGATGAGATCTACATCGCTCTTTCCCAGGATGAACTCGCCTCGGGCTACACTTCCGAAGAGAAGGATAAAATCTATATCATCCCCCATCGATCCCACAAGGCCAGAGACGAACTCCTCCAGGAATAGTTCAGCTCTCTGCTGATCCGTTGTCTTCAGGTTATTTGTCATCTTTTCACTCATTATTATTTATATCAATCTGTTCTTCAGGGAAAAAAGCCTTGTCATATCAGCTAAATCGGTCCATTATCGCTCGGGCATTTCAGAAATTTCATTTAAAAATAGAAATGTTATTTAAAAAATTTCAGTGGCTCAATCCAGTGAAATAAGTGCGATTTTCCTGTTTTCATGCCCGCTACATTCCGTAAAATAACAAATATATATTAAATAAGCCTAAAGCTATTTATACGATCAATAAGAAAGGATGCCAAAAAAATATGTAAATCCCTGCTGTGTCAAAGACTAGGATCCTCCGGTGTTTAAGAGTCCTGAGTCTCATATGATTATATAAAACCGGTGGTGGAGCTTGAGCCGCTTGATAAGTTTGCCTGCGATGGATCAGAAGTGGTATTGAATGCGGGTCGCGTACGTGATATACTGAAAAGCGCTAACAGGTGATGTGATGGGCACATGAGGTCAAAATGAATCCCATGCACCCGATTTTGTCAAGAATTTTCAGTAATTCCCACCCGCGACCTGAATGCGCAGGCATCTGGAACCGAGCCTCTTAACTACCAATGGAAGAAGAACGGTGAGAATATCACAGGAGCCAATGCAAACCGCTATCTGATCTCCAGCATCCTGCCGGCTGATGAAGGCAATTACAGTCTGGCAGTGAGCAATATTTGCGGTGAGGCAGAATCCGGAGCGGTTCGCATATCTGTGAGGTCCAGGCCAAAAATTCTGGTGCAGCCAATCAGCCAAACCATCTGCACCGGCTCGCCGGTCTCCTTTGAGGTCCAGGTTGCCGGCAATGAGTCATACACCTATCAATGGCAGAAGGATGGCCTGAACATTACCGCAGCCAATGCCGCCGTTCTGAGCATATCTGCGGCCAATAGCACCGACCAGGGCAATTACAGCATAATCATAGGCAGCGACCTATGCGGCTGGATTCAATCCGATAAGGCTAAATTGAGCATTAGATCAATGCCGATGATCACAGGACCGCATTTACCTGCCAGCAAATTGGCATGTGAGGGATCGGAAATAGCTCTTGTAGCCGATGTGACCGGCAGCGATCCCGTCACCATTCAGTGGATGAAAGACGGATTGCAGATTCCTGGTGCAAACCTTGACTCTTTTGTCATCAAGAATGCAACCCGCAATGATTCCGGCAGCTACAGCCTGATCGTCAGCAACGACTGCGGCCAGATTGAATCAATTGCATCCTATCTAAATATCGCAACCAGACCGGTGATTCTGGTCCAGCCTGCCAGCCTGAGGGTATGCCAGGGTGCGGCAGCAACATTCAGCCTAAAGGCAAGCGGCGGCGAGCCGCTGGAATACCAATAGTATAAGGACGGTACAGAAATAGAAGGAGCAACATCGAATGCTTATTCGATTCCAGTGGCTAGCCCCAGCGATAGGGGAAGCTACTGGGTACAGATAAGAGACGGATGTAATCTGATTGAATCGGAGGCAGCAAATCTGGATATAATCGCATTGCCTGAGATTTTGGTCCAGCCCACCAGCCAGAAGGTCTGCGAAGGATCGACGGCGACGTTCACTGTGTTGGCAAAAAGCGCTCAGCCTCTGACCTATCAATGGATAAAAGGCGGCAGTATCATTCCAGGGGCCAACTCCGAGGAGCTCACCATTTTCGATGCGAATATGGAGGATATGGGTGAATACAGAGTTGTGATATCCAATGGCTGCGGATTCATCGATTCAAATGCTGTGAGCCTGATCGTAGAAAGGCCGCCTGGGGATGTGGAAATTGAACCCGATTGCCTGATTGCCGACGCCGGTGAGACTGTGGCGTTCATAATGAAGGGCGCCGCTGTTGGGGCAAATTCCTATCAATGGGAGAAGAATGGAGAGATAATTCCCGGAGAGGTATCACCCTCATTGATAATCCTTAACCCGAAACCATCTGATTCCGGCGGCTACAGACTGACGGTGAGCAATGGCTGCGGCTCGAATAAATCAAAAATGTCAGTGTTGAGTGTGGTGGAGGATTCAACAAAGGTTGATCCATGTTTAAATCCGCTGTCAGCATGCTGCAATTCGAGCTGAGGAGTCGATGGGACGAGCCCGAGTTTGGCTCAGGCCTGCTTGCGCAGAGCCTGACCGGGTTGAGCCCGACTGTATTGAGCCTCCCTGATGATCCAGGGGGCTCTATCACAGCCAAGCGCTTATAGTATCCCTGCACGGGCTCCCTCTTTCCTTTTTCATTCCTTTTCCTGCACCTACATTGTCTCCTTTCCTCTCCCTCAATCTCATCCTCCAGCTTCTTCTCACCTTACCTTCAGCTCGTCGATATTCAAGGGATTGAGAGGCTTGCAGATGATCTCATTGACCCTTAGCCTCCGCAGATGCTGGCTGGAGGCGGCCTGCATCACCAGAGCGGTATCCGATCCGGAGGCGGTCCCTGCTATTGCTATTACCTTCTCTCCCGAGGCCAGGAGGCCGGCATCTGTGGCCATGAGCACTATCTCGAAGCAGACCTTTACCCCCTGGCAGAAGCATCGCAGGAGGTTAGCCATTGTGGTAGCGATGTTTGAGCCGTAGAGGCCGTCGGTATGGAAGAGCATCGTCCCAAAATGAACCTCATGCCCCTCTCTGCGCAGCTCTCTCGTCAGCGGCTCAGGAAAGGCATTCAGCTCTCGATGAAAATCCCACTGATGGGGCACTACTATCAGCTTGATACCATCCTGGCTGAAAAAGTCCATCGCCTTGGCCGCGGTGGCTCCGGTGGTGGAGGCCAGGACTATCTTCTTGATGTTCAGGCTGCTTGATCTTTCCTGCACCAGCCGGAATGTCTCTAGGGTATTTTCCGGTCCTCCCTCATCAAAATAGACGATCTTCTTATCCATTGAACTTGTCACCTCTATTTCTTCAATCGACCGCATCTGATATATTTTCTTCGTTTGAGGAGAGAGCATAAACCCGGAGAAGACGGAAGACGAAAGATGGAAATAAGATATGGAAGATAGAAGATTGGAAGACGGAAGATAAACGATAGTAGAGGACGATTATGCTAGATATTTTGAGAGACCGGCGGAGCATCAGGAAATACAAGGATGTGAAGATCGATGAACAGATCATTGATCAACTCAAGGAGGCTGCTTTGCGCTCACCAAGCTCCCGGGGGGTCAATCCCTGGCGGCTTTTGTTCATCACCGATAAGGATATGCTGGAGGTGCTGTCCCGCGCCAAACAAAGCGGCTCGGGATTCCTGAAGGGAGCCGGTCTGGGTGTGGTGGTCATAGCCAGGAACGAGGAATCGGACGTCTGGATTGAAGACTGCTCCATCGCTTCCATCATCCTGCAGCTGACTGGCCAGAGCCTGGGGCTGGGATCATGCTGGATCCAGATCAGAAACCGGATGCATAATGATGGCCAAACCTCTGAGGACTATATCCGAAAGGCCCTAGATCTGCCGGAGGGGTCGAAGGTGGAATGCATGATCGCCTTTGGCTACCCTGATGAGATAAAAGAGCCCCATCCCAAGAGCGAGTTGGAGTACGGGAAGATACTGGAATCATAGGAAGGAGTGATTGGCAAAAGGGTATGAGGATGGTCCTAACTCATCAATCTTTTTTGTTCTGATAATTCTTAACTCTGATTGGTACTGCTGAATGTCCCGAGAAAGGAGTTATATAATATGGCAATGGAACAGCTTATGTCGGGAGATAATCTCTCTATGATAAGCAGCAAAGTTGGTGCAGACGAACAATCCACCAAATCCGCCCAGGAGATGGGCCTGCCCCTATTATTGGGAGCCATGAGCAGCAAAGCCTCCAGCAAAAATGGAGCGAACGCTATCTTGAGCGGTCTTTCCGAGTCAGCTAAGGGCAACTCAATGCAGGACATGGCCAAATACCTTGGCGGCAGCAGCTCATCCTTTGGACCGGGCATGCTCAATTCCATACTGGGAAGCAGCATGATTCCCATTCAGCAATCGATCGCCAAAAAGACACTTGACAAAAAGCTCCTCATAAAAGGAGATGAAACCGGATGATCTCTCAAAGCTGCTTGATGAGCAATCGAAGATGGCACTCACTTCGTCACCTGAAGCAGAAGCAATGATGAAGGATATCCTATCCGCACAGGACGGAGGCAGTGGATTTATGGGGATGATCAAGAAGCTGTTTAAATCTTAACTATATCTCTCTCCTGAGTGGGAAGGCAGCCCCTGCACCAGCAGCCATGCAGATGAGCGAAAATAGCCACAAAAATTGATATGTTGGACCGAGCATAGAAAGAAGGAAGAAGGAATAAGCTGATAGATAAGGGCGACTGCAGCATCTAAAAAATGCCGTTGGTCGAATCCTCCTATCAAGGATATCATTGGAGTGTCCTGGTATAACGCCATAGGTGGTTATATTTATGAATATGTATATAATTTCTGTATTGATTCTTTTAGCGATAGCATGCAGCAGCCAGTCGACAGATACAGTGAACATCAGCAGAGATGCTGGCATGGCAATACTGGCCAATCTGACCGGAAGCTCTTCCAGCCCCTCCGCAGCCCAGGAGAGCATACTGCAAAACCAGACAAATCAGACTGGCAACACCAGCCTGTCAGCGAATGATAACTTGTGGAGTTGGGGTAAAATTCCCATTGGCTATGAGGTAAGCGATAACGGAACTCTGATCAACCTGGCCGAGCAGGAATGGGCTCCAAGCATCTAAAGGGCATACTGATACGATTCTTTAAATTTTTTTGCCAGCCATGTTTTAGGCCGTATGAATGATAGGAGATGCTCGCCTCATAAAGATCTTCTCTCTGCCTCCCTCTTGAGAGGCTATTACGGGGGCGAATTCATTTATCTTCTTTTCCGGATTTCTCCAGGATCACTCATCTCCTCATACTCAATAGGTTATCGATCTCAAGATCCTTTTCGCCAGCCTTTTCTAGGTCTGGTGAAGAGCTGATGTGAGAAAATGGCAAGCTACAAGGCAGGAGCAGGACTTTTCATAGCCGCCCTGATAATCGCCTTATTCATTGGCTGGATGGGTCTTCCCGGCAGCACTCCAGCTACGAAGAGCCATAGCCTGGACTGGAGGGTAGACGAAGATGGCAGGTTGTCTTATCAGCTCCAAAGTCCCAGCTTCAATCTGAGCGAGGAGAAGACCGATGACAACAGCTCTCTGATTGCCGTTCAGTTTGCGAGCAGAGGAGCAGAGATAGCAGGACTATTGAGAATCCCAAAATTCAGCCGGACCGTCAGCGATGAGGCGAATGATAGAGACGGTATTCCCGGCATAGTGCTCCTGCCCGGAGCCACAGTGACCAAGGAGCGGGAGCAGGGATTGGCAAAGCGCCTGGCCGACCTGGGCTATGCCACTATCACCCTGGACCAGAGAAATCTGGGGGCAATCGATGTTAACGCAGATCTTGAGCTCTTTTTGGAGGGCTCGGAGCCGATCGAGCATATGATGATCCATGATGCCCTGTCTGCGGCAGAGATCCTGCGCTCTGTGCCCGAGATCGACCCGGAGAAGATCGTCTATGCCGGAGAGAGCAACGGAGCTCGAACTGCTATCATCGCCTGCGCCCTGGACGAGAGATCTAAGGGCGTTCTGGCCATAAGCACCTGCGGCTATGGTACTGATGCAGCCTTTGCCCAGTCGGGCATCAAGGATGAGGATACCATTCGCTTCTATCGATCCATAGATCCTGAGACCTATCTCCCTCTGATCGCGCCCCGGCCACTGGCCATGATTCAGTCGGAAAACGATACGGTGATACCCTATCCTCTGGCAGAGAAGACTTTCGCCCTCGCTTCTCAGCCCAAGAGCTTGGTCTCAGTGGGCTGCAGGGTGCACGGTTACTGCCAGGAGATGGATGAGGGGATCGAAAAAGGGCTGAAAGGAATGTTTTCCTGATTCAATTTTGCATAATTTGCATCATGCACATATCATAATCAGAGCCCTCAACCTTTTCTCATATCCCTCCGTAGTTTTGCGCATGCTCCCAGGCCCGATGACCCTCGGGGAACCGATCACGCCGGGAGTAGATCGATATATCCTCCCGGCGAAACAGCCGCCGGTCCAGACCCACCGGGCAGACCTTGATGCAAATTCCGCAAGGGGATATGCCCTTCTGGTTCAGATCATTGCTATGCTCGGCACAGCTCTTCTTATTGGTCAGACCCTGGGGGTAATCCCTCTCATCCAGCGCATTGACCGGACACATCTTGACGCAGCGCATGCATTCAGAGCAGAGCTTCTCCTCTTTCATCGGGTCCGATGGAAGAACTGCGGAGGTGAAGACAGAGCCGAAGCGCACCCGTGGACCATAATCTGGCGTCAGGAGCATATTGTTCACACCGAAGCTTCCCAGGCCTGCCAGAAAGGCAGCATGGCGGTGGGAGAAGATTGCCACCGGATTTTTCAGCAGCGCCTTAATCCCGATGTATCCATCCCTGGGAACGAAGACGGAAGGATGGCCCAATTGGGTGAGATAGCTGGCCAGGCGGTAGGTGTACTGGTCGAGAAGGGAGTTGACTGTGCTGTATAGCTCTCGGTAATAGACGGAGGGCGACGTTTCCAGAACTGGCAGGCTGATTGGCAGGCCTATGACTATCACCGACCGGGCTTCGGGATATATCGACTGGGGATAGAACTCCTCCGGCATCCAAGGCTGAAATGGGGGTTCTTTCCATCGATCCACGCTGGCCACTCCCAGCAGGGGTATCTCCAACTTTTCGCACCATTTCTGGATAGCAGCTTTCAGCTCATTGCTCATGAAAGGATCATATGCAGCTCAACGGATAAAAGGCTCACCAGGGATTATCTGCGATGCTATTTCTCATATCACATCCTCCCGGTTCTGCTCCTTGGATTTGCGGAAGAGCATCTTCATCTCATATACCCCTTCTTCTCTTCTTTTCTCTGTATAGAATCCCATCTTCTCAAATAAGCTCACCATGGCCTTGTTCTCTACCAGGGTGTCTGCGGTAAAGCCAAGCAGCCCATGCCTTCTGGCGATGTATGTCAGATAAGAGAGAAGCTCTTTGCCCACTCCCATTCCATGATACTCGTCCTTCACCACTATTGCCACCTCTGCCATGTACTTGTCCGGGTTCAGCTCGTACTGGCCAAGGGCGATAATGGTCTCTCTTTCTCTCTCCTTCTCCTTGATCACCGCCAGGATCTCCATCTTCAGGCTCCAGTCCACAATAACGAAGTCCTGCAGCCTCTTATGGGGCATATCCTTCCGGGCAGAGAAGAACCTCATGTACATGCTATCCTCGGATAGATCGTAGAAGAAGTCCTTGAGCATGGGCTCGTCCGTTATCTTCACCGGCCGGAGGAATATCTCCAGGCCTTTCTTGGTGGTCCTGTATGTCTCCAACTCCTCGGGATACATTCCCTTCTCGCCAGGGATGAAGACCTGATCTTTGTAGATTAGATTTCTCTTCCGGGCGGCCTCTATCAGCCAGGGGCGGAACTTGGGATGGGCGATGGCGATGAGGTCCATGGCTCTCTCCCGGATGTTCTTGCCATGCAAATAGGCGATTCCGTATTCAGTCACCATATAATGCACGTCTCCCCTGGTTAAAGTGATCCCGGCTCCCTCCTGCAGGACGGGAACGATGCGGGAGACGCTGTCGTTCAGAGCAGTGGAAGGGAAGGCGAGAATGGTCTTGCCGCCCGGGCTGAGGACCGCTCCCCGTATGAAGTCCGCCTGACCGCCGATGCCGCTGTAGAAGGTACCTCCCAGAGATTCTGCTGTTGCCTGGCCGGTCAGGTCCACCTCCATGGCGCTGTTGATGGCGGTCATCATCCTATTTCGGGAGATTATGAGGGGATTGTTGGTGTAGTCGATCCTCTTGAACTCGATCGACGGATTCTCGTCCAGGAAATCGTAGGTATCCCGGCTTCCCATGCAGAATGAGGCGATGGTCTTTCCTGGATTGTGGATCTTCTTCTGATTGGTGACAACTCCCTTTTTCATCAGCTCGACGATGCCATCGCTCAAGAGCTCCGTATGCACTCCCAGGTCCTTTTTGTCCTCGAGGCTGTGCACCACCTCGTCCGGTATCAGACCGTATCCCACCTGAATGGTTGAGCCATCCTCTATGATGCGAGCGACGTATTTTCCGATCCTCTGCACGATATCGTTGGGAGCCTTAACGGAATACTCGAGGAGAGGCTCGTCATGGGGAAGGATAAAGTCGATATCTTTGATATGAATGAAGCCATCACCATGCGTTCGAGGCATGTTTTCATTCACCTGGGCCACGACGATCTCTGCCTTTTCCAGGGCTGCCTTGACCACATCCACGCTTATTCCCAGGCTCAGGTAGCCGTGCTTATCCGGAAGAGAGGTCTGGACCAGGGCTATATCCACTGGAACCATCTCTGAGCGGAAGAGATCGGGAACGGAAGAGAGGAAGATGGGGGTATAATCCGCTGCGCCACGGTTGACCGGGTTTCTGGTGCTGTCTCCCACAAAGAAGGAGTCAAGCCTGAAGTTATCCTGGAACTTTTCATCGGTATAAGGAGCCACGCCAAGCGTCCAGATGTGGATCAGTTCCGCATCGAAGAACGCTTTGGGATTATTGTTGACGTAGTTGACCAGCTCAGCCACCAGGAATTGAGGCTCACCGCAGCCGGTCCCTATGAAGATCCTGTCTCCTGCATGGATGTGGCTGAATATGGTCTCCGGGGGCAGGAACTTCTCAGGATAAGTATTCTTGAACTCTTTCAGGATCTTTTTATCTTTCATTGCTCAGCTCTCCTCATTTGCGTCCTATGTCAATTCCTCTCAGTTCATTCCTGTTTGGATTCTTCTTCTTCCATAATCAGCCTATCGCTCTGAAAAGAGAAGATTATGCAGGTCAGCTGTGGTCAGATGTCATTCGCTCTTTGCACATTATTATATTCTCAATGGAGAATCTATCTTAAAAGGGGAATAGATTGATATAGAAATGGTCAGCATTTAACAATAATCGGGTTTAATTGAGGAGATCGACAATGATCAACCTATTCAAGAAGAATGCTGGAGGAGAGGCAAGAAAGGATAAGAAGAAAGAAAAGCAGGAGGAGAGGCGACAGAAAGCGCAGGCCAGGGGACAGAAGCCCATAAAATAATCGTTTTTTGGCTTAACCATAAAAGATCGATCTCACCAGTAGCGAGAATTCACTGGCGTGAGAGGTCAATGCTGTCTATCGCCTTCACAACGCTCTCCCATTCCGGGCAGTATGAGACCTGGCTGCTGTAATCCTCAATTCCAGTGCCGTTCAGGCTCCATGGGTGCTGAAATAGAATTCCATGCCGATCTGGATCGCTCTTCACGAACTCCACTATATTGATGTCCAGGTCATCGATAAGCACATCCGATGGCACATTATGCTTGGTCCCTGTTCTGGCCCAGTAGTAGCCCTTCAGGGAAGGAAAATGGGCGCTCAGCCATCTGCGGGTAGCCTCTTCGGTATGCGGCCTCCTGGCGGTCACCACGAAGATATCATGGTGGCTGAGCTTCTTTATCCCCCTTTGCGAGCCATGGATAATTGGCACCTGCATCACATATTCTGGATCCGAAAGCAATCTAGATATCTCCTCCCAGACCTCCCTTCCCTCGAAGGTCCAGTGCGCACGATCGACATCGCTCTTGGAATACACGAGGCCGTATTCCCTTTCGATCTCCCTCAGAACAGCAGCCACCTGATCTGCCAGCACCCCGTCGATGTCCACAGCGATCTTTAAAGTCATTTTTTGCGGAAACCTCATTTATTTGAGTAGATGAATATTCGATATGCCACCACTGTCTTGCTCAACTGCTCCGTTCAACTGCATTATCCTGCTGCTGATGCTCAACTGCCTTATTCAGCGGGTCTATTAATGCATTTAATCAGGGCACCCATATAAAGGTTTCAGCCTGCGCCGGATACACTGGTGAGGCAACGATCCTGTTATGCACCTGACTTGAAGATGCCATGGCAATCAGTGGGCAATGCCATGTGTATGATTCAATTGATCAAAGATGGTTAGGTAAATAAATGATCAAGATGATCAGCCATGCAACAGCTACTGACAGAATGGCAAAAACGCATAGCCAGCAATACACTGCAATGACCAGGCTCAAACCATGGCCGGCAATGGACCAGCAGTTGATGACAAAAAAAGATAATAAATGGATTATAAGAGGCAGGCAAAATGGATTATGTTCTTCACCCCAAGTCAGAGATCGATGGCAGGATAAAAAAGCTAAAAGACCGGATGGACGACATCGACGGAGCACTCCTATTTCAGGCGGTGGATATGTGCTACTTCTCTGGGACCGCCCAGAACGGGCTGGTCTACATCCCCAGAGACGGCGAGCCGATTGTTATGATGAAAAGAAGCCTGGAGAGGGCAAAGGAGGAGTCGCCCCTGGAGGTCCGGCCACTGAAGAATATGAGAAATCTAAAAGAGGACCTGGGCATCAAAACGAGCGCCACCATTGGCCTTGAGATGGATGTCCTTCCCTGCAGCTTCTACTTTAGGGTGAACAAGGCCCTGGAGGATGCTTCTTTTGTCGATGTTGCCGAGAGGATCAAGCATATCCGCTCAGTCAAGTCAGAGTTCGAGATAAAACTGGCCAAGGAAGCAGCACAGATGCTGGTGGAGGGATTCTCCACCGTTCCGGATCATATTAAAGAGGGAATGACTGAGGTGGAGCTGATGTGCCGCATGGAATCGGAGATGAGGCTGATGGGCCATCAGGGATCCCTGCGCTTTCGCCGCTTCAACAGCATCGTTCCCATAGGCCATATAATGTCCGGATCAAGCGCTGCCATCCCCAGCTTCCTGGCCTCACCCACCGGCGGCAAGGGAACCTCGGTGGTGTTTCCCCATGGTCCAGGCTACAGAAAGATAAAGAGAAACGAACCGATATTTGTGGACACTGTGGGCATCTGCAATGGATATATCGCCGATGCCACCAGGATCTTCTCTTTGGGCAAGATCGAGCCGGAGCTCGTGGAGGCTTACGAGGCCTCCTGCCAGATCGAGGAGGCCATCGCCAGGGAGATGAAGCCGGGCAGGACGGCTAGAGAGCTGTTCGAGCTCTCCGAATCAGAGGGGGCGCGTCTGGGCTACGGCGATTTCCTGGGTGGACCGGTAGGGAGCAAATGCGGCTTCGTGGGCCACGGTGTCGGCCTTGAGCTGGATGAGTATCCGGTGCTCGCCCCGCTGGACCACGAGATCCAGGAAGGGATGACCATCGCCGTGGAGCCAAAGATCATCTATCCAGGCAAAGGGGTCTTAGGGGTGGAGGACACCTTCCTGACGACATCATCCGGAGCCCTGAGGCTGACGGAGATGCCCCTGGAGATCTGGGAGGTCTGAGGCCTTGTCGGATGGAGTCAGAAGGCGCAGATCCGGCTTTGTGACGCTCCATCGGGACGACTTCGCTAGAGGAGCTCCGCCTCAGTCTCATTTGCTATGACCTGGATGGATCCAAAACCTCTGGAGCTGGCATTCAGCGGGCGCCAGCTGTTCATGTACTGAGCCACGATCACTGGATCGTAGTACTCTATGATCCAATTCCCTTCTTTTTCAGAGGCGTTGATCGCTACTGCACTGGATCTCCACCGGAAGAGCTTGACCTGGGGGAGGCTCTCAGCTCTTTTGAGGGCTTCGTCCAATCCATCTTTATGGAGCGGGGCATTTTGGTGAAGATAGGATGCATTTTCCGGCAGCAATCCAGCAAAGATATTGAACTTGGAGATCAGGAAACTATTGTTATTGCTATCGTTTTTCAGCATGGTCCACTGGAAGAGATTTGAGTCCGGATAGATCTTGAAGCCGTCATCATGAAAGCCATTCGCCATTTCTTTGCCCTCCAGCCTTATTCCGCTTATGACCAGAAGAAATATGAGAAAGGCGGCGGACACCTTTTTATCGATTTTCATCTCTGGCCGGTCCCGGAAGAGCTTCGCCATAAATAGAAGGGTAGCGATCATTATCACGATCTCTAAATGGCTGAAGATCTCTGCTGAGTACCTGGCAGCGGTCAGAGGATAGAAGAGGGGAACGCCTCCCGAGGTGAGAAAGTCTAAGAAGAGGTGGCTGATTATTCCGGCATAGGAATAGGCCAGGGTCGTGGGCGAGAACTGCAGGTCTTTAGTGACAATACCCCTGGACCCGGTCTTTATCCAGTTGCGTGAGACCAGAAAGAGGAGGATTGCTGCCACGAAGAAGCCGAAGAGGAACGTATGGGTGAAACCCCTGTGAACTATGAGATAAGAGGTCGGATGAATCTGATTGATCCACACCACCAGCATGTCCAGGTCGGGAGCTATTCCGCCGAGCACCAGGGCGGCAAGATAATCTCTCCTGATCCTCAAGAAGCGGCCCAAGAGATAGGGAAGCAATGCATGGGAGAAGAAGTCCATCAAGGCAGTTTAGCTCATTATGGCTATTTCTGCTTTTTGGAAACGGCCTTTGCTCAGAACAAAAATAAAAAAGGCATAGATGAGATCAACTGTCAGATGGTCACAGGCATCTGGGAAGGTTCCGGATTGACCTGGCATTCCAGGCACCTGGCTACCCCTGGCCTTGATCTTTATTGTGCCAGTCAGAATGTATGAACGGGAGGCTCTGCTGAGACAGAGTCCGGGGATAGGATTTGATCTGTCTGATTCATCTGCCCCAAGATACCCTCCGGTTCTGCTTGATCAGCCTTGACCGGCTGACCAGCAGGGATGGCCTGATCCGCATAGCCGGATATGGGCAGCCCAGGATAGGGCATGATCATCAGATATGGCCCCTGGCCGCTCTCTCTGGACAGAAAGTCGATCTCAGTCGTGCTGTTGCCAATGGCCTCCAGGAGGAATGATACCTTGTCCCCTCTTTCCTTTGCCTGCATGAGCTTTTGGGAGACATCGAAGGCATAGATATCATCGCCATCGCTATTGGTGCTCATCAGAGTGAGGTCATTTTTCACTATCAGGTTCCTGGCAGGCAGGATGTTGACCAGGAAGGTGGTGATATCGGATTGCTCATCCCAGTCCGAGCCGATGGTCACCAGAGCCACAATGCCAGAGCGATCCATCTGACGCACCGATGCTGCTTTGAGCACCAGAATTGCGATGTCGTCATCTGCAATGTCTATGCCGGAAAGGTTGAATTGTATTAATGGAACCCCGGGATAGCTGTTCAAAGTGGTATTGTTTGTATCCGGCACATTGGTGGCGCAAAGCAGTGTATCGCTCTGGTTGTATACCGTCTCATTTCCTGTTCCCAGGCTGACGTAAACATCCTGGGAAGCGGGAATCTCTGTCGCCTGGCATTGCCCGCAGACGGCGATGACCGCCGTCAGCAGCATGAGAATTATCCCCCTTCTATTCATATCTCATCTCTCCTCAATCAATTCTTATCCAGATGATATTACATAAAATCGATTCATATTTAAAATTATAGTTTGGAAATCTTTTTTGTCAACTACCCCTCCCTGAAGGGATGGGCTTGTAGCTCCGCAAAAAGTCGGGCCACGATGGGCATATTGACTGATACCCTTGCCGCAATATTCCGCGCTGCGATTGTGTCAGCCGGACCAGAGAAGCCGCAGCAGACACACGAAAATTCGTCCCTTGTAGGACGGTTGGATCGAGATATAAGATGACAGATAGGGCATTCCTGGGAAGTATAAGCAGGATCAATGCAGATCACGGGCACACCAGCTATGGCGGCCTTGTAGTCGATATATTGCCTGAGTTGATAGAAGCTCCATGCTGTTTGCGCCTCTGAGCCATTGGAACCGTTATCCTCTCTCTTATGCCAGAAAGATCTTCCAACACGATAGCAGACGAGGTGTCTATGGCCTTCGCAACCAGCTTCTTAGAGATGCAATGATTAACGTCTCTATGGAATCTAGCTTCTTTACCGGAAAGCTTCTTCAGATGACGTTTTGCGCTATCTGTTCCACAGCTCTGAAGATCGGCTTTGAGGTTATCGATTTTGGATCTAACTTTTTCAATCTTCTCACCAGAGAACTCTTCACCCGAAGAATCAACTGCAATGTTCTTGATTCCAAGATCAACACCAAGAACATTTTGAGGAACAAACTTCTTTGGCTCGGGAACATCGACCACAACACAAAGATAGAATGTCCCATTCTGGAAGATGAGATCGGCCTGACCTCGGATTCTGTCAAGCCTTGGAGCATGGTAATCACAGATCACGACAGGCAGCTTAGGACTTGGATATGGCCCTAACAGCCATCTGAGCAGAGATGCCAAACATTTCCCG
>WOYM01000085.1 GCA_011620785.1 Methanothrix sp. | reverse complement strand
CAGATCGCCAGGGTGATCGAGCCCGAGCCCCCGGAGTGCTGTTAAGGGGAAATCTTCTTATCCTGCAAATCCCAAAGCCGACCGGATATGAGCAGCAATGCAGGACCTGGCAATGCAGGCCTCTTGATAGCATTGGGGTTTCTCCTCCTGCTCTCCCTGGCAAACTCCTATTACATCTACAGCCTGGAGGGCGAGTTCTCCGCCTTGAAGGAGGAGGTCAGGGAGCTGTCTGGCCCCCTGGGGTTATCGGTCTACAGCCAGAGCGATCCTCCCGGGGGGAGCATCACCATGGCCCAGAAGAGCATACCGATAGTGGCGGTTTCTGATGATGAGGTTGGGGTCATGGGCAAGATGAACCTGAGGCTGATTCCTGGCAGCAATGACATCCTGATCGACACCAATCCCTTCTCCGAGCCCGAGGTTCAATATGCCGTAAAGAAGGCGGTGGCTGTTGCCCGGTCCCGCTATCCCGGCGCCAAACTGGATATGGATTTCGTCTTTAACTTCACCTCCACCAGAGCGCAGCTCATTGGTGGAGAGAGCGCTGGAGCGGCAGCGGCCATCCTCACCATTGCCGCCCTGGAGAACAGGGATATCAAAAAGGATGCGGTGATAACTGGAACCATAAACGAGGACGGATCCATTGGCCAGATCGGCAGCGTGCTGGAAAAGACAAAAGCGGTGTCAGATGCAGGCTACAAGTACTTTTTGATCCCCCAGGGCCAGGCCGATGTCATCTATTATGAGAGGCAGGTTGAGCGCAGGTCAACCGATCTAGGTTTCGATATCATGAGGTCCAAATATGTGCCCAGAACTCTGAACATCTCCCAGGCGGCAAAGGAGGAGCTGGGCCTGAATGTGGTCGAGGTCTCCAATATCGATGAAGCTCTGCCCTATTTCTTTGAGGGCTGACCTTTTGAGGCTTAGGAGGATGGGAATATCTATTTTCAGGTGCTACAATCTATATTGGGGTTGATATCACGGATGAATCAGATCGAATTATGATTAAGGATGCTGTCGGAGGCGGAATCGGTGAAGATTCCCGTGCATGAGGAGTAGGCAGGGGAAGAGTATTCTTCAGCTGGCTACCCTGCAGCTGGCTATCTTGTTACCACGATCTTTTAGGACGGGCTGCTTTTGGGGATTGACCCGGTTGGATCCATCCCCCTTTGACAGGCCTATTCGATCCTATCCTCCACCTGCTTGAAGTCGATGAACCCAAGATTCACATCCACCGAGATCAGTTCCACAGTGACTTCATCACCCACATCGATTCCCTTTCTTTTTCCTTTGAGCATCCCTTCCACTGGAATGTCAAGCAGCCGCACCCAGGTGCCCTTCTCCGATGAGCCGGTGACCATGGCGCTAAACCTCTCCCCGATCCGGGGCTCGATGAGTAGTGCGGCAGCTGACTTGCTCACCTGCCGCTCCACCTTGGCCACGATATCCTCTTTCCGGGTGCAATGGTCGGCCAGCCGGTCCAGCTCACGTATTGTGTAGGGCAGAGGCTTATTCTCAATGGCTGCTTTGAGCAGCCTCTGGGTGATCAGATCGGGATAGCGCCGGTTGGGGGCGGTGGAGTGGGCGTAATCCTTTACCGCCAGGCCGAAGTGGCCTATGGGCTCCGTGCCGGGCAGCTCCGCCACATACTCGCCATTTCCCAGCAGCTTGATTACGGCTAAAGATAGATCGGGGAAGCGGAGGGGATCTTTCTTCTTCATCATGTTCAGGAATATCTCCAGCTTTCTGGAGCTGGGGTTAGGAGGAAGCTTGAAGGCATGCTGAGCGGCGATCTGCACGATCCGGTCCCATCTCTTGGGAACCCGCACCACTCTGCGAATGGAGGGTATATTTCGCTCCGTCAGATAGCGGACGGTCACTCCATTGGCGGCGACCATGAAGTCCTCGATGATCTGTTTGGCCCGGTTGGTCTCCTCCACTAAAAGGTCGCAGAGCCTCTCTCCCTTGAAGACCGGTTTTGCCTCGATGGTCTCCAGGCTTAAAGCGCCCTGAGCATGGCGGAGGCTCTTCATATTCTGGGCCACCTTATCCTGGAGGAGCAGGTTCTCGGCCAGGCCGTCTACGGCGCTTACCGCTTGGGGCATGGGCTCAGTTCCCTCCAGCCAGGCGGCCACGCTGTTATAGGCCAGCTTGGCGTGGTTATGCACCACCGCCCGGTAGACGTCCGAGTCGACCAGAGAGCCGTCCGGGGCGATGGTCATATCCACCACCACCGCCAGGCGGTCCTGGTTCAAGTTAAGGGAGGTGAGGTTGGTGGAGAGCTTCAGAGGGAGCATGGGGAAGATCTGGGCAGCGGTGTAGACGGAGGTGGTGTTGGCCTGGGCATCCTGGTCTATGGCTGAGTCCTTGTGGACCAGGCTGTCCACGTCTGCCACTGCTACCCTGATCCTGGCCTTTCCGTCATGGAGGGGCTCGGCTACGGTAAGCTGATCCAGGTCCTCGGAGTCATCGTTATCTATGGAGGCCCAAAGCAGCCCTCTCAGGTCGCGGATATGGGGGGCGCCATCAGCCTTGGCTGGACCGTTGATACGGGCGAGTTCAGAGAGGCACTCCGGCGAGAAATCGGTTTGAAGGCCTCGCATGAGCATTATTCCTCTGGCCACTTTCTGCAGGACGGTCCGGTTCTGAGCTTCTGGTCTTTTGCCCCTGGTATTCATGAATTATTCCGAAAGAACTCAATTTATATAAATGGTTCCACCTATCTTTTTCAGATACGTCTCCAGCTTCTCCTCGCACTCCTCCCAGGTTACATCCACCCCCAATTGATCCATGATCTCCACAAGCTGCAGCTTCACCTCCTCCCAGGAGTACTTGTTCTCCGAATGGCACAGGTCGGTCAAGATCCTCATCGTGGGGATGAAGGCCTTCTTGAACTCCGCCCGGATGAATCGCAGGAAAGGCTCGGACAGGTCCCTCCGGCCATAGGACCTCAGCTCATCCAGGATCTGGTACTGGCTGGTGCAGGGATCTGAGAAGGGGTCTCGCAGATCCTGACCGGTTGATTCAGAGAGGTTCCGGTAGGCCTGGGCGAAGATCTGGTCCACAAATGCTTTGTTGTATGCCTTCTCCCCGATCTCGGCGATCAGGCTGTAGGCCGCGATCCTGCACCTCAAGAGCTGCACCTTTGCCTCCTCTGGGGGGAGCTTCAGGTGGATCTTTGACACATACTCCTCCAGATGCTTCAATCTGGTGCGAGGCTCAAAGGTAACCGTCATGGCAGATATCGCCTCCCTGAACAAAATGCACATCATTTATCATGAATAAATGTTCTGGTTCCGATCACTTTTAAGTCTTCTCCAGCCCAGCAGAATGGCGGAATGACGCTTTGCCTTGATTCGAGAAATGGGGGTATGGTGTGCAGTTTTTTCAGTCGGGCGTCCGGGGCATTAGCGAGGGCGACTTTAATGTTTCAGGATAGTTCAAGGCCATCTTCACGTTGAATTTCCTTCCACAATCCCGATCTCCTCATCCGTCAGCCCGTAAAGCCTGTAGACCACGGCATCGATCAGCTCATCCGTCCTCCTGATCCTCTCCATCAGGGGGCCGAGCTTCTTTTTGGACCCCTCGAACTCCGCCCGCAGCAATTCCGCCGGCTCCCGGCGGGAGGGGTCGATCGTCAGCTTCTTTTTGTTCTTCTTAAGAACCGCCAGCAGGCTCTCATAATCGCTCTCGTAGTAGCTCAGAATCCTGGTCTTGGGCTTGAGATCCTCGATCTTCGCCCCCAGGTAGCCCTCCAGCCAGTCCAGGAAGCCCCGGATCTCCTTCTGCTTTTGCTTGTTCATCTCCAGCATCCTCTCCGCCAGGAAGGCGAGAAGATCGTGGACCACATCCGACTTTTCCCCCTCGGTGATGAAGCTGCCAGATTCGTCCCTGGGCAGGCATGCCTCCACTCCGGCCAGGATCTCATCGTGCTTTCCTTCGTCATAGAGCTGCTGCAGCTCTGCCACCAGGCGGGCGCGCTCGGGGGCGGGAGTGGTGAAGGAGATGCGACGGATGGGTGTCTGTTCAACAAAAGCAGCAGAAAAATTGAAGCTGTCGCCCTGCAAGTCAGTGCATACGCTGTGAATAAAGATGCG
>WOYM01000100.1 GCA_011620785.1 Methanothrix sp. | reverse complement strand
TTGGGGCGGCATACTCATGCTCTGAATTTTTTCCAAGCTTGGTATAACTTTGTCAAGCCACACAAGTCACTTCGGCTAAGAGTTGATCAGGGCAGGAAAAAATGGATGAAAAGAACACCTGCGATGGCAGAAGGATTGACTGATCATGTCTGGACTATTAAGGAGCTAATGGCATTTAGGGTGCCCATTCAGTAATATGAGTACACGACCTGATTCCGCAAGCAGGGCTGAATAGTTACTCCAATTCATCCATTTCCCAAAAACAACTCACATCGGGGTAGCCATAATTATATTCGGCGTCCATCATAACCGAACGTGTATTTTATATAGTTGAATGTCTGAGTAAACCGATAGTAATAGAAAATAGAAAGGAGGACTCATATGAGACTTATTGGAATAATGGTAATGGCATGCATTCTATTATCCTCAGCGGCATATGCTGATCCGGTAGTATCAATGCAAGACACGGTATCTATGGCCGAAGGCGGGGATATAACTCAAGGCGCATCGAATGATGCTCAGGTCGCAGGAGATGAGGCCATACTGTACCAAAGCAACTCACAGGGAGCTGTGGGCTCAGGAGATGTAACACAACAGGCTCTGAACACTGGTTTGGCTGAAGGGGAAGATGTAAATGTTAACCAGGGATCTACACAGTCTGCCGAAGGCGATTCAGTAACCCAAGCGGCGGCCAATGAGGGGCAGGTGTTAGGTGATTTTGCTATACTAGGCCAGAGCATAACTCAAGGTGCAACTGCAGAATTAGACGCTCAGCAGCTTGGATCCAACTATGCGATTGTTGAAGGTGGAAATGCATGGATTGGTCAGCTAATTCAGTCTGGTTCAATCGGCGAGAACACCCTCCAGCAAGCATCTAACGAAGCAGGAATTCATGATATTAGTGGCATAGGTAATAATGCAATGGGACAGAGCATAATCCTAGGTGCAACCGGTATGGCCGATGTAACACAGTTTGGGGATAATTTAGGAATACTGCTTGGAGGCAATGGAAATCTTGCACAGCTTGCGCAGGCCGGAGCTACTGGTGAAACTATTGGTCAATTTCTCCGGAACCGCGCCTCCGTTACTGGTGCCGACACATTCGTTGTTGGTCAGACCAACATAGCTGGAGCTGAGACCGACATGTCAGCAGGGACGATTGCAGAACTGCTCCAGCTTAATCTCGTAGAATGGGATACTAATGCGAGTGGCATGCTGAACCAGCATATTGAGGCGGCTAGCTTGGCCGACCTGGTTAGCCAACAGCAGCAGAATATTGTGACTATTGTTTAAATAGGATTGCTTAAGGAAATCGTGAAGCAAGACAGGGGGAGGCTTTAGCCTGCCCCTTTCAAATCTTTTTTTAGTTTCGGTGAATGAATCTCATCAGAGCAGAAGGTTTATCGCCTCTTGCATCGATACCTTAATTCATGAAGTACGCAATACCTCTAATTATGGCTATACTAGGCCTGAGCTTACTTACACCAGCGATTTGGGCAAAGCAGCCATTCTTGCTCAGCTCATCAACAGAAGATGGAAACGAATCTGATTATAAAACTATGCAGACCGAAGCAAATGCTCGGTTTACCCCTTCTATAGACGAGTTCCTCGACGATAATCTCACCCTTAGTGAGGCAAATCTTGTGAACTCTCAGAACAGCCAGATTACCCCTTCAATAGGTATATTTATGAGCGACCAAAAGCTGTCATCGATATATCTGGACTCAAATATAATGGCAACACCATTTATAGGTTCATTCCTGAATGACAATTGGGTACCAAGCTCATTTATTCCTCCAAATTATGCCGCACCATATCCCAATAGACTGAACACGACATTTAATTCCACTAACTCGACCTACAATTTGCTGAACAGCACCCGGATACCGTCATCAAACTCTCTGGAAAATGTATACTGGCATGGAGAGATCGGCTACCTGTATTCGTTTCTAGATCCTAGCTGGACGCCCTCCAATTCCTCCGAAATAAACCCACAGTCTGATGTCCCCTTTAAGAAGCATGTAATGAATTAGTTGGACGAAATGAGACCATCATATGCGTGCAAATCCCCTGGGCTGCTATGGACGCTCTTCCCCGTCGGGGGAAGAACCCTACTTCGAGGAAGATTTTCTATTGATCGGCGGATTTAGCTGCCCAATATCCAGTCTAAAGACACCTAGCAGTATGTTTCGACGATCATTATTTTAAAGGCCTGATCAGAAATTGTCCAGGCGCAGGCCTTTGGATGAAGGTGTAAAATTGATTGCTTGCTCACTACACATGCTATTCTCACATCATTATATGATATCGCGATTGACATTTATGAACTTATGTCGTTTATGGCCGACCTGCATGCGATTGACATCTCTCCACCATCGATGGCGTCCAATTGGGCTGTCTTGCTTACGGAACATCCGCTGAACATCAGAGTGAGCCAGGTGGATCCTGGTGCCGAAATGTTGGACGCACAGACATAGATCCGCCCGTTGCATCGCAGCCCTCAACACGTTTTGTCAGGTTGTCATGAGCACAGTCGATCACATTGGCTTCAGACCGGTGGTTATGGTGTTAACAAAGTCCAGTCGAAGGCATATATAGCCATTTTGCCCCCACTTTTCACTTTCGCTCCGCTTCTTGCAGGTTCTCAATATCTAATGAGCAGCCGGTTCTCTATTCTGTTGTGGACTTCGAGCTTTATCCCATCATTACCCACCGTTCCGGGATCATCCAATGCCCTCTTGGCCCACAAATGAATCGAGGATAAGCGAGTCCTCTGATCCGGGGCTCGCTTATCCAAGACTCAGATTACTAGACTATTCTTACCAAACAGACGTCGTAGCAGCGAGTCCGTTCTGGTAGGCATCCATACCGCCAAAAAGACCTCCTGCGATGTAAGGCAAATTCAAATGAGCCTCAGCATCCACTGGATAATCAGAGAACGCATTTGCATAGGCGTATCCTGCTGAGCCGCTCATGAAAACCTCCTGCCATGCACTGGAGTCGCCGAAATCGGCATCTGCATAAGACCATGCTTCGATTTCAGTTACATCAGCCTCCTCATGATATATTGGTGGCACCCATAAACATTCTATCAAAACTGTTTTATAAATTTTGTAGAAAGAACATCTTAAGCTCCGCAATCATATGGGCTTATATCATGAGACCAATAATATGGCTAATAGAGAGGTGAAAAAAAAACATGAAGAAGCACCGGTTAAGTATTACCATTGGGATACTGGTCCTGCTGGCATGCCTATCATCGGTTCAGGCAGCCGACCAGACCTCCAGCATATCTCAGATAGCATCCAATGTGGCGAACGTAGCTGATGGGGAGGTTGTGAATCAGCAGATATCACAGCTAGCGCTAGCTCAGTACTCGGATTTCTACTCTATGCCCTCAGGATCGGCGCCTAAGGAGCATATCGAAGCTCCCAAGAAGCATGAAATAAAAAGTGCTACACCAACTACGATCTTCTTCGGCTATCAGATGCAGGCAGTGCCGTACACCCAATACCAGACTTATGCTACTTATACAGGCGGAAATTCTCTGTGGATCCAGGGATCAACTAGCTGGTCACAGTATGCCATAGTACCACAGGGCGCAATCCTATCAATATTGGCTACGACTTCCACGGGAGGTAATGGTTATCTATACGAGATAAATCCCAATGGACAGCTGTATAAGAATTCCTTCTACTTCTATCCAGGGTACAACCAGATCAACTTCTATGCGGATACTGTTGGCCAGCACATATTGCTGTTTGTCATCGGTAGCCAGGTGAGCAATGCCATAGTCATAGATGTAATCTCGTATTATCCGCCTACATATTATCAACAACCATATCCGCAAATCAATTATCCTTCGTATTACACACCAGGCAACCCAGTAACGGTGTATTACTCTGTCGAGCAACCACCAAAGGGAAGTCAGACGCCTTCAACTCCAGCACCATCCACGCCTGCCACTCAGCCTCCTGCAACCCAGCAGACATCAACCACATCCAACCAACCTCCGCGCATAACCAGTTTCACGGTGGATGCGACCAGCCCCATGCAGGCCGGGCCAAGGATCAGGTGGACCACAGAGACCATCGATCCCGATGGGGATACCCTCTACTTCAGATATCTGGTGAAAGGACCTCAGACCAATGGCCTGTGGAAGGACTACTCAGCATGGATTCCCAACAAATATTGGTCTTGGGTGACCAGTATGTTCAAATCCGGCCAGTACCAGATACAGGTTCAGGTTAGGGACAAGTATCATGCCGGAGAGAACAGCTACGATGATGCCAGGATAGCGGACTTTACGCTGACCTGATCTAAATATATATTCTCTATTTTTTGATTTTAATTGCCATGAAAGCAATCCGGTGAAGGAGAATGCAGCGACCTATCCTCCTTCCTGCTCGGATCTTTTTGGACCGCGTATCCAGCTCTGACGAGAATCCGAATTGCGTCTGCGATAATCATCTCAGGGGCTGAGGAAGACCTACCAGGCTTAATTCGCTTGGATCGTTCATAGCTTCATCCTCGAGCATCTCGCGATTGATGATCAGGTGATGGAGAATACAGATGATCTTTCTGGTCAGAGCACCGATGGCAACTTTTGCTCTCCTGTTAAGGTTAAAAGTATCACTTTGGCGTATGGGCAGATATTAGTCCCCAAAATGATGCTGTGTTGGATAAGTCCCTCAAAACCGCAAGCAGAAGGCCATTCTGGTCAGGAACGAAAATTAGCCAATAATCGATATCTAGAGATGAAGTTCCGAAAAAGTTATCCAACACAGCACGAAATGACAAAATACAGAGGGAAATACTCCAGTTGCCAAACCTGTGCGCCTGAATTTTTCGGGAGGTTAGGTTCAAATGATCGGGATAATTCATGCAAAATCTGGTTCCTCGCTGTTCTGAGTGGGTTTGGGGTAAGGTTTAATAATATCATTTCTTGAATTATTATCTGTGACTCTATCTCAAGAAGACCTATTCAAGCTTGCATTGAATCTACAAGATCCGTGGTATATCAAATCTATAGAATTCAGCGCTGCTAAAAAGCAACTTGATATTCATATCGATTTTATCCCAGGAAGCAGATTCGAATGCTCGAATTGCAAAACTCAGGATAATTGTATTCACGATACAAAGGATAAAGTATGGCGGCATCTCAATTTTTTCCAATTTAAGGCATTTATCCATGCCAGAGTGCCACGCACAGTCTGCCAGAAATGTGGTTCAATTAGATGAATTAGGGTGGGGTGGCCGCACGCAGTTTGATTTTAGGTCATGGGTGAAGACTACTGAAAATCATCATGGAAATCGAATGCATGTGGTCCATTTTGACAGCAAATGGTCAATTGCGTCACTTGTTAGCACTCTTTATGCAATAAAAGAAAGAAGGTACGACTCGTTGAGGTAATACAGCGTGTTGTTTATGGTGATCCAGAAGAGTTATGCAGTTGCACGGTGCCGATTCGGGAGGAAAGATCAATACAGCATATATTGAGCGGCTGAATCTCACAATTCGCAATTCATTGGCTCGATTTGTGCGCAAGAGCATGAATTGCCGCAAGATCTTGGGGGGACATACTCATGCTATGGACTTTTTCCAAGCTTGGTATAATTTTGTCAAGCCTCACAAGTCACTTCGGCTAAGAATTGATCAAGGCAGGAAGAAATGGATGAAAAGAACACCTGATATGGCAGAAGGACTGACTGATAATATATGGACTATCAAGAAGCTAATGGCATTCAAGATGCCAATTCAATGATATGCGTACACGACATGCGTCTTTGGCTTCTCCTCGCAGCCCTTCCCTTGCCCGTCCCCTCATCTGCGTCGCGCACGCATCCTGGCCTTCAAATTCCCGCCACGTGCCAGATCGCACCTTGACCGGGCCGAGCTAAGACCCCAAAAGCCTCCCTGCCCCTCTTGCTTCGCGAGAATGATTCGCATAATAGAAGAGCAGGCTTGCCATCATGCTGAATCATACCGGAATGTGGATCTCGTACGGCTGGGATTAGTCAACTACTCCTCCCCTAAAGTGGAAGGGCTTGTACCTCCCGGTTAGCGGGGTACGTTAGGCCGGTTGACACAAAGCTAGCGAAGCTCTGAGGTTTCACAGATTTCTCTCTACCTGGCGGCCTGCCTTGCGTGGAGATCTTGACGCCGTTGTTGCCAAGTCTTTCCACTTGACTCAGACCATTCCCTTGCGGGAATCATGCCACGCAAAGCGATTGTCTTTCGTTCACCGTCTTTCTCCTGGTAGATCCAGGAGTGCCCTACCTCATAGAGGCGAAAGACTGTTTCCTAGACAATTGCTCGGGAACTATAGCGTAATACGACGTAATATTACTTAAGATCGAAAGGAGAAAGCTATGATGATATCATAGCTAGACTTCTAGATTTAGATGAAGACGTGAAAAAGTAATCATGCAAGGGGTACGATTCATCTCACCCCCCGAAGGAGGTGGGTCTTCTCTACCTCTTGACCCCAACGTTATAAACCCCTGTTGCGCATATATCCTTTCATGAGCGATACAGAGGCAAAGTCCAGCATCGGCCCGGGCATGGGCCTGATCCATCTGGAGACTGGTGTGCAGATCATCATCCCCGCCCAGATCGAGCCGGAGAGGATTGTGGCGGCAATAGAAGCTCTACTGGCTGCAGTCAAGGACAATATGAGCGAGGGCATAGGCTGCTCGGATATCGCCTGGATGACCTCCTCGGATGTCAATGCCATGCTCCTGGTGAGCACTGATATGGAGGAGGGGCCAGCAGGTGCAGTTTCCGCCCTTCATGCAGCAGCAGAGGCCTTCTCCGAAAGGTCCGGTCGGGTGATATCGCAGATGGAGGCAGATTCCGGGGAATGAAAATCGCCTTATTGCAGCTAAATCCCACTGTGGGCGACCTGGCCGGAAATAAGGATCTCATCGCCCGGGCCATTCGTCGCGCGCCGGATTTCGATTTAGCCGTCACATCCGAGCTCGTCCTTCCGGGCTATCCGCCATGCGATCTGCTTCTCAATGAGGAATTTGTGGAGCGGAGCTGGCAGGCTCTGGATGGGCTGGCCGAAGAGCTGGCTGACCTCCCTCCGATTCTGGTGGGCCTGGCAGAGCCGGACACCTCTGCCGGGGAGCGCCCTCTTTTCAACTCTGCTGCCCTGATCCGGGGAGGGAAGGTGACTGAGACTTTTCAGAAGAGCATGCTCTCTGGTTGCGATCTATTCCACGAGGGCCGCTACTTCCAGCGGGGAAAGGAGCCTCGCATTCTGCAGATCGAGGGCCAATCCCTGGGCATACTGATAGGCGAGCTTCTTATGGGCAGCGGCGATAGCGAAAGGCAGGATCGGCCCGATCCCATTGCAGAGCTTCGGGCCAAAGGCGCTGACGCTATAGTCAACCTGTCCGCCTCCCCCTTCACCGCGGGAAAGCAGCTCCTTCGGGAGGCAATGCTATCAGATCTCGCCAAAAAGCACTGCCTGCCCATCTTTTATGTCAATCAGGTGGGCGGGAACGATGATCTGATATTCGACGGTAGAAGCTGCTTTTTTGATGCCGCAGGCCGCCTTACTGCCAGAGGACGGGGATTTGAGGAGGATATCATCGTAGCAGACCTGGATGAGCCAAAAGAGATCATAGCAGAAGACGATCTCACTTTCGAGGCGGAGGTCTGGAGGGCCCTGGTCCTGGGGACGAGGGATTACGTGCATAAATGCGGCTTTTCCAGCGTCCTCCTGGGGCTTTCTGGAGGGATCGACTCCTCCCTGGTGGCAGCCATTGCCGTTCAGGCCCTGGGGCAGAATAACGTCCTGGGCGTTCTTCTGCCCTCGCCTTATACCCGCCAGAGCAGCATCGGCGATGCCCTGGCCTTGGCCGCCAACCTGGGCATAAAAACCATCACCATCCGTCTCACCGATATCATGGGCTCTTTTGAGTTGGAGCTGGCGGAGCATTTCGCTGGACGGCCGAAGGGCGTCACCGAGGAGAACATCCAGGCCAGAATCCGCGCCACACTCCTCATGGCCCTGTCCAATAAGTACGGCTCTATCCTTCTGGCTACCGGGAACAGGTCAGAGCTCTCCGTGGGCTACTGCACCATCTATGGCGATATGGCCGGAGGTCTGGCCGTCATCTCCGACCTGCCCAAGACCATGGTCTACCGGATAGCAGAATGGCTCAACTCCACCTCCGGCAAATCGATCATTCCTCCGAGCATCATAAACAAGCCTCCTTCTGCAGAGCTCCGGCCCGGTCAGACCGATCAGGATAGCCTGCCGCCTTATCCCCTGCTGGATGAAATCCTCAAGCGATATATCGATGAGCACCAATCCCGGGCGGATCTGCTTAGAGCCGGATTGAACGAAACGATGGTGGACAGGGTCATATCCATGGTCAAGAACGCTGAATTCAAGAGGGTTCAGGCCGCTCTCGGACTTAAGGTGATCGATAAAAGCTTTGGAGAGGGCTGGAGGATGCCTGTTGCCTGCCGAATCGGCCAGGAAAAAAGTGATTTTAAATAGATCCAGGCTAAAGATGGGATACGCTATGATAAGTTGGATCGACAGGAGACGTACTCACCGCTGGCAATTCGCTTTCCTGGCCAGCATTTTCCTGCTCGGCATATCCTCTTTATTTCTTCTCCTCTCCCTCTCTTTTGGAATGGAGGAGGCATCCACGCAGGATAGCCTCATTCTCAATGTCTATCTGGACCCAGCGGGAAAGGCCCTGGTTACCGGCTATGCGGATAATATCTCCGGCCTGGATTTTCTCGCGACCTCGGAGTACCAGTATGAGAACGATACTCATCGGCTTTATGCCCTCACCGACGGCCTGACCGCAAAGACAAGCCAGGTCTGGACTCTAAACTTGGATGCAAAAGGATTATTCGAGGACTACAGGATCACCTTTTATCTGCCCGGTGATATGCGCCTGGGCCAGATCAATGCCTCTCTGGGCCTCGAGTATCATCTCTCCGCCTTCAATGATTCCCTTGTGGCGGATGTGCAGGGCTATGAGGTGCAGGATCCCTCGATATCCATTCAGTATCAGCAAACCTTGGCTGCGGGATCAGCACCCTTCTCTCTTCCGGCCATCCCCCCAGGCCTTCCTCCAGGCTATCCCGGCTCTGGTATCAGTCTCATCTTGCTCCTGGCTGGGGCATTCATTCTGGCTATAGGATCCGTTCTGGGGGTGATCCTCAGGAGGCGCAGGCACCAATCGACCAGTAGCCCCTCTTCTCTGGGAAATGGCTCGCAGGCGAATGCGGATCCAACCATGTCCCCCGCTCTTTCTTCAACTTGTGCTGTGAGCGGGGACGAATGCTCAACCAGTCCAGGCCAATCCGTTGATGAAAGTCCGCCTCCCATCTCCGGCCCGTCCACCTCTCTTTCCAGCGCCTTCGCGAATGGTGGCAGCACCATCTCCAGTCCACCTTCTGGCGATGAGGGCGCTGCCTATGAACACGCTGCTGATATTGAGGAGTCTCGCCGGTCCGGCACGCAGAGAATCCAGCTGAGCCGGGAGATGGAGGCGGTCATTCAGACCCTTACCCACAGAGAGCAGGCGGTCATATCGACCCTGGTCAAGCATGGGGGCAGAATGACCCAGGCTGAGATCAGATATGAGACAAAAACCCCTAAATCGTCACTAACCGGCATTTTAATCTCTTTAGAGAGGAGAAAGCTGGTAACTAAGAAAGAATGGGGCAGAACAAACATAATAGAACTATCTGATTGGTTTTTGTCCCAAAGGGAACGTTCCTAATTCTATTTTATCCCCTTTTCCGATGGTTCGTTCTGCTCTTATTATTTCTATCGTTCGGCATGAGGTGGTGTTTGACGGAAGGAGAAAATGACTCCCTTCCCAGTGTAATGAAAATTTAAAAGGTAGTGTGGTAGATGAAGTTGAACGAACTTAATTGGAGGATAGCTCTGATTGCCCTGGCGGCATCCTGTCTGCTCATATCTGGGGCATTGTCCATGCCCATGGATCGGGGAATGGGAATGCATGCACGTGGGATGATGATCCATGCTCCACTCAATGTCACCTCAGAGGAGCTGGGCAACATGACCCTGGGGGAGATAAAGGAGCTGGAAAAGAGCGCTCTTAACAGCTCTCTGGAAGAGGAGATGCCCTTTTGCGGACGGATGAATACCAGGGGCGGGGAGTGGATGGATTTCCGGGATGCTTCGCCTGCCGGATCTTGCGGGTTTGGCATCCTGGGATGCGGCTTTACCCCTATATCGCTCATGGATGATGTCAACGTAGAGGAGCTGGGCGAGATGAGCCTCAATCAGATCCTGGATCTATATGATCAGAAGACCAATGAGCTTGAGAACATGACCCTCAATGAGATCCGGGATCAGTGGAAGACGAAGGTGGAGGCCCAGAACAATATGACCATAAATGAGCTGGTAGATGAGGCCAAAGATATGCAGGCCAAAGAAGGAATCATCAACTGGGTCTCGATCCAGTACCGCCGTCTTGTGGCCTGAGCGTACATAACATTCGCCCCGAAATGGTGCACGGCAGAGCCGCAGTCTGCCGTCCATCCTTTTTTCCTCACTTTGGAGATGTTTTAAATTGGATTGAGTTGCAGTAGGTATTTGGCAGGCGAATTTCGATGAATGAAGTTAGCAGAGGAATTCTCTATCCGGCTCTGGCGGTGCTGCTGGCAGGCCTGATATCTGTTGGCCTTGTGGATGAGGTTCAGGCCGATCAGATGGAAGGATTTGACGGCGGCAATGATCAGATGAGCCCGGAGAGAAGAGGCGGCGAGGAGCTCTATCGGAATCCAGATATCCCTATGGGTCTGCCGGTTGATCTGCTGTTTAGCGGCCACGGCTTTGCCATTAGGGGAAATGAGTCCCATCCCCTCCGATTGAAGGTGGAGGTTCTGCTGCCCGTTAAGCCCGAGCAGATCCGCGAGCTGGTGGCCTCCAACAAGAGCCTGGAGGAGATCAAAGACGACATCCGGGAGAATGTGGGAGACGAGGTCCACCGGGGGAGCCTGATCTTCGACCGGAGACTTTATGCGGCCATCAATGTCCGTTCCCTTCCCGGCTCGAACAACTCCACCCACCTTGAGGCCGACCTGGCCGACCTGGACTCCCTCTCTGCAGGCAATGATTCCGCCATTCTGGGCAGGATCAATCTCACTATATCGTCCTGCATCGAGGGCACAACTGGCCGGGGTGATCTGGAGATCGACCGCCCTCCGCATGAGGGCAGATACTTCGTCCTGCTTGACATAGAGCCTCCAAAAGAAGAGAACTGGCGCTCAAGATCGCAGGCAGAGGGGCCGGAACCGGGAAAATAGGGCCGATGATCAGGCCCAGGAGACAGGAACCTCGTCCGTCCTGTACCCGGGCCGAACATGGGATTGGTCCAGTGGGGTAGAGACGCCGCTCTTGAGCATCAAGAGGCCGGTGTAGGCGATCATGCTGCCGTTGTCCCCCATGAACGGGCGGGGCGGTAAGAAGAACTCCGCTCCCCTCTCGTGGCACATGATCCTCATCATCTCCCCCAGGCGGGCGTTCGCCCCCACTCCTCCCACCAGCATGGCCTCCCTCTTCTCGGCATGGGCCATGGCCCTCTCCGTCACCTCCACCAGCATGGCGAAGGCCGTCTCCTGCAGGCTATAGCAGACGTCTTCCAGATCATGCTTTCCTGCTGCCTCGGTTGCGGCAGTGGACAGGCCGGAGAAGGAGAGGTCCATGCCCTTCACAGTATAGGGGAGGGGAATGTAATTTTTAGCTTTCCGAGCCAGCTCCTCCACCTTCGGGCCGCCGGGATGGGCAAGGCCCACAGAGCGGGCGAACTTGTCGATGGCATTTCCCACGCTGATGTCCAGGGTCTCGCCGAATATCCTGTATCTTCCCTGGCGCAGGGCCAGGACCTGGGAGTTGGCGCCGCTCACGTAGATCACCGCAGGATCGCGGGCACCTGACTGCCATTTGCCCACCTCTATATGGGCGACGCAGTGATTAACCCCCACCAGAGGAATATCAAAGCGCAATGAGAGGGCCCGGGCGGCAGTGGCTACTGTGCGCAGGCAAGGCCCCAGGCCCGGTCCCTGGGAGAAGGCCACACCTTCCAGCTTCAGTCCCCTCTGCCGAGCCTGGGCGAGGACATCTCCCACCACCGCCCCCATGTGCTCGGCATGGTGCTGTGAGGCCTCTCGGGGATGGATTCCTCCTCTGGCCGGGGTGTAAGTAGCGCTCTTCTCATAAATCGCCCCCGACTCATCCACCAGTGCGGCGCTGAGGTTCCAGGCAGTTCCTTCCAGGCCAAATATGATCATTCTCGATCTTGCTCCTCAATCCATTCAGATGTATCCCAGGCCGATGTCCTTTCGGTAGCGCATTCCGTTGAACCGGACCCGTTTGATGTTCTCATATGCTTTTGCCCTGGCTTCAGCCAGGCTCTTGCCCCGGGCTACCAGGGTGAAGACCCGGCCGCCGGTGGTGTACAGCCTCCTGTTGCCTGCAGAGTCGGTGCCCCAGGCAGTGCCATTGTGATAGACTATGACCTCCGGGTCCACTCTCTCCAGGCCGTTGATAGGCATATTGGTATAGTGCTCGCCCGGATAACCGGGCCGCTCCGGACCGGTGGATGAGAGAGGCTTGATCGCCCGGCCGGATATGGCGCATATACCCAGGCAGAGGTCGTCTGACCATTGCAAAGGAAGCTCATCCAGCCTTCCATCCACCACTGCCATGGAAAGCTGGTAGAAGTCCGTCTGAAGCCTGGGAAGTATCACCTCTGCCTCAGGATCTCCCAGCCTGACATTGATCTCTAGGACTGCCGGCTCCTTGTCCTCAGAGATCATCAGGCCGAAGTAGATCACCCCCCTGTACTCCTGGCCACAGCTCTCTTTGAAGCCGCGCACCGTGGGGAGAGCGATCTTTTTCATTATCCTCTCAGTCAGCTCCTCGTCCAGCCAGGGGTGAGGGGAGAAGCCTCCCATGCCACCTGTGTTTGGGTTGTTGTCCTGGTTGGGATTACCTGCCAGCTTGTTGAAGAGGCGGATGGCCACACTCTCATCCGGAGAGAAGGCCTGCTTGTAGTCCAGTGCTGATTGCATCGCCTGGACGGTGTGGCCGTCGCTCAGGGCGAAGAACATCAGCTCTTTGCCCTCCAGCCGATCTTCGATCTCTATCCGATCTCCTGCCTCGCCAAAGAGCCTGGGGCTCACCATGATGCGCTCGATGGCGGAGGCAGCCTCCTCCGGGGTAGCACAGACGATGGATCCCTTTCCCGCAGCCAGGCCGTCCGCCTTGACCACCAATCCTCTTCCCGGCTCCTCGGAGCAGCGCTGCTGAACGTACTCTTTTGCCTCCTGTGGATCGCTGAAGTTCTGGCAGGGTGGGACCGGAACACGGAGCTTTTTGAGGAGATCCTTGGTCTGGCATTTGCTGTTCTCGAGCACTGCTGCCTCTCTCTTCGGCCCCAGGATCCTCTGGCCGTCCTCCTGAAATATATCGACGATTCCCTCGGAGAGGTAGCCTTCCGGACCTACGAAGGTGAGATCGATCTTCTCTTTTTTCACAAAAGCGAGCAACTCGCTGATGCTTTTGGGCACCTTATCCTCGATCGCCGCCAGGCGGCACTTATCCATCATCTCGCTGCCCGCATTGCCTGGGGCCACATAGACCCTCTCCACCGACCCACTCCGGGCAAAGGCATGGGCTATGGCATTTCCTCTGCCTCCCGCATCCACTACCAGAACTCTATTGCCGGACATCAGATTCATTTGAGGATTTTAACCCTAAATAAGCATATTTCCTCTATAGTTAGCTATTTAAAACACCAGGTTGAGGCAGAGGCAATAGTCCCGTATCTTCATTGATGCTCAGGTACGGCTCTGGCCCTACCTCCGCAAGTTCCTGCAGGTTGCAGGATGACTTGCGGCTCGCGCAGGAGATGATAACCGAATGTATTCCCAAGAGCAGATGCTTAAGATCATTCAGGAGAAGAACGTTGAGTTCCTCCGGTTGCAGTTCACAGATATATCGGGAATAGTGAAGAATGTCGCCATTCCCGCCACCCAGATGGGAAAGGCTTTGAAGAGCGGCATCTCCTTTGATGGGTCATCCATCGAGGGCTTCGCCAGAATTCAGGAGTCGGATATGGTCCTCCGGCCCGATCTCTCCACATTCAGCCTCTTGCCCTGGAGCACCAAAGACGATGTCAACGAGGCTCGATTGATCTGCGATGTGCATCTTCCCAATGGGTTGCCCTTCGAGGGTGCTCCCCGCCGGGTGCTATACCGCCAGCTGGAGCGGGCGAAGGAGATGGGATTCAAGATGAACGTCGGCCCTGAGCTGGAGTTCTTCCTATTTGAAAAGGGAAATGGCGGCTCTGCTACCACTCCACACGACTTTGGGGGCTACTTCGACCTCGGCCCGGTGGACCTGGCAGAGGATGTGCGCCGGGAGATAACCAGGGCTCTGATCAAGATGGGCTTCACCATCGAGGCCTCTCATCATGAGGTTGCCCGGGGCCAGCATGAGATAGACTTCGTCTATGACGATGCGATCAAGAATGCCGATAAGGTGGTAACATTCAAGTACGTCACCAAGACCATTGCCATGCGCCAGGGATTGAGGGCGACATTCATGCCCAAGCCGGTTTACGGCGCAGCAGGCAGCGGAATGCATGTCAACATCTCCCTATTCCGGGGCCTGGAGAATGCCTTTTATGATCCCGAGACTCCATTGAACATCAGCGATCTGGCCAGGTTATTCGTGGGCGGCCTGATAGAGCATGCCAGCGCCATTACCGCCATCGCCAATCCCCTGATCAACTCCTATAAGCGGCTGGTATCCGGGTTCGAGGCTCCCGTCTATATAACCTGGTCCGGGCCGAACCGCTCCTCGCTTATTCGCATCCCCTCAGGCCGGGGCCTATCCACCCGCCTGGAGTTCCGATCCCCTGATACCAGCTGCAATCCCTATCTGACATTCGCCGTCGTCCTGGCAGCAGGCCTTGACGGAATAAAAAGAGGCATCGATCCCGGCGATCCCGTGGATTTGAATGTGTACCATCTCACAGCAGCAGAACGAAAATCCCTGGGAATCCAGACACTGCCCTCCAACCTGAAAGAGGCTCTCGACCACCTGGAGGGGGATAAAGTGATACGCGAGGCCCTGGGCGAGCATGTCTATGAGAATGTCATGCGATTGGGCATGCTGGAATGGGAGGAGTATAACAAATTCGTCCATCCCTGGGAGATCGACAGATACATCAATACCTATTGAATGGACGCTTTAGGGCATTGATTTCTGCCCGCTCATTTTTCTGGCCTTTTATATGGCCCTGCCAGAAGCCTTCAGCAGCTTTTCCTGAAAAAGCATTATGCAGATCTGGCACAGAGCCCCTCATGTCACTGCTTCACCCGAAACGTATATATTTAGCATCATCATTATGGGGTCCGGGCCGGTAGCTTAGTCAGGCAGAGCGAAAGGCTCTTAACCTTTAGGTCGGGGGTTCAAATCCCTCTCGGCCCGCTTTAAAACCGGGGCTGTGGCCTAGCCAGGTAGGGCGATGGGCTCCAGCGGTATATTTGATGATGAGCAACGGGTCTGCTGAGATCTCTCGACGGGGAGGTCGTTGATGATCCGTTGGAGCACTGAAATGGGTTTTTACAGCGGTGCAATCGCTGTAAGAACTTCAGTATCGGAGATACCCGTCGATCGTGAGTTCGAATCTCACCAGCCCCACATTTTTCCCTGATCCTTTCCACAGCGTTTAAATATCTATGATATGAACTGACTGGGAGGTGCCGAGATGTACAGTGATATTCTCACCATTTGCTGGTCCATAAAAGAGGTCAATAGAAACCTCAGCGACAGGCAAGCCACATCGGATTACTCCATAAGGTATCTTAAAAAAGGATGCTCCGACCTGGCACTCATGATGCGAGAGTTGGGACGGGCTCTCCCGGATGATAAGATCGAGGTGATCGACAGGAACGGCCAGAAGAAGTCATTCTCCATCAACGAAGTGTCGGATATGCTTTATGATACGAAAAAGATCCTGGAGTTCAACCTTATTGACAACATCAGCCGCTGGGCCGAGGCGCGCAAGCTCGCATGAACTGGATCTAGAAGGCTGAAGTTCCTCGATCAGATAATCGCACGCCTCAGGACTCATAGGGCTCATCACCACTCAGAACAGCTCGATCATCATCGGCGTTGCGGTCCAGGTTTTATCTTTTAGCCATTTCTATAATCAATTTTTCCCTTGGGCAAGGTTGATCAGTTGCTCTATCCCTGCTAGGTTTATGCTTCGACTGGGTATGCATGTCTCCATTGCCGGCGGCCTGGAAAAGGCGGCTGACAGAGCGGGGGAGAAGGGCTGCGATGCCTTTCAGATCTTCACCACCAACCCTCGCAGCTGGAGGTCCAAGCCCATTCCGCAACAATCCATGGATCTCTTCTCCTCCCGGCTCAAAGAGTATGATCTGCATCCTGTCGTATCTCATATGCCCTACCTTCCTAACCTCGCCTCCCCTCGAGATGAGGTCTACTCGATGTCGGTGCAGGCTCTGACCGATGAGCTGGTGCGCTGCCGACTTCTGGGCATACCATATCTGGTGACCCACCTGGGAAGCAATCTGGGCACAGAAAAGAAAAATGGCAGGGAGAGGATAGCTGAGGCCTTGAAGAAGGCCATCGCTGATTCCGGGAGCGATGTGATGGTGCTCCTGGAGAACGGCGCCGGGACAAAAAATAGCATGGGAAGCACCTTTAAGGATATTGCTTCCATCATCGAGTCCCTTCCCGGCCAGTCCAGCAGCCTTGGGGTGTGCCTGGACACTTGCCACCTTTTTGCTGCTGGATACGATCTTCGCACCCCCCGCGCCCTGGAGAGGACTTTAGAGGAGTTCGGTTGCTGCATAGGCTCAAATCGGCTCAAGCTGGTCCATCTGAACGACTGCCAGGGCACCCTTGGTTCGCACCTGGACCGACATGAGCACATAGGCCTGGGACAGATCGGCCTGGAAGGCTTCCGGTCAATCGTCTGCCATCCCTCTCTGCGAGAGCTGCCTATGATAATGGAAACGCCGGTGGACTGGCGACGGGACGATAAAGCAAACCTTCTCGTGGTCAGAGCTCTTGCGTCACTGATCGAATAGCTTCTCTATGACTAGCATCAGGGCATCATCGGATATGGGCTTGACCAGATAGCTGCTCGCCCCCAGGTCATAGCATTTCTGTATATCCTGATCCTCGTTCGAGCCGGTGAGGATTACCACAGGTATATCTTTGAGCCTCTGCTCCTTCTTGATAAGGGTGAGAAGGTCGATGCCGCTGATATCGGGCAGGTTTATGTCCAGCAGTATGAGCTCGGGCAGATCGCTTCCGTTCATGCTCTGCAGGGCTTCCAGTGCCTCCTTTCCATTGGTGGCAACGATAAGGTTTCCATTTAGCTCATTGTGCTTCAAGACCCGCCTGGTAAATGCGATGTCCTCGGCATTATCCTCTACCAGTATGATCTTAATTTCGCGATCCATTAACTCACCCATGCCGACCCATGACCATGCACCCTATATTCGATTTAAACCTCGGGTCCATAATTGAAACTACTTGCAAAAATAGTTATCCCACTGAAGGGCAGTGCCAGGGTTGCCAGGCAGGTTATTGGCAAGTCCACAGTGAAAAATCTGATGAACCACTATCGATCACCAGCGCGGGAAAATCTCCTGCCTACTTATGGTCCCTCATCTCTATGAACCTGGAGATCCTTCCGCGGGAGAGAAGAGCCACTCTGCTCAGGGGCACATCCGCTTCGAGATGGTAGCCCAAGAGCCCGGCCAAGGAATCCGCCAGGGCCAGGATCTCTGAGTGCTGGGGCATGGCCGTCCTCTCCAGCCGGGTTCGGGAGCGGCCAAGGTGCATATAGGCCTTCAGCTCGACGAAATCCGGCTCAGCATCTCCGATCAGCCGGGCATAATCCTCAAGCCCCTCCATGTTTTGGCCTCGAACCAGGGTCATGCGGATAACGCTGCGGCATCGGTGCTCCTTCAAGAGCTCGAGGGACTCCAGGATCCTCGGCCAGAGGTCCTTTGTGGGATTGCATATCTGGCGATACCTCTCTTCATCTGGGGCATTGAGGCTGAGGTAGAGTTGGGTTGGTCTTAGCTCCGCCAAAACCTCTGGACGGGTGGCATTGCTTACCAGAAATGATGTCATGCCCCGCCTTGAGACCAGATCGATGAACTCTTTCAGATAAGGGTAGAGGGTGGGCTCTCCCATCAGGGATATGGCCATATGCTTGGGCTCGCGAGCCTCCACCAGCCTCACTGGATCGGTGGTTGAAGATCCGCCGTAGCCGGAGATAAACCTCTGCTGGCCTCGCAGTATCCCTTCCAGGAGCTCAGCCGGCTCCATGGGCTCCTTTCCCGGTATTGGGTCATCTATCGGCCTCCAGCAGTGCAGGCAGAGGTGATTGCACTCAAGTGTTGGTGTCATCTGCACACAGCGGTGGCTGGCTATGCCGTAAAAGTGGTTCTTATAGCACTGATCGCCACCCCGCATGGAACGATTCAACCAGAGGCAGGGCTTTACCGCGCCAGAACCCACAAGGTGATAGCCCTGGCGGGCAAGGGTCTTCTCTGCCATTGTGTCTTGCATGATATCCCTCCAATACAAAGTCATAAATCCCTGACGGCTCAATTATTGCGCAGTGGTCGAAATATCCCGATGGGCTTTGGTCCTTTTGATGCTATTCATTTGCTCTGCAACAGCAGCAGAGCCGGATGAAGATCACCATATAAAGTTAAATCAGGAGGTCGTAGCATCAGAGGATATAATCTCTCAATTGATATCTGGAGAGCCTGTTAGGTATGACAATGTCACTATATCCGGCTCACTGGAGCTGGCAGAGCTACAGGGATCATTGTCGCAGCCGATAAAGATCACCAACAGCATCTTCTTGGGGCCGGTCAGTTTTGCTGCGTCGAGCTTTGATGAGCCACTTGACCTGCAGGGGTGCATCTTTCGGGATAACGTGAACTTCTTGGGTTGCCGATTTGCAGGGGGGGCCGGATTTGCAGGGGTCACCTTCGAGGGTCAGGCAGATCTACGTAACACCTATTTCGGCGGGCAGGCCTCATTTCTGAGCGCTCAGTTCTCTGAAGACGCCAGCTTTAGGAACAGCCAGTTTGCTGGAGACGGCATATTCCTCAACAGCAGCTTTGCCCGGGATGTGGACTTCGATTTCGCTCAGTTCCAGCGGCTGGCCTCTTTTGCAGAAGCCAGTTTTGTCAATGTGAGCTTTCTGGAGACCCAATTCGGCGGCCATACATCATTTCTGAATGCTCAGTTTCAGGGCAATGCTGCTTTTGCCGCCACCAGATTTGCTGGCAGTGTGGTCTTCCGCGAGGCCGGATTCCTCTTGGGGAGCACCTTTGGCCTCTCCAGCTTCGGGGGGCTGGCAGATTTCACCAATGTCTATTTCAACAAAACAGCCTACTTCGGGGGGGTCAAGTTCAACGACCTGGCTTATTTCGTCAATGCCCGGTTTGATGGTGACCTGAATATGGAGGATTCCAGGCTCTATAATATGCGTCTGGACAACGTGAGCCTTCAGGAAGACTCAAAGATCAACCTCAACAACGCCGATTTCACCAAGCTGGAGGTTCGCTGGGCGGTGATAAAGGATCGGCTGGTTTACAATGGTGCCGCTTATCTGGCCCTGGTCAAGAACTACAAGAGCCTGGAGTGGTTTGACGATGCCGACGACTGCTACTATCAGTACCGCAGAATCGGGCAGGACCAGGCACCCTGGGGCTGGGGAAAGATCTCTGATCTGATATCCTGGCTCTCCTGCGGCTATGGAGTCCGGGTGAGCTATACCGCCTTTTGGTGCCTCTTTACCATTCTGTTCTTCGGGGTGATCTTCTGGGCGGGGAAGGGGATGAACAAGTTCGAGATCGTTGGGATGGAGCTTCCTGGAGACCATCGCCTGAGGCCCACAGCGAGGGTATCTTTCACCGATGCCCTTTACTTTTCCATCGCCATGTTCACCACCTCCCAGGCACCGGTCAACACTTATCCTGTGGGCTTCTACCGCCACCTGGCCATGGCAGAGGGAATCCTTGGATGGTTCTTCCTTGGTCTGTTCGTAGTAGTATTGAGCGGCGTTCTCATCCGCTGAATGGAATTGGTGAGCAAAATCTGAGCCGCCGATCCGGAAAGGTTGATATATCTGTTGGTTAAACCAGGAGAGTCCAAAAGAAGGGCGCGTGGCCTAGTCAGGATAAGGCGGCAGCCTCCTAAGCTGTAGATCGGGGGTTCGAATCCCTCTGCGCCCGCTTGCTTTTTCTCTATTCAATGCATTAAT
>WOYM01000021.1 GCA_011620785.1 Methanothrix sp. | reverse complement strand
TTTCAAGCACTGCTGTATGGTCTGAGAACCCATATATTTTTCTCGAACAGCATCCAGACCACGGACAAGGAACGGGCTCTCTGGGTGCAGTTCTGGGCGGACCACGGTTTCAAGCCAAACGAGGTTGTGTACATCAAGGGTCTGGGCGATGGCAGCCTGGAATCCGTTTCAGAAGCACTATCTCATCCTAAGGCAAGGATTGCAGGACTGGTCGTGGACAAGGTCGACAAAATCATGCATGGAATGGAAATGGGCACCGTCGGGATGCACAACCAGGTCGGACAGTGGGCCAAACAGCCATACCTAAACACCCTCCTCAATCTACTTCTGGATAAGGGCTTTCGGGTCTATCTGACATCTGACCATGGCAACATCGAGGCAGAAGGCTGTGGCCGTCCTGCGGAGGGGGCAGTGGCGGACATTCGTGGTGAACGAGTGCGTATCTATCCCGACCTAGCACTTCGTAGCAAGGTGAAAGAACGTTTTCCGTCCGCGCTGGAATGGGGCCCCATTGGTCTCCCGGATGATTACCTCGCACTTCTGGCTCCTGCTCGACAGGCATTTGTCCAGGAAAAACAGCGTACTGTGAGCCATGGCGGTATTTCTGTCGAGGAACTCATTGTCCCTCTTGTTCAGATCGAGAGGAGGGGCCAATGACCAGACGAATCGATCAGATCGGATTCAGTCAGCGGGTGCGCCTGGAATGGTTTGAACAAACAGCTAATCTGGTCATGGCGGGAAACGACGAGGCTGTGATTAAAGATGCCCTGCAGGAGCTTCTAAAGGACAAGGTCTCCGTGGGCGGCCAAGCCAAGCGCGGCAATCGTGAGAAGATAATCACGATTCTCCTGAAGACGTGGCTGACGGTTCCGAAAGAACTTGAGGCGCTGCGTGACGAAGGGCTTGAACACCTAAAGCGTACTCCCCGATCCGATCATCTGATCATCCATTGGGGCATGGTGATGGCCGTTTATCCATTCTGGTCGAGTGTGGCTGTACAAGTGGGTCGGCTCTTGAGGCTTCAGGATTCTGCAGCCGCTGCTCATGTGCAGCGCCGGGTCCGTGAGCAATACGGCGAGCGGGAGACTGTTTCCCGCTCAGCACGCCGAGTGTTACGTTCGTACCTGGACTGGGGCGTGCTTCAGGAGACCGAGTCAAAGGGTATCTACACAATCGGAACGACATTATACATTGACGATCCCCAATTGATCTCTTGGCTGACCGAGACAGCTCTTCATGCTCGAGTCAATGGATCGGCCCCGTTGAGAGACTTACTTGATAGCCCGAGTTTCTTCCCATTCCGGATCAAAACAATCCATGCGGAAAGCCTCGTGGCTGCGTCATCCAGACTCGACATTTTCCGCCATGGGTTGGATGAAGATCTTGTCATTCTGCGAAAGCCGACAATCTCATAAAATCTTTCACGATTGTATCATTAACGAAGAGAAGGTTTCCTTTCTCATCCACCTCTCGGAAGACTGCCCAGGTGGCTTTATCCCTGGAGACAGGATTGAGTTCGTCGTCGAAGTACCTTATCTCCGAGCGGACTGATCTGCTCGGCCGGATATTTTTATTACTTTTTAGCATGATATAATATTATACAGTACTAGTATAAGATATTTTCTAGAGTAATTATCGATTTAAGAACAACAACAGATTAGTTAGAGTGCCATTTGTATGCTGATAGATTTGCTCAGATTTCAAATTTTCGAAGATATATCGGAAAATATCTCATCGCCTCACCAATCCTCAGGAACTGAATACAAGAACATTCCCTGCTTGTGAACATCGCCTCCTGAATTATAGTTCATCTCTGCACAGGCTGCGAATGCAGAAAATAATGCCAGCATCAAAATCCATGCCCAGTTTTGTGTATGGTCACTCATCTTCAACACTATTTCCGTCTTTGTGATGAGCGATCTTCTGATTAACCGCCTAAAAAGAATAGATCTAGAATCTTGCCAAATACATGGGGGAGCAGGTCTGATGGGGGATCAACATGCCTTATCATCAATCGCCTCCTGCAGTTGGTGCAAGCCATGTTGCTCAAATTTTTATATTTTTTTAAAAAAAAACACGGGAACCGGTCAAGGGAATTTCAGGCTTGATCGATGGCTGATTTGCAGCTACATGCCATTGCTGAATTCTTCGCCTCCAAAGCCCGTATCTGAGCTATATTGCTACTATTAGCAAAAGTTTTATTAACTAGTAATATCTCTAGAGAGAATACAGCGACAGAAAGCTGGTTGACCTCCTTTACCGTCGTCCGCCTGTCGTCGGTCTCCGGCCTCTGCCAGGGCCGGACTCCTCTTCTGAAAACAGCAGGAGTTAATAGCGATTGAGGCTAGCATGCCATGACCTTGCTTATGATCACAGACATAAGAAAAAGCATCTATGATTGGCGACAAAATCAGGTTCCCGGATGAGAATATTCTTTTAGCACTGGAGAGCGCCACTGCACAAAAGGATATCCCCGCAATTGGGGTGCATTGCGGTGACCAGTACATCCGCCTGCGGGCCAATCCCGGCCACGGTCTGGCTGTCGGAGAAAGGATAAGCCTGGAGTGCATATAGAGCAAAGCCTAAAGCCTAATTCCAAACTCCGGCAGCCTCTCTCGCGCCGCTTCGCGGGCTTGCTGGTGCTCGTCAAGGAACCTCTTTATCCTCTCGGCCACATCCTTCTTGCAATTGCCACACATCCTCCTGCCGCTGCGGCATTCAGCGTCAAGCTCCAAAAGCTCCTTGTCATCCTCAGATAGATGGAATAGAAGGAACTCATATATGGAGCACTTCTCCGGCTCTCCTCCCAGCTTCTTCTGCTCTGCCAGGCTCTGCCTGCCGCCAGTGATGGCCCGCATGATCTTCCCTGCCGCCTCTTTGGGATCCTCAGTCAGAGCGATGTAGCTCTCCGGCTTGGAGGAGGACATCTTCCCCCCAGTAAGGCCGGTCATGAAGCGGTGGTAGATGGAGGCAGGGGGTATGAAGCCATACTCTCCGTGCTCCGTCTCCAGCCTTATGATCAACTCCTCGATCTCCTGCTGGGCCTCATCGATCCTCTGGCCCTCTCTCAGCTGGAGGTCTGTAATGTCGATATGCTCCTCGTACCTCTTGACCTGTCCCAGCCCCGTCCCCCGCAGAGCCGATTCAGCCGCCTGCATCAATTCCCGGCGGGCGGCCTTGCCCCGGACGCTGATGTAGTCTCCTCTCCTCTCGACTAGAAACCTCCTCATTCTATAGGCGAGGTCGCGGGTGAGCTTGATATGGGGATCCTGATCTGCACCCACCGGTATCACCACCGGCTTTGGCCCGCCGTACTCCTCGAGCTGTGGGTGGAGGATATCGGCGCTCTGGGCCATCACGCTCTCCATATGAGAGATGCAGGTCTCTCCGCTGAATCCATAGATGGCGCTGACCTCGGAGAAGTTGGCCTCTATCCCCAGCTCAAAGGCCAGGTTTCTGACGTGGTAGTTCTTGGACTGAAAATAGATGTGGCTGTTCTCTTTGGGCTGAAATCCCAGGGCGATGAGGCTGAGGATGTACTCCTCGATGCCAAACTGTCTGCACCTCTCCCAGCTTATCCCCCGTACCGCATGGGCTTCCATATCGGCCACCGCAGCGAAGGCATCACCGCCCTGCTGCTGGTGCCAGATGATCTCATTCATCACCATCATGTGGCCGAAGTGAGCCCTGCCGGTGGGCATAAAGCCGCTCATGACGGCGAAAGGCCGGCCGCTTTTCATGGCCGCCAGCACGGCATCGTAGTTTCTGTGGCCGAATATTATCTTGCGCCTCATGTAGCGATGAGGATCTACCAGCTCAGGAAGGATATCATCGAAGCTCGATATCCCAAACTCCTCGAAGAGCTTGGTGTAATCTTCCACATGAACTGCACCCCAGGGATCAAGCCTCGTTTCCATGGCCGAAAGAGGAGGGAGCGCCTATATATCTATCTTCTCATCATCATCCCTCCGTGCTCCTCTGCACCGGCGATCAAAGGACGAAGTGCTGGAGATGAAATCTGGAGCGACCCCAGCACTGTCTATATGGATTGGCAATATGCTTCTGATTGGTAGTGTTTAGCTTCCAAAATAACATAGCAATATTTTTATACCAGGACCCCAATCT
>WOYM01000077.1 GCA_011620785.1 Methanothrix sp. | reverse complement strand
CAGTTGCGGGTCTCCAGGGTGTGATAGCGGTTGGAGATACAATTGAAGAATGCCGAGACGACCTGATTGGAGCCATTGAAGGCTGGGTAGCGTTGAGATTGCGCCTGGGTCATCCTATCCCCCCAAGAACTTAAGCGCCATTTCCGCCCCCATGGAGGTACTGATCCAAGCCACCAACAGCAACCCCAATCCGAAACGCTTATATAAAATTGATTCGATGGGCAAGAAGATCTGGCAAAAAGTTTTTGGTGGGATAGGATATAATGCTGTTTTTGACATTCAGTCAACTATCGATGGGGGATATATCCTAACAGGGTTATCTTCAAATAATAATTCCCGTGATATACTTTTAATCAAGATTGATTCAATTGGTAATGAAGAATGGGGGTACTATCATCATCCAAAGTAAAATGGCGATATCGTACATCGCGCAGGTTGTTGGGATCATCTCTATGATTCTACCCGAAAATAGATCCATTTACTCGTAAAAACGTGCGGATATCCCTTTCCCCGCATAATTTATTATAAAAAACAGGTTATTTTCAGGATAAGAGCTATAATTAGCAAAAAATTATAATTTGGTATGCAAACATTTTGCAGGAATAAAGATTAAATATACGAAATTCGGATTAATTATTTAAAATTGTTAGGAGCGAGCTCATGCAGATTCTAGCCTATCCACAAAAAACTGCATGTTTTCAGCCCCCGGTTTGAACAGATGTGATACTCTAATATGACTAAGAATTGAATACGAGGTGTAAAATCATGATAAATCGAGCCGTCATCTGGACTCTGATAGCCTTCATCTCCTTCGCAGGCATAGCCTCAGGTGGATATGATCTATCAGGAAGCGAAAAAGCAGAGAGCCTTAGCACTTCCAGCTCCGCCTTGCAGGGAATTGAGGCCAACGTCGGCGCTCTTGCCGGTGCAGAAATACCACAAATGACTGCCAGCGCAGCAGGAACTGAGCAAGCGTTCTCTACCACACAGACACCGACAAACACTGAGCTGTTGACGCTCCTGCCCTTTGATGTCCAAGCCAGCCAGTCCACGCAGGTCTTCTTCAAAGGGAGCTATTTGGGATGGAACGGATTTGAAGTTCAATATCCTCGCGCCTCTCCCGGCCTATGGATTGAAAGATCGGGGAGCTGGTCGTGGTACGCCACTATGCCTCTGGGTAGCTGGGCACGGGAGCTTCTCTATGTGCCGACAGCTTCTCCGATCTCCATGCTTGAGATCTATCCCAGCGGATATGCGATGAAGCACGACCTGGGATCAGTCTCGCCTGGATACTACTATATCTGGTATTATGCGGACACTCCGGGCAGGCATATAAGCTTATTCGCATTAAGCAACAGCGTTAGTAATGCTGTGACGATCGATGTGTATAGCATTCCCTATCAAAAGACAACCCCCCTCGATCCTGAGAAGGAATGCGAGAAGAACTCCTACTGCGATTGGGTGAACGGCCAGTGTCTTTGCACTATGCCAGATCCTGTTGATCCGGAAAAGGAGAAGTGTGAGCAGAAATCCTATTGCGATTGGGTGAATGGCCAGTGTCTTTGCAGAGGTCTGAACCCCATACCAGAACCCGATGATCCGGAAAAGACGGAGTGCGAGCAGAACTCCTACTGCGATTGGGTGAACGGCCAGTGCCTTTGCAGAGGATTAGGAGGTCTTGGCAGCGGTGGTTTATTAGGGAATTCTGTGGAGGCTTAGACTCAGATCTAAACAATACTTTTATCTTTTTTGCCACTGCATGTTATTCCATGTGGAGGAAGCATTGACAGAAACTATAAATCATCCGGCGTTCTTCATTAGTCTTGGCCGCCCAGGATGTATTCCCGGGTTTTCGATTTCGGTAGGACCCAGGCCCGATTGCGGGCTTAAATAGGAGGCATGTGGGGAATGCTGAGAGAACTGGATGATAAGAGAGGCGAACTCGGGCAGAAGTCCCTTGGCCTCAAGGATGGACCCAGGGAGCAAAACGCTGAGGCGAGCAAATGGGCCGCCAGGCGAAATGAGCTCAACCGGGCCACTGAACAGCTGATCGATACGGCACAGGATTTCAAGAAGCTGCGAGACGAATGCAATAAGAATGTGGCACAGTCCAAAAGGAAGAGAGATGAGTGCAATGAGAAGGTCAGCCTGCTCTATCAAAAGATCGACTCAATCCGAAAACAGCACAACAACCACCGCGCCGGTGAGCGGTCCATAACCGACCTGCGCCGGGAGATAGATTATCTGGAGTTCCGGCAACAGACTGAGGTCTTAAGCCCGGACAAAGAGAAGCAGCTGGTCAACAAAATTGCTGCCCTGCAGGCGGAGTTCAATGGAAGAAAAGAGGAGCTTGAGAAGACCAGCGAGATGAAGAGTCTGCTGGATGAAGCGCAATCCTTGAGGGACCAGGCATCCAGCTACCACGATCGAGTGATCAACTTCGCTGAAATGGCCCAGGAATGCCACGATCAGATGATCAGCAACTTCAAAGAGGCCGATCAGACTCGGGCCGAAGCCGATGCCGCTCAAAGGGAGTTCTTGAAGGCTCTGCAATGAAGAGTCCTCACAAATGTCCTATTCAAAGGATCGCTGAGCTGGAGAGCATTGTAGGCAGGCTGAGTCCTGTGCAGAAGATGCTTTTAGGGACCGATGGGTCTGTGACCAGCCTTCTGGAGATTCTCACCGGAAGTCCCATCGAGATCGAAACGTTAGCACAAGAGATCATCCCTTCCAGCCAAGCGGTGGCCAAAGAGCTGAACCTGAATCCCGGAGAAGATGTCAACTATCGAGTGGTGAAGCTGAAGAAGGCAGGGACAGGCGAGACTCTCATTTATGCTGTGTCTCACACGCCTTTAAAAAGGCTGGAGGATAGCTTTCGGGACGACCTGACCCGAGCAGATATTCCAATTGGAGTCATCCTGAAAAAGCACAAAATCGAGTCCAGACGAGAAATTAACAGTGCAGGATTCCTGCAGGCCGACAGGAAACTGGGCCAAATCTTCAACATCTTTCCAAAGGAGCTAGTGCTCCAGCGCAATTATAAGATCATCCGGCAAGGAGAACCGCTGATAGCCATTGAGGAGACATTCCCCTACAACAGCTTTCAGGATGCCAATAAAGTGGTGATAGAGACTCCAGCCAGGATCCATTTGACTCTGACCGATCTGACTGGCACATCCGGCCGCGTGGATGGTGGAGTAGGAATCACACTGGACGAGCCAGGGATCCTGCTTGAAGCGGAGAGAAGCAACGAACTCCTGGTCGAGGGAGAAGATGCCGACCGGGCTAAGGCTGCCGCCCAGGCAGTAATGGAACGCTTTGGCCTGGGAGGAGCGCGGCTGACCTTGAGAGATAATTATAAAATGCACGTGGGCCTGGGCAGGGGAACGCAGCTTGGAATTGCAGCAGGAAAAGCGCTCTGTGAGCTTTATCATAAGGAGGTTGGCGTGCGTGAGATCGCCAGGACCATCAACCGCGGCGGAACAAGCGGGATCGGAACAGCGGCCTTCGATATGGGCGGCTTTATAATCGATGGAGGGCACACCTTTGGACCGGGAAGAGAGAAGACGGATTTCAGGCCTTCGTCTGTATCATCAGGCATTCGTCCAGCGAGCGCGACAGCTCACCACGATTTCCCCCAGAACTGGAAGATTCTGCTCGCAATACCCGATGTTCCCAGGGGCGCTCATGGCCAGCAGGAGGCGGATATCTTCAAAAAGTACTGCCCATTGCCTCCAGCCGAAGTTCATGAACTATGCTACCAGATCCTTGTGAGGATACTGCCTTCTGTGGTGGAGGAGGACCTGGATGAGTTTGGAGAGGCGATCAACCGGATTCAAGAGATCGGGTTCAAGAGGATCGAGGTAATGCTCCAGCATCCTCTGGTGCGCAGCCTCATGGAAGAGATGAGAGCAGCGGGATCTGCTTGCGCCGGCCTCAGCTCCTTTGGGCCAACGGTTTATGCCATCACCGATACCCAGACAAGAGACATCGAGTCCGCAGCTCATGATGCAATGAGATCTGTTGGGGGAGAGGTCATGATCACAAGAGCCCGAAACGAAGGGGCCCGGATCAGGGCGCTCCAATGATTCTATGCACAATTGATCTTTGACTGGACCGTCCGGCTTGGATGGT